>JBPYEW010000207.1:0-11077 GCA_051984555.1 Terriglobales bacterium | reverse complement strand
TTCGACGTGACGCCGGTGACGGATGACGCGCCGTTTTTCTTTTTCACGTTGAAACTGTGGCAAGTCCTGCGCGGCAGCGTTCAGCATGGAATGGATTGGCGCATCAACCTCGGCGTCGCCGTACTGGGAATCGTACTCTTACTGTCGATATTCGCTGTGCTGGCTTTTCTGATCGTTCCCATGCTGCTGCGCAGCGGCCGCACACAGCACTTCCTGCCGTTGCTCTATTTCGTCGGCATCGGACTCGGCTACATCCTGGTCGAGATGGCGTTCATTCAGCGCTTTGTTCTGTTTCTGGGACATCCTACTTACGCTTTGACCGTCGTGGTATTCCTCATGCTGCTCTCGAGCGGCGCAGGAAGCCTCGTCTCCCGACGCTGGCTGACGCACGCGCATTTCCATGCCATCCTTTTTGCATTCATTACGATCGCCATTCTTGGGTACGTCGTACTGCTGCCTCGACTGTTGCCTACGATGGTGGGCGTCAGTTTCCCGGTGAAACTGCTGCTCAGCGCAGTATTGCTGGTGCCTTTAGGATTCGCGATGGGAATGCCCTTTCCTGCCGGACTGGGCGCTCTTGCTGGAACCGGTTCAGAGGCTGCCGCCGGAAACTCGGTTGAATGGGCATGGGCAGTCAATGCAGCTTCCAGCGTACTTGGCTCGGTGCTGGCCATTGTTGTCGCTCTGCAATTCGGACTCAACGTGACCTTGGCTTGCGGAGCGATCGCGTATGTGCTCGCAGTGTGCTTTCGTCCATTTCTGAAGCGAGCATAAGGAGCGGCGCGGGTGGAGGAGGTACTACTTACCGTGGTTCTCACCGCATGAAGGTCGCGAGCAGTCTGCTATGATTGGCCCAAACCCCGCAATGCGAATCAGTAACGAGAGTGGCCATGCCTCGGAGGAGCAGTGCCTAGCCAGAAACAGGTGAAGTGGTCACAACTTAAGGTGGGCCTCACCGTGCTGATCGCCAGCCTTGTCCTGATGATTCTGATTTTCCTGATGAATCAGAGCGGCGGCGTCTTTACGCGCAAGATCATTCTGCGGTCATATTTCGACAATGCGAGCGGCCTGGTGAGCGGCGCGCCCGTGCGTTTTCAGGGTGTCGATGTCGGGAACGTTATGGCGATCCGCATTGTGGCCAATAAGCAGCTCACGCCGGTCGAAGTGGATATGAAGGTGATGGCGAAGTACCGGGAAGCCATTCGCAAGAACTCCGTAACATCGCTGGAGACGGCTGGGGTGCTGGGTTCTACCTATGTGGAGATCGACAGTTCACAAGCCGCTGGCCCGGTTGCGGAAGATGGCGATGTACTTAACACGCGGGAGCATCCCGACTTCAACGACGTGGTGCGCTCCAGCCAGAGCACGTTGCAGAACATGGACGCGCTGATCAAGCGTCTCGACCGCATCATCGCGTTCGTGGAGAGCGGGCAGGGGTCGATCGGCAAGCTGATTTACGACCCAGGGTTGTACAACCGCCTCAACACCACGTTGAACGAGTTTCAGACAATCGCGGGGGATGTTAGTAACGGCAAGGGTAGCCTGGGCAAGCTGGTGGCCAGCGACGAGTTATATCAGAAGGCAAATTCGACCGTTGACAAGCTAAATCTCATTATCGACGACATCCAAGCTGGAAAAGGTACGGCCGGCAAATTCCTGAAAGATCCCACGCTTTACAACAGCGCGAACGAAACCGTTGCGAATCTCAAGAAGTTCACCGATGACGTGAACGCCGGGAAAGGGGCGCTCGGGAAGCTCACGCGAGACGAAGAGTTTGCGGCAAAGCTGCAGAATACGATGAACCGGTTATCGAGCATTGCCGATCAACTCGACTCGGGTCAGGGCACGATGGGCAAGCTGCTGAAAGATCCCACGCTTTACACCAATACCGACCAGATGCTGATCGAAACGCGCGGCCTGGTGAAAGCGATTCGCGAAAATCCGAAACGGTATCTCACTTTCCGCGTGAAGGTGTTCTAGTCCCCAGGCAGCCAGCACTCCGACAAACAGCACTGAATCGTAAACTTTCCAGACTGGAAACGGCAAAAGAAACAATGTTGGCGAAGATTACTGCGTGACGGGAGCTACCGTGGCGTCGGCCTGCTCGTGCGCGTGATAGCTGGATCTCACCAGTGGACCAGACTCGACGTGGCGGAATCCGAAATGCAAGGCTTCCTCTTTCAACGTACGGAACTCCTCTGGCGTATAGAAACGAGCAATCGGCAGGTGATCACGTGACGGCCGCAGGTACTGTCCCACGGTAAGAATGTCTACGCCGCGTGCTCCGAGGTCACGAAACGTATCAACCAGCTCGTCCATGCTTTCGCCGAGCCCGACCATAACGCCGGTCTTAGTCACCATTCCCGGCGACCACTGCTTCGCATTCGACAGCAAATCCAAAGTGCGCTGATAACGCGCACCAGAGCGCACGGCCCGATACAGGCGGGGGACGGTTTCCGTGTTGTGATTCAGGACGTCTGGCCTGGCGTCCAGCACGATCCTGAGTGGTTCCTCAAGCCCCTGGAAATCAGGAATGAGCAACTCGATGCGGCATCCGGGAGCCAGTTCTCGGATCAGCCGAGTGGTTTCGGCAAAAATCTGTGCGCCACCGACATTGTCGTCATCGCGGTTTACGCTGGTAACCACCGCATGCTTGATTCCTAACGTCGCTACGGCTTGGGCGACGCGATGTGGTTCCTCCCAGTCGATGGGTAAAGGCTTGCCTTTTGGGACCGCACAGAAGCCGCAACGCCGCGTACAGATGTCGCCCAGCAACATGAAAGTAGCGGTACGGTGATTCCAGCACTCCCCGATATTTGGGCATTGGGCCGACTCGCAGACGGTATGTAGACCCAGGCCTCGAGCCAGCTTCTTAAGATTGTGGAAGTTTTCGCCGACGGGTGCTCGAGCCTTGAGCCACTCCGGTTTGGGCTGTGGCTTCAGAGGACCAAGTTCGATCTGAATCAGCTGGGGTGAGTCGGCCATCCGCTGTTTATTTTACATGAGCGCGGAGGCTGGAATAGATGGAGGCGTTACCCACTCTCCGCGGAGGTGCGAAGAGTGGGAGCCCTGTTTTCTATGCTGCCCGACTGCTGAACGCGTCGGAACCGTGCTGTTTCACCAGCTTGTTGTAAACGCCCATAATCAGAAAGGCCGGCGCCCATTGTCCGATGAACAGCGCCCATTCGTTTTTCCCGGCGATCTTGCATGCCGCCGATGCCGCCATCGACGCAATAGCCGCTCCGAGGTATCCGGTACTCGGGATCTGGGCCGTTTTGGACTCGATAGCTCCCGTGAAGCGATCTTCCGTAGCGCCGCCGCGCTCTACACGCATTTCCATTAGCTTCTCTCCTTATCAGTCTTGTCCCACAAATCGGTGAGAGATTAAGTCTCTTGCGTGAACTCGATTGGCGCCACCCGGATGATCGCCCACTTTCGACATAAGCTCGCTGTAGGGTCAGAGCTGGTTAGGGAAATTTGCACAAGGACCTTAGCTGTCCTGGGTTGCGGCCGAGGGTTCGAGGGCGTTTGAAGTGTGGGCATCGGCTCCGCTGAGCAAGGGCCAGCCTTTCCGTAGGACATATTCGAGCCATGCACCCGCTGCCTGCGAAGTGAGAACCGCCAGCAAAACCAGCGTGGTGTATGCCGTCGCATTGATGATCCTGGCATCGAACGCCACACTCGCCAATACAATTCCCGGGCCGCCACGAGCATTGGTAGCGACCGCAAGGTTGGTGACATCAAGGCCGCGGAATCCCGCGAGACGCGCACCGAGAGAAACGCAGAGCAGCTTCACCACACACGCCGCAGCCAGCACGATCACCAGCATCGACAAGGAGAACGATTTGCTCAGGTCCAGCTTGAATCCGACAATTGCGAAATAAACCGGAACGAACACGGCGAAGCCGAACTTCTTCAGGGCAAGCAGTGCCTCCTGGAATTCGCCTTCAAGGGGAACCGCGAAGCCAGCCAGAAATGCGGCAAACACCAGGCTGACCTGAAACCTGGTGGCCAGCACGCAATATGTAAACAGCACGAGTGTGACGTAGCCCACCGGAGATGAGGAAGCCAGGATGTTCCAGCGCGTCCGTGCCAAACGCTGAAAGAGTACAGGGGCCAACGTCAGTCCAACGCCGAAGAACACCAGCGTCCCGCTTATGTGCTTCAAGATCTCGATTTTCGGCAACACGGCCGAGGTGGCTAATGAGGTCGCGATCGCCAACGCCGCCCACAAGACCGTGTCTTCGATAACGGCTACGCCGAGAACCAGCCGGGCGAAACGTGTGTGCAGTATCTTGAGATCGAAAAAAATTCGCGAGATGACGGGAATGGAAGTGACTGAGACCGCAATTCCAATCACGATCAACAAAGCTGTGTGCTGACCGGCTGCTCCCATCATAGAGCCCAAGGGTAGCCACGGACTCACCAGCATAACGAGGACGAACGGCAAACCCGTGCCGATTCCGGCCAGCCATGCGACCTGGCGTTGGTCATGGCGTGAGAAGAGCTTTTGCGTCTCCGAGCCGGACGCGAACATCAGCAGCAACAATCCCAGCCAATAAATGAGGCCGAGCAATTCGCCACCGTGAATTGAGTCTTGCCCGGAAGATTGCAGCTGAGCGAAGAGGAGGGCAGACGCTCTTGGAAAAAAATGGCCGAGGACAGATCCGCCGACCAGCACTCCCGCCACGATCTCACCAACGACACGGGGCTGATGCAGCCTCTCGAAAATGTAGCCAAGTACGTGCGCGGTGGCCAGCAGCACGAAGACAACAACCAGGAACGAACCTACGGCAGCCTCAGACATATCGCTCGCAAATCATTCAGCTGGTCTGAGATGAAGCTCGATAGTCGCCAGATGCCCTCTTCAGGCTAGAATCTCTGTTGATACCGGATTTCCGGTAGGTGCCTCAGAAAATGCAGGCACTTCTGCATCCAACCTCGCGAATGCGATACCTGGTCCTGGCAACTGACTACGACGGCACGCTGGCTTCCCACGGCTCCGTATCGGAAAGCACGCTCGCGGTCCTTCGGCGTTTTGTGACCTCGGGTCGGAAGCTGATCCTTGTTACCGGGCGTCACCTCCCGGACCTTAAGAATGTTTTTCCCGCCCTCGATATGTTCGATCAGGTGGTCGCCGAGAACGGAGCTTTGTTGTATCAGCCTTCGACCCGCAAAGAGAAGCTGTTGTGCGAACCTCCGCCCCAGGCATTCCTCGAGATGCTGGCCAAGCACCAGGTCCCATTCGCCGCGGGCAAGGCGGTGGTTGCGACGTGGGAACCGCACCAGGATGCCGTACTGCAATCCATCAAGGAACTCGGCCTCGAGCTGCAAGTGATCTTCAACAAGGGCGCGGTGATGGTCCTGCCGACAGGAGTGAACAAAGCGACGGGCCTCAAAGTGGCTCTCGATAAGCTCTGCCTGTCACCACACAACACGGTTGGTGTGGGGGACGCGGAAAATGATCACGCGCTCCTGGCGGCTTGCGAGTGTGGTGTTGCGGTCGACAACGCGCTGCCGTTCCTCAAAGAGCGCGCTGATCTCGTGATGAAAGGCCGCAGTTCGGCGGGAGTCGTCGAGTTGTGCGAGCAGATACTCGCGGACGATCTGGCCCAATATGACGACCGCCTGTTGAGACACTCGATCTCACTGGGTCAACGGCTCGATCATGGTGCGGGTGAGGTACAACTCAGCCCTTACCGGAAAAGCATTCTTATTGCCGGGCCTTCGGCCAGCGGCAAGTCAACTGCGGTGGCAGGACTCATCGAGCAACTTGCGGCGCAAGAGTACCAGTTCTGTTTGATCGATCCGGAAGGTGACTACGAAAACTTCGCGGGCGCCCTTACCTTCGGCAGCGCGAAGGAAGTGCCGGATCCGAACGCCGTGATGAAGGGTCTGGAATCTCCATCGCGAAACGTAGTTGTAAGTTTGCTTGGAGTCCCGTTGGGCGATCGTCCGCACTACTTCGCCGGACTTCTGCCACGTATCCAGGACTTGCGGGAGAGGACAGCCCGGCCTCACTGGCTGGTCATCGACGAAGCTCATCACATGCTGCCCTCATCGTGGTCTCCTGCCTCCTCAACGATGCCGCAAGCGCTTGAGGGAAGCATCCTGATCACTGTTCATCCCGATCACGTTTCACAGGCAGCGTTAACTCCCGTGAACCTGGCGCTGGCGATCGGTAAGCAGCCGGGCAACACGATCTCGAGCTTTGCGAAGGGGTTGGACATTCCGGCGCCACCCGTTCCCGAGATCGACTTGAATTCTGGGGAGGCGCTGGTCTGGTTCCGCGATCATAAAGAACCACCGTTCCGCGTTCGCACCATCCCGGGACAGGAACAACGGCGGCGTCATTTGCGACAGTATGCAGAGGGGGCGCTGGATCCCGAAGAGAGCTTCTATTTCCGTGGTCCGGATAACAAACTGAACCTTCGCGCCCAGAACCTGGTCATATTCCAGCAACTCGCGGACGGCGTGGATGACGATACCTGGGTGTTTCACCTGCGAAACGGGGACTATTCACGTTGGTTCCGCACCATGGTCAAAGATGAGGACCTCGCCGCGGAAGCAGCCCAGGTCGAACAAAACCAGCAGCTTTCCCCGTTGGAGAGCCGTCAGCAAATCAAAGAGGCCATTCAGAACCGCTACACGGCCCCGGCCTGAGTCCCGGGATCATCCGAGCCCGGCATCCGCAAGCACGCCGCCCGTCATCCAAGTCGCCGCGATCATTAGGAGGGCACTTCATGAAAACGGCAAAGTGGATCCTGTTAATCAGCTCGGCCATCGGTTTGATTTACGCTTTGACTCGCGGCTCAGAAGAGTACGGCGGCGGAATTCGGCAGCGCATATCCCATTGGCATGATGCCTTAACGGACATCAATAGTGCCGATGAGGACGCGCTGAAGAAACTCGGCCTCGACGAGGTTGCCGCCGGCCGTATCGTGGAGAACAGACCGTATCGCAACAAGCTTGAACTTGTTTCCCGCATGATCATTCCGGAGAAGCTTTATGGAACGATCCGGCACCAGATTGGGGTTCGTGACGCCGGCGATGCGGTGAAGGTCGCGTAATAACGCAAAGACTCGCTACGGGCGTGCCTGAGATTTCGCTTACCGCAGGTCACGCCCGTAGAAACTTTCCACACTACTTCTTTGAATATTCATCGCGTAGCCGTGTCTGACGGCTTGTCATAGGGATCGCCTGGCCACCGATGTAGACCTGCTTGATATCGGTTTTCACGTCCAGAGGGTCCCCGGTCGCGACCACGAGGTTCGCTGCTTTCCCTACATCGAGCGATCCAAGCTGATCGGCGACGCCCCAGATCTCGGCTGCATTCAGAGTGACTGCCTTCAGAGCTTCGTCATAGGGCAGTCCGAATGCTGAAGCAAATCCCGCTTGATAGGGAAGGTTGCGGCTATTGTGTGAATCATAGGAAGCGAAGGCAATCTTCACGCCCCGCTTGGCTAATTCGCCCGGAAGTCTGTAAACGCTGTCGTAACGCTCTTCCGGCTTGGGGTTCTCGTAAATGGGGCCGACAATGACCGGGACTTTCAGGCTGGCCACGTAATCGAGAATAGGCTGCGAGTAGCTGATGTGGTTCAAAACGAACTTCAAGTGGAACTCGTTCGCGAGTCTGACGGCCGTCTCGAGATCACTGGCCTCCTCTGCCGCGAGCACGATTGGCTTCTTCCCATGCAGGTACGGCAGCAACGCTTCGAGCCGGAGGTCGCGCTTGGGCGGTGTCGCGTCGGAAGGTTTGCCGTCCTTACCGGGCTCGCTCTTTTTTCTCTCGTACTCCGACACCTTTTGCTGGTAATCCTGGGCATCGAGAAATGCCTGGCGTAACTGCGCGGCCATCCCCATGCGAGTTTCGGGGAATTTGCGCTTATCGAATGATTCGTTTCGGCGCTCTTTGCCGGTGAAGTTCAGCGGCATGGCGATGTCGCGGGTCATCAGCATCTCGTCCGCAGAAGCACCTGCCAACTGGATAAACGAATCCTGTCCGGGTAAGGTGTCTTTCGACTCAGGCGCGACAATGGCGTTGGTGATCCCATTCAAGCGCGTTACGGGAATGAGTTCTGACTCGGCATGGAATGCGTCGTAGACGTGCATCTGCGGCATGATTTCGTCGAACGTTTCCACGAGATCATTCGTCATTTCCTCGGCGGAGATCTCAGTGAGACCCAGGTTGGTCTCAGAATCGATCATGCCGGGAAACACCGTCATGCCAGTTACGTCGATCACCTGCGCGCCAGATGGAATCTTTACCGCGCCCGCTTTGCCAACGCCGCTGATCTTGCCGTTCTCAATGACCAGGACTCCATTGTCGATAGTCCCGTGAGAGACAGTGAGCAGTTTGCCGCCTTTCAGGACGACAGCCTTGTTCTGAGCGAAAGCTGAGGTCGCCAAGAGCATCCAGAGAAGCAATGCGATTGCGAGCGAAAGAAGGGCTGGGCTGTTGGCCAACGAGCCTAGTGCGGAACTCGATGATTGCCGTTGTGAGGCCTGATTCACGACTGAGGCGTGTCTCATTACATTCCCCCCTTGTAGTAAGGCATGCCGTATCCGGGCAGCGAGCGATCGAAATAGACGTCGCCATCGATGATCACTTTATCGGGTACTCCATAGCTTGAGAGCGGATAGCCTTCCCAAATGACAACGTCTCCATCCTTGCCGACGTCGAGCGAGCCGACCTTGTCGTCCACGCCAATGATCCAGGCGGCATTCAGCGTGATCATTTTCAGAGCCTCTTCCTCGGTGGCACCTCCATAACGCATGGTCTTCGCTGCCTCCTGGTTCAGGCGGCGGGTGAAATCGTCCGAGTCACTCTTAATCGCGACCCGCACTCCTTTTCGCATTGCCATCACGGCATTCCAAGGGATGGCGTCCCAGGCTTCGTTCTTATATCCCCACCAATCAGCGAAGGTTGCGATGGCCACATCGTTCGCTGCCAATTTATCTGCAACCTTGTATGCCTCGAGAGCGTGATGGAAGGCGCGGACCTTGTAGCCGAACTCTTTTGCCATCGCCATCTCGTTGAGGAACTCGTCGGCGCGATAACAGTGGATCTGGACCAGCAGCTTGCCGCGAAGAATGTCGGCCAGCGCTTCGAGCTTCAAGTCGTGCTTCGGCATCTTGGCGTCTTTTTCGCCGCGTTTCACTTTGGCGTTGTAGTCGTCCCACTCGCGCATGTAGTCCTGCGCCTGGACCAACGCCTCCCGTTGCACTTCGAAATTGCCCATGCGGGTCGAGGGCATTTGCTGGCGGCTTCCATACACACGTTTTGGATTCTCGCCACTGGCGAATTTAATCGATTGAGGCGCACCCGGGAACAGCATGGCATCGCGACCTACGCCATACTTATGCTTGATGACCACCGCCTGCCCACCGATCATGTTGGCCGAACCGTGCAGCAACAGCGAAGTGGTGACGCCACCTGCCAGCGCGCGATAGATAGCCTTGTCCTGATAGTCGAAGGCGTCAATCATCATCATTTGCGGCGTAATCGGACTGGTAGCCTCGTTGACATCATCGTCAAGCGCTATGTGCGAATGTGAGTCGATGATTCCCGGTGTGACGTACCGGCCACCGGCATCAATCACCTTCGCAGATGCCGGAGCGCTGACACTTCCGCCGATTGCGACGATCTTCCCGTCCTTTATGTAAACGCTGCCGTTCTTTACGTTGCCGTGGGTGACCGTCATGACGGTAGCGTTCTTGATAAGAATTTCGTTGTGGGCGGGCGGTGGGCCGGTCTGGGCTAGAGCGGCCGGAACCAAAATGGAAGCAATTAAAAGAAGAAACAACACACGTATCGTAAGCCGACAGGACATGCGGCACTCCTCGCAACAAAGCCGCGATTCTATTTTTCAGCTCTGCTGCCGTCAATGCGGAACGATGGACCAGGCCGCGTTATGATTCTCCGCACCGGAAATCGAGGCTAGACACATGACAAATGTTTTTCGTTGGGGTGCACTCTTCGTCTTCACAATCTGCCCGATTGCGATGGCTTCGCCTTGTCCCTCCAGACCAAAAACCGAGGCGGCGCTCTTGGAAATCGAACAGACCTGGGCCAAGGCCCTGGAGCAGCACAATGCGGATACAGTCGCTTGCCTGACGGCGGACAGCTTCGAGGATGCCGGGGTCGACGGCGCGGTCCATGATCGCGCTACAGTCCTGGCGCACATTCCCGAGCGTGGCCCCAATCTCAACCACCTCGAGGATATGCACGCTCACCTTCTCGGGGATGCTGCGTATGTTCGCGGCGTGAACCAGGTGACTGATCCCGCGGGCAAAGTTGTAGCCCGAGTCCGCTTCACCGATGTCTTTATCTACCGCGACGGGCGCTGGCAGGCAGTGGCCGGGCACGAAACCCTTATCAGCGAGGCTCAGAAGTAATGCGGGCGGTCGTCCAGCGCGTCAGCCGCGCCAAGGTCACGGTGGCTTCGGAATGCACCGGAGAGATAGGCAAAGGACTGCTGGTGCTCCTCGGTGTCGGGCAGGATGATAAGGAAGCGGATGCCGAATACCTTTCGGAAAAGATCGCCGGGTTGCGAGTTTTCGAGGACCCGAACGGGAAGATGAACTTGTCAGTTGGCGAAGTTGGCGGGCAACTGCTGGTCGTATCACAGTTCACACTGTATGGCGACGTGCGTCGCGGCAAACGCCCATCCTTCGACGCTGCCGCCGCTCCCCAACGAGCTCGCGAGTTATACGAGTATTTCGTCGAACAGATCCGAAAAGCAGGTTTGAAGTGTGAAACTGGCAGGTTCCAAGAGATGATGAAGGTCGAACTGGTGAACGATGGCCCGGTAACAATCCTGATCGATTCGACCAAGCTGTTCTGACCTGTCGAATGGCATTTCTGGGTCGGGGGTGCAGACTATGGGTTCTGCGATATATACAGCTTGCTATTGAACTTCTTTCCGGTGCTCTCTAAGGACATGTACCGGACCAGCCCAAAGATTGGACGCTCGAACCATGGCCTGTCGAACTTGCCGACGATCGACCAGGCGACGCCTGCGTAACCGTTGGGGTCGCGTCCATCCAGTTCATACTTGTCATTGAGATAAACCGC
>JBPYEW010000206.1:0-10348 GCA_051984555.1 Terriglobales bacterium | reverse complement strand
GACGTATCCCGGCCTCACTGCATTGATTCTGCTAACTGCGGTGTTTTTCTCTTCACTCTTCACAGAGGCCTCACCTGCACAAGGTCCTGCAGACTTGAAAGTCGAACTACGCTCTGCCACGGGATCGGACCGCTTCCAGCTCGGCGAAGTCATTCCGCTGGAGGTTCTGATCTCAAGCAGCACCTCAAAGCGTTACCTTGCGCCATGCCAGATGTTCTGGGAGAGTTGCTTCGGATATCCGCAGTGCCGGTTTGCTACCAGCTGGTCGTTCGAAGTTATCCCCGATACCGGGTGGACAGATATAGGGCATGGCTGCATGACAATGAGCGGCCCCACCTATGAGGTTCAAACCTCTGATTTGACCGAGGAGCCGAAGAAGTACTCTTACGCGTTAACCAATAAATTCCGCTTCGACACTCCGGGAAACTACACCGTGCGACTGTCATTGACGGTGGGTCTGGACGATGAGACCAATCAGATCAGGAATTCACCGGATCTCCCAGTAAAACCCCATTCAGTAAGCACGATGGCGGAGATGAGTTTGGAGATCGTTCCGGCGCGAGACGAGTGGAAAATGAGGGTCATCGAGCAAGGGGTGGCTGCGTGGACCGCGCCCCCGCCGGATGACAGCGCGCCCGCATCCCCAGAA
Organism: Terriglobales bacterium; assembly: GCA_051984555.1. Classification (GTDB taxonomy): domain Bacteria; phylum Acidobacteriota; class Terriglobia; order Terriglobales; family Acidobacteriaceae; genus Gp1-AA122. The sequence continues at coordinate 9,699 of JBPYEW010000206.1, read as the reverse complement.
TATGTGAAATATCAGCAGGACAAGGACGCGCTCTGCAAGTTGGGCACGCCGGAAGCTGCGGTGGCGCTAGCTGGGCTTCTCGGCCGAGGGATCGACGTCACGCATTGCCTGAAGATCAACTCACATAAAGACGTCGAGGAAGGGGAGATGCGCCGCCTGCTGGTCGACCCGGATGTCGCCGTTCGAGCCGTGCTCTTTGCTGCCTACGCCAAGCTGCTCAGCCCACGCCCGCAAAAGCCCGATGAGATAGCAGGAGTGCCGCCTAAGATTGTGAATGACGTACGGGGCACGCTGTTTGAATCCCTGCCGAAAAAGACGCCGGCGGCGATGGTTCAGTCCCTTGAAACGGTGCTCAGAAACCCGATGAACGGTTACTGGGTCATACCAGGCTCGGATTACGATCTTCGGCATCCTTTTTCAAAAGAAATTATCGCCGTGGCAGCGGCAAACTTCGACCGGCTTTCTGGGGAAACTCAGGCAGCGCTGCTCGATAGCGAATGGGACCACTTGCGGTCTCCCCTGATGTTGCCCGTGGTTCGCCGCAAAGCGGAAGCAGGCGATGGCCAGGCGTTGCTCCGCTGGCAGGAACTTGATCCCGGCGCGGCAACGGTTTTCATGAGCCAGGAAGTGGTTCGGGCGTCGCCGCGCTTCTCGTCGCTATATCTGAGGCTGCCGGACGAGTCGCTGCCGGTTCAGGAACAACAGCAGATCGCCGCGAATTTTGTAGTGCTCAACTCCCCCAAAGAACTCATACGCTCCGCGACTCTGCTGCACCGCTACGCAACGCGCGCCACTCTGCCCACCGTACTACCCTTTATTGACCAGCATCTCGCCGATTGGCCCTGCGAGGTCCAGATCCCCGTTTTGGCTTATCTGCTGAAGGTTTCGCCGGATGACGCGCGACCGCGTGTGGAGGGTGTACTTGAAAAGGTTCCTGCCCCATATTGTCCGCAAGGAGAATTTTTTCCTAGTCTCGGATTCGTCGAAGCGAGTCCCGTCCTGGATAGTCTAGCCTCCGGGCAAGTTGAAAAGGGAACGCCGCTGGCTGGTGACGCGGCAGAATATCTTGGAAGGTATGGCGGCCCGGCCATGAAGGCCATGGTGTGGAAGCAACTTTCCCGCTGGCACAAGAAGTACGTGGAGAGCGGGGCCGAATTGCGCCTGGCTAGCCAGAAAAATACGGAAGATGATTGGCCCCTATACAACCTGGATTCCCGGCTGCGTAAGGCATATGTGAATGCCCAGGGCTGGACCCTTTCGTCGGAAGATGTGGTTAGCCTTTCAAAGTTGCTAGGCGACAAGGAGAAGGAGGGGATCGCCTGCACATTTAGTTGCGGCAGCGAATTAAGCGTGGGGCCCGCCCCGGGTAATTACTCCATTTACGGTCGTGTCAATGATCCGGTATCTCCCCTTGACGACCGAATCGACTACTTAATTCCGGCGGAGCCGTTTCATTACTCGGTCAATCAGTATCAATGTGCGGATTTGAAAGCTCTCGAACAGAAACTCCTGCAATTCCCAACGGGATCGACATTCAGCGTCGCACATCCTGGAGACCTCATTGACGGAGTGGGAGACTGGACCACCATTGGCGAGTTTCTGAAAAGCCATGGGTACTCATTCAGGAATTAGCGTCGCGAACTGTCGTAACATCAGCGCTGTTTCGACTCTACTGTCGTGGGGAACTTAGAACACAAGATCGCGGGCGCGTTAGACATTGCCATCTTCCGATGTTTGCACTGTGGACGATGTTTCGCAAACAGACGCCAAAGATTGTTTGGCGACCCCGGAGGGAGTCGAACCCCCAACCCTCAGATCCGAAGTCTGATGCTCTATCCAGTTGAGCTACGGGGCCGCGATCGCCATCCCTATCTTACGACACGCGGTTATGGGCGGTATGCCACGACGGTCAGGGCCGTTGCTGCCTGTAGCACTGACTCTGTCCCGCGGTAGGCGACTGCCTTAGCGGCGCTGCCCGGAATAAAAAGGATGTCGTCCGCCGCCATCTCCACATCGGGAGCCTTTGCGTGGAGAATTTTCTTCAGTGGTACTTGCGTCTCTCTGATCCCGGTGGGAGTCTTGCGGAGAATCTTCGTCCCATTGAGATTCGCGGTTCGCGTCGTGCCCCCAGCGAGGGCAACTGCCTTCAGCACCGTCAGATTTGCGTTGTCGATCAGAAAGCCGCTCGGCCGGTTCACATCGCCAACCACGTAAACGATTCCCGCCCGCTCCACCACAACTGTATCCCCCGGCTTCACGGGAACATTGCTCTCCGAGGTCTGGCCTAGACCTTCCGCCAGCTTGATCGTGATCGGCTGATTCGGTGTTGTTCGGTGGGCAATCGTGACTGTACGGCCCGCCTTATCCGTGAGTCCCCCGGCCGCCGAAATCACGTCGTACAGGCGACGCTCCCCTAAGATCGGATAGGGTCCCGGTTTGGCCACCTCGCCAAGGATGGTCACTGCCTGCGAGGCATATTCGGTGACAAATATCTGCACGTGAGGGTTGTTCACGAATCCACCATCGGCCAGTCGCTTCTCGATAATTCCCTGGGCTTCCTGTGGCGTCAAACCTTCAACGTGGACGTAGTCAATCAGCGGAAGATAAACGTCTCCCGAACTGCTGATGCGAGCTTTTGTACTGAGCTCGGGCACGTTGTAAACACTCACCTCGAGTAGATCGCCCACGCCAAAGCGCATGTCTTCCGACCCGCTCTCGTTCGCCACGGGCGGAACTGCGCTCTTGGCAGGATTGCTCTGTGTCGGCTCGCTGGGTTGGCTGGTAGTTGCTTTGGAATCTTGGGCACGAAGCATGACCGCGTCGCCCGATAGAGCGAAACCAGCCACAAGACACAGGCCTACATACGCAAACTGACGCATGCGAAAAAACCCCTTTGCAGATTCGAGAGAAGCAGAAGTTTAGCATAGCTACACGACTCTTCCGTTCGCGAATCGCGCCACAAATCCCACCTTTTCCAACTGTGCCGTTAGTTTTCCACAGAGTGTGTCTCGAAAGTGAATTGTGCTCTGAATGCTGAGTTGCTATATTCCGGATAACCTTTTCCCACTTCGTCAGCGTTGGTTGTACCAGCCCAATTTTGGAGTACCGAAGCAGTCGCTTGAGGCGAACCGCGGCTAATAAGTGCCGCCTTGAGTGTACGGAGAATTGTATTGACGCCGCTTTACCTCGGGGTTTTTGGAGTCGCTCTCTTAGCTTCGTTCGTGTTGACCCGCACCGTGCGCAACTTCGCTACCGTGCGCGGTTGGGTGTCGGCCCCCAGTCACGAACGCCATCTCCACCGCACGCCCCTTCCACGGTTGGGCGGTATCGCCATCTATGTGGCATTTCTCATCAGCTTCGCCTTTGCACTAGCGATTCACTGGCGGTTTTCGTTATTTTCTTCTCCGTTTGCTATCAAAGCGGTTTTTACGATTCTTGTTCCCGCCACGTTGATCTTCGCTCTCGGCGTATATGACGACATTCGTTCCGTCAGCCCTTCCACAAAATTCTTGGTTCAGGCTCTCGCTGGCGCACTTCTTTTTGCGGGTGGCTTCCGAATCCTGGATCTCCCAGTGCTCTTTGGAACCCGCCATTTCGGCTGGGCCGTCGGTCTACCGCTCACGATTCTCTGGGTCATCGGCATCACGAATGCCTTCAATCTGATTGATGGTCTCGACGGACTCGCCGCCGGTTCCGGCTTGTTCTCGACCGTAGTCGTCTTCGTGGTGGCCACCTTCAGCCACTCCACCCTGGTTTCGCTGCTCACGATCGCCTTAGCGGGAGCGATCCTCGGCTTCCTGCGTTTTAACTTCAATCCGGCAACCATTTTCTTGGGCGATTCAGGAAGCCTCTTCATCGGCTTCATGTTGAGCGCGCTCGCACTGGAAGGTGCTCAGAAAGCGCCGACCGTCATCGCCGTTGCCATCCCGGTGGTTTCGTTCGGTCTGCCGATTCTCGAGACCGTCCTCTCTGTGCTTCGCCGCCTCATTGCAGGACGGCCCGTGTTCACCGCTGACCGTGAACATATTCATCACAAACTTCTGGAGCGTGGTCTTTCGCATCGTCAGGTTGTGATCGTCCTTTATGCTGTCTCTGCTCTTTTCGCCCTCTTGAGCCTCTTTCTCCTGTGGCCGACGGGCAGCACTCTCGGACTTGTTCTGGCGGTCGTCGGAACCGGTGTTTGGTTCGGCGTGCAGCATCTCGGCTATCTGGAGTTCGGCGAATTGGCTCGCGTCGCCCAGCGCACCATCGAGCAGCGGGGAATCTTCATCAACAATCTCGCGATTCGCCGCGCCACCGAAGAACTTAAAGTCGCCAAAGGTTACGACCAGATTTGCCGGATCGTTGAGGCTGCCTTCGCAAGCAATGATTTCGACGGATTCGAACTCGCCGTTCATGCCTCATCCGCGGAACTGATTTGGGCGCGACCGTCGTCAGATTCCGTTGACACCGAACTTGCATTCCGCTGGCTCCGGCCCGGAAGTACCGCGCTGAATGAAAATCTCTCGGCATGGACCGTCAAGCTCGACTTGGTGACGACTGGCAACCGCCGTCGCGGAGCCTTGAACATATACCGCCTGTATAGCGAGCGCACGCTGCAGCTCGACATAAATCTCCTCACTGCTGTTTTCCCCGTCGCTCTTGCCGATGCCCTTGATCGCGCGCTCTCGCTTCACCAGGAGAACGTCTACGCGCCTCCTGAGACAGCTAGCTTTGCGGCCGAAGCAGGCTCCATCTAGTCTTAATTCCGTCCACTAGAACTTTTGCACAGGGCTGAACCTCGCTCGTCACTTCTGACAAACGTACTCTGCTTTTATGGTCGTAGTTCCGCTTTATCGACAGGGGACTGATTGATGACAGGTTGGGCCAGGCCTTCAGATGTCAGCTTTGTAAGCTTGCAGTCGGCGATCTTCTGTGCCGAATGCGAGCTCATCAGCGCCAACAGTACGCCTCGCTGCCTCGCTTGCGGCAGCCGCGCATTGTTCAGTCTCTCCCGCGTACTTGGTGGATCCTTGCACGGCCAAAATACCGCGCGACTCGTAGCCGACGCAGAACTCGACAAATTGGTCAAAGAGCTGATCAACACTGTCCCTCTGCCAAAGTCCGAACCCATTCCCCTGAGTGCTTTGTCCGCCACACCGCATCCCACGCTCGCCGGCGTTCAACCTCTTCTTAAGAAATCCGACATCGATCTCTCGGAACTGGACCTCGAGCCCACGATCAGCCTTATCGCCGAGCGGGCTCAGTCCCTGACAGCGGCTACTGGCGCGGCCTTGGCACTCCGGCGCGGGAAAGACATCGTGTGTCGCGCTCGGGCGGGAAGGACAGCTCCCGACTTGGGCGTACGGCTCCAGACTGACTACGGCATCTCCGCGGAATGTGTTCGCACTGGGGAAGTCCTCCTGTGTACCGATACTGAGGTCAACCCACATGTGGACCTCTCCGCCTGCCGCCGGCTTGGGGTACGCTCGATCCTGGTGGCGCCTCTCCGCCTCTATCGCCGAACCCTGGGCCTGTTTGAAGTCCTTTCCTCTGCGCCCCACGCTTTTGATCAGCACGACGCTGCCAACATGCAACTGCTTGCTGGTATGACTGTCGCCACCATCTCCCGGCGTGCCAGTCTCCAGGCCCGCGTCTCGTAAATTTCCCACAACTATGCAAAAAAGCTTAGCTTGTGTCTGAGCCAGAGCGGAGTAGAATGCAAGCAACTCTGATATGGCTACACAGGGCTCCCCCCTCTCCATCTTTCAAACTGTACCTACAACCGGCAATCGCCGTCGCACCGTGCGGCAAAAAGTTCATAGCCCCGCATATGCCAGTTTTGACGGCATCGGTGGCGGCATGGTGCTCGATCTCACGGAGATCACTGATATCGGAGAGGCCGGACTCTCCCTGCACAGTCCCGCCATATTGACGCCTAATCGCGCTCTTAACCTGGTACTCGATCTGTCTGAAACCAAGACTTACATCAACACCACTGGCTACGTGGTATGGACAGACCAGTCCGGGCGGGCGGGTATTCGCTTCTCTAAAATGCCCGACATCACTCGGCTGCAACTCCAGCGCTGGCTTTTCTTCAATGCCATGGCGGGAGCGGCGAAAGCCCAGGACCGCCCGCAATCCGAACATACCTCGGATGAGATCCAATCGCCCCACGTGGAAGCCGATATCCCGCTAGACACCCGGAGTTTGGGCATTCTGGCTAGGCCGGGTTCGCAGGCCGAACCGGCCGCTTTGGTAGCCGACGCGCCTACCCTGAACCTGATTCAAGAGCAGGTCGATCTGCTCGGCTCCGACACGTTTGCCGCGCTCCAACTTGTCGCCGAGCGCTCGCAAGCTATGACCCGAGCCGCCGGCGCAGCCATTGCCCTGTCCGAAGGAACCGAGATGGTCTGCCGTGCTTCTTCCGGCGATGCGCCGCCCGTGGGCGCCCGTTTCCATGTAGGATCCGGTTTCTCGGGCGAGTGCGTTCGAACCGGCCGATTGCAACGGTGCGATGACGCCGAGACCGACCCCATTGTCGACCAGGAAAGCTGTCGCCAACTTGGTATCCGCTCGATGGTCGCATCTCCGATTCTCGTTCACGATAACGTCGTCGGTTTGCTGGAGGTGTTCTCTCCTGACCCGTATGCGTTTGAGGAGAGCGATGCCGCTGCCTTGCGCCGATTGTCCGACATTGTTGCGCGTGTCTCTGAAAAGCAGAGCGAAAGAATAGAGGCTCTTGCCGCCCTGGCCACGACTCCTCATGCGGAGCCATTGGTCTTCGGTGAGCGGAAGAATTTTCTTCGTAGCAAGACCACCGTCATAATTGGCTCTTCAACCGTGTTGGTCCTGGCCGCCTTAATCTATCTCGGTTTTATCTTTGCCCAACGGCCAGTCACGCAGCCGACGAACAACTCACCTGTTCCATCGAACGTCAGCAAAGCGCCTGAGCCGCAAACCACTACCTTGGAATCGTTGCAGAACATTGCGCTGAAGGGCGACCCAGTCGCGCAGTTCGCTCTCGGCGCCCGATATGCGCAAGGCGATGGCGTGAAACAGGACTACACCGAGGCCTCGCACTGGTTCTCGCAAGCAGCCGACCAGGGCCACGTGGTCGCACAAGCGACTCTCGGCGCGTACTACTGGGCCGGTCGTGGCGTTCCCCAGGATCTCGTGAAAGCTTACTTTTGGTCATCGTTGGCCCGCGCTGGAGGAGATGAGGCCAGCAAGTACCGGGTCGCGGCACTGACCTCCCACATGACCCAGGCGCAGGTGGCCGCCGCTCAGCAACAAGCCAATGAATGGCTCCGTTCTCGCGATGGCACGAATCGAGCCTCGCGCTAATCCACCTTCACTCCACATTCCTGCTCGGCTCTTCTTCTCTGGCCGTGGCGTAAGATATAAGCAGTAGTCATGCCAAGTCTGCGCGACATCCTCAATCAGAATGTGCGCGAGGCCGCTCCTGAGCTGTACGAAAAGCTCGATCGAAATCGCGTACGCTGCTTCTCCTGCGGCCACTGTTGCCCCATTCCTGAAGGTCAGCCCGGTGTTTGCAAGGTTCGTTACAACGAAGGCGGGAAACTCTTAGTTCCTTGGGGATACGTCGGCGGCGTTCAGTGCGACCCGATTGAGAAGAAGCCTTTTTTTCATGCCTACCCCGGCGCGTTGGCCTACAGCTTTGGCATGCTGGGTTGCGATCTCCATTGTTCTTACTGCCAGAATTGGGTGACTTCTCAGGCGTTGCGCGATCCGACGGCACTCTCTCCTCCGCTCAAGGCTTCGCCTGATGCGCTTGTGGAGGATGCCCTTCGGCAGGGCGCAAAGGTTCTTGTAAGCACCTACAACGAACCCCTGATCACGAGCGAATGGGCCGTTGAAATATTCAGAACCGCAAAAGCCGCAGGTCTGCAAACTGGCTTTGTATCCAACGGTAACGGCACTCCCCAGGTGCTTGAGTACCTGCGTCCCTGGATCGATCTCTACAAGGTCGATCTCAAAAGTTTTGATGATCGCCATTATCGCCAGCTTGGCGGACGCATTGCCCCGATCCTCGACACGATCCGTCGCCTGCACGAGATGGACATCTGGGTCGAGATCGTCACCCTGCTGATACCCGGCTTTAACGATTCCGATGATGAGTTACGGCGTCTTGCCGATTTCCTCGCCGGCATCTCTGTCGATATACCCTGGCATGTAACGGCATTCCATAAAGACTACAAAATGACTGACCCGGAAGACACTCGGCCCGAAGACCTCTTGCGCGCCATTGCAATAGGGAAAGATGCAGGCCTGCGATTCGTCTACGCCGGCAACTTGCCCGGAAGAGTAGGCGATTGGGAAGACACCCGGTGTCACAGTTGCAATACCACGCTAGTGAAGCGCTACAGCTATTTGGTCGAGGATTATCGAATTACGTCGAATGGCACATGTTCTTCGTGTGGGACCGCCGTTCCGGGTCGCTGGGCCGCCGAATTCGATGGCCAGATTGCCGCTACTCCTTTTTTGCCGCGCAAGGGTGCACATCTGTTTACAATCCTAGATCGATAACTTCAGCAAGATGCCTCGTACGATTGCCATCCTCATCGCGGCCTTGTGTCTTCTCCTCGGCTGTTCGCGTCGTGACTTCCTTACGCGCGGCTTTGCTGGAGACTTGATCAGCGCATCCGATACCTTCAAAACTCCGCAGCAGTTTTTCCTCCGTACGGGAGTGGTATCCAACCGCGAATACAGCTCGCCCGAGTATCTCGTTCTTCAAAAGCATGGCTGGATCACTGGAGTCACAGTCCCGTGCACTGGCGATGTCGCACCTCCGCCATGCTGGGACGTCGCGCTCACACCCATTGGCGTGGAAACTTTTCGCGATCTCATTCCCGGCGATGCCGGCACGAAACAGTATTTCCCGGTCGTCATAGCTAAGCGTCAACTCGTCGCGGTTACCGGAATCAGTCGCTCGGGAAATAAAGCTGATGTCGACTTCACCTGGAAATGGGTCCCGTCCAACGAAGTTGGCTCTGCTTTGGTTTCAAGCAATCTCGATTACAAAACCACCGTTGCCTTCCGGCAATATGACGACGGCTGGCGCGTTCTCGACGGATCGGCGAAATCAGACCAGCCACTCGAAGACGCACTCAAACCTGGAACCTCCGCTCAATAACCTCATCTCCACAGTGTGCCCGTCGGTCACGATTTGCTCGCAAGACTCGGCTCTTGTATAAACCACGTACTAACTTCCTCCTATGACTCTCCGAACTTTCCTGGGAACCTGTCTTGTCTGTCTACAACTCGGCTCATTACACGCCGCCGATAAACCCAAACTGACTCTCGACGACTTTTTCAATTCGGTCGACATCGAGTCAGTGCAATTGGCGCCCGACGGCAAGTCAGTCGTGATTGCAACCAGTCGCGCCGACTGGGATCAAAGCATTTTTCGCCGCGACCTCTGGTTGTACCGCGACAATGCCGCAGGAAGCGCAGCCTTGGTCCCCTTGACCCAGTCCGGCCATGACATGCAGCCGCGGTGGTCGCCCGACGGCAAATGGGTTGCTTTTCTTTCCTCCCGCAAGACGTCCGGCAATTCGGATGAAGACAACGATTCTGCTTCGAAAGACAAGGAAGGTACCGACCAGCTCTATGTGATTTCTCCCGATGGAGGTGAAGCCATCCCCCTTACGCAGGGTGATGAAGAGGTTCACGCATTCAGTTGGTCTGCCGACGGCC
>JBPYEW010000205.1:0-3114 GCA_051984555.1 Terriglobales bacterium | reverse complement strand
AGGCACAAACAATCGTAACAAAATGTTGGCACGCGATCTGTTAAACAGCAGAGCAGGTCAATGCCTTTAAACTGGTACGACCTATCAACGACAATACGAAACGCATCGCTCCATCGGAGACCGTATGCATACAGCCAATTACACACCTGTAGCAGGAACAAAGTCCGTGAAACGAACAAGGTCGATCAAATACGGAACGTCGGGTGACCAAAAGGCGCGCGAACCACTGACAGAGGATGAGAGGGCAAAGTTCGAACGATATGCTGGCGAGATATTCTCGCGAATGGGGCTGGATCTCAATTCTCCTGGGGGGCGCGACACGCCACGACGATGGGTGGGTGCGTTGTGGGACATGACGGAAGGATATGATGGCGATCCGAAGATGAGCACACTGTTTCCCGTCGAATGCCCCGTTTGCCCCGACGAAGAGAAGACGCACATTGTCGAGGGGCCGATTCGATTCACTGGATTATGCGAACACCATGTTTTGCCAATCCGTGGGAGTGCGTGGGTCGGGTATCTAGCCGCCGAGAACCTGATTGGAATCTCCAAGCTCACACGCATTGCCCGAGTCTACTCTAAGCGCTTCACCAGCCAGGAACGCCTGTGCCACGATATTGCAAACGAACTGACGAAGGACGTCAAACCGCGTGGTGTGGCTGTATACATTGAAGCTGAGCACTTCTGCACTCAAGCGCGCGGCGTACGCGAACTGAGCTCGCGTACCGGAACCCTAGTCATGCGTGGCGCCTACAACGAAAACCCGCTGCTCAGCCAGGAGTTTCGCCTGATGGTTGATCGAAGGACCGGCGCTCCTGGGCTTGCAGCTTGAAAGGAGAAGCAGATGGGGCTCGTACGGACTCTCGTTGAGGACAAGCACGAGCACGCGCAAACTGCGCTTCCGGAAGGACTGCGCGACTTGTACGGTGGCGATCTGCATTTTCCTGCCAGCCCTGCTCAGCGGCCTTACGTCATTGGAAATTTTGTTTGCACTCTCGACGGGGTCGTCAGCTTCAAGGTCAAGGGTCATTCTGGCGGGAAAGCAATCAGCGGTTCCGATTCGGCAGACCGCTTCATCATGGGCCTGCTGCGGGCTTCTGTCGATGCCGTTATGGTGGGCGCTCGCACCGTTCATGACGTGAGTCCAGAAGGTCTTTGGATTCCCGAATACACGTACCCCGACGCTAGGGACTTGTATACGGATTACCGGCTGAGCGTGCTGCACAAACCGAAGTACCCGCTCATTGTGGTGGTCACCGGCAGTGGTAGACTGGAGTTGAGTAGAGCAGTTTTCCGAACGCCGGAAGTGCGGACAGTTGTCATTACGACTCCGCCCGGCAGAGACATCCTCGCTAAGGCAGGCGCTTCAAGATTGGGCTCTGTCGCGATATATGCTCTTGATGCCGTCGGCGACGGCATCGATCCGCTGACTATGATCCAATTCCTGCGCTCGCAGTTCGGTGTGCAAATCCTACTGCACGAAGGAGGACCGACTCTGTTTGGACAGTTTCTTGCTGCAGAAGCCGTAGATGAACTCTTTCTGACACTGTCACCGCAAATCGCTGGCCGCGCGCCGAGCACAAATCGGCCCGGAATCGTGCAAGGCGTGGAATTTGTGCCAAACAGTGCGCCGTGGTATCAACTTCTCAGCTTGAGACAAAGAGCAGACCACCTGTATCTGCGCTATCAATGCAAACTAGGAGGGATAACCGAATGAGCCCCGCCACATCCGCTCACACCACCACGCTGACCCAGCGCGAGGAAATTGCCGAAGGCACTATGGCTTTTCACTTCGTCAAACCCGCTGATTTTCAGTTCCGGGCAGGTCAGTCGATAGATCTGACCTTGCTGAACCCGCCGGAGACCGATGCAGAAGGCAATTCGCGAGCGTTTTCTATCGCCAGTGCGCCTTTCGATAATGATCTCATGATCGCGACGCGGATGAGAGACACAGCTTTAAAGCGCGTGCTGCGCAAAGCCTCACCGGGCCTGCAAGTCAAGATCGACGGCCCAGGTGGCTCGTTCGTATTGCACCGCAAATCAGAGAAGCCGGCCGTGTTCCTGGCAGGCGGTATCGGGATCACGCCGTTCCTGAGTATCATCCGCCAGGCGGGGAACGACCAATCGCCGCACCACATGTACTTGTTCTACTCCAACCGGCGCCCGGAAGATGCTGCGTTCCTGGACCTGCTATCGGAGGCGACAAAACGGAATCCGAATTTCCATCTGATTGCGACCATGACCGAGATGGACAAGTCGCATCGCGAATGGAAAGGCGAAACCGGCTCCATCAACAAGGACATGCTCACAAAGCACTTACCCTCGCTGCAGGGGTCGATCTATTACCTGGCAGGGCCGCCTGCCATGATTGCGGCAATGCGAAGCATGCTGATCGGAGCGGGAGTGGACGAGGATGACATCCGCACTGAAGAATTTTTCGGTTACTAGAAGCTGGAGACAACTGAGTATTCAATAGACCCTTTAGACAGCAGTCACAAAAGATCTGAACCATTGAAGGAGCTACACTCTTGTGAGTAATTCAAGCGAAGCAATTGGTCGGACAACGAATCCGGGGAAGCGCCCACATTCGAAGATCCTGGTTGACGGCGGCGATCCCCAACAGACGACACGAATCCGGCAGCTGATCGGTTTTGTGGACGGGCAAACCACAAATCCATCATTGGTCGCCAAGAACCCGGAAATCATGCACCTGGTTGAGTCCGGACACAGGCTCACTGAACGGGAAGAATCGGCGGAATACCGGAAGATCGTGCAAGCAATTTCGCCGTTAGTTGGAGATGCAGGCGTCTCTATAGAAGTGTTTGCTGATCTGAACACGACCGCTGACGAAATGCTGAACCAAGGCAGGGAGATGAACTCATGGATTCCGAACGCTTACGTAAAATACCCGTGCACCGCTGAAGGATTAAAAGCGGCACAACGTTCGGTTGCCGAAGGCATAAGGGTCAACATCACGCTGTGCTTTTCGCAGCAACAGGCGGCCGCGATTTATGCGGCGACCAAAGGCTCGCGGGCACCGGTTTACGTCTCGCCATTTGTTGGACGGCTGGACGACATCGGTCAAAACGGAGTCGATCTAGTCAGAAATATCAA
>JBPYEW010000204.1:0-16798 GCA_051984555.1 Terriglobales bacterium | reverse complement strand
TGGCCGAGGTGCGCGAGTACGTAGGAAAAGAATACGGACCCAATTACCTGCCGCAATCGCCCAACACGTATAAAGAAAAGAAGGAAGCACAGGCCGCGCATGAGGCGATTCGCCCTACCTCGGTCATGCGCCATCCCGACCAGATAAAGCAGTACTTGAAAGAAGACGAGTACAAGGTCTACAAGCTGATCTGGCAGCGATTTGTTGCTTCGCAGATGAATCCTGCGGTCTTCGATCAGACGACGGTCGATATCGATGCCAAGTCCGGTTCCGACGCATTCTGGTTCCGTGTCACGGGTTCCGTGCTGAAGTTCGAAGGCTTCCTGAAAGTTTACGAAGAATCCAAGGAAGGTAAAGACGAAGAAGACGAGGAGCTGAAGCATAAGTTGCCGGCGCTTGAGGCTGGCCAGAAACTCACGCTGAAGGAAATCAAGCCGGAACAGCATTTCACCGAGCCGCCTCCGCGCTATAACGAAGCATCGCTCGTCAAGGAACTGGAAGAGCGCGGAATCGGGCGCCCCTCCACGTATTCGGCGATTCTCAGCACAATCCAGGAGCGCCAATATGTGCAGAAGGTTGGCGGCAAGTTCTCGCCCACCGAGATCGGTCTGGTCGTGACGGATCTGCTGGTGGATAACTTCCGCGACATCTTCGACGTGCAATACACGGCGCGCTTGGAGGAAGAGCTGGACGAGATCGAAGAAGGCAAGGAGAAGTGGACCGACGCTCTGTCTGAGTTCTACAAGCGCTTTGCCAAGGACCTCAAATACGCTGAAAAGCACATGGAAAACATCAAGCGTATGGAGAAGCCCACGGACGAAAAATGCGAGCGCTGCGGCTCGCCGCTCGTCATCAAGTGGGGCAAGCACGGCTCCTTCTACGCTTGCAGTTCTTACGACAAGGAAGATCCGAACTCCTGCACCTTCACCAAAGAGAATCCAATCAATCTGCCGGACCTTGATTCGGCCGACATTCAGGAGACGACGCAGGAAGAATATTGCGAGAACTGCGGCCGAGTGATGGTTCTGAAGCGCGGCCGATTCGGGCAATTTATGGCATGCACGGGATATCCCGACTGCAAAACAACCCGGCGCCTTGATCAAGGCCGCAAGGTCCCCGATATTCCGCTCGAAGAGAAGTGCCCGAAGTGCTCACGCAACCTGGTAATTCGCCATGGCCGCTATGGGGAATTCACCTCGTGCAGCGGCTATCCGGAATGCAAGTGGGTCAAGCAGAATTACATCGGTGTGAAGTGCCCGGATTGCGAAGACGGCGAAGTTGTGGAGAAGAAGGCGCGGCGAAAAGGAAATACCTTCTATGGGTGCTCGAACTATCCCAAGTGCAAGTTCACTTCGGCGAACAAGCCTATAGCTGAGAAGTGTCCCGAATGTGGGAGCGCGTACCTGGTCGAGAAGACCCTGAAATCTGGCCCTGTGATCGCTTGTCCAAACAAGGAGTGCGAGTACGAGCGGCCCGCGCCCGCTCCACCCGAGGCAGCAACCGCCAGCTGATTATCCTTATGAGAAGCGCGTTTCGCAGTCGCGCTTCTTTACTCATTTGACCGCCCAACCTCCGGCCGGACCGATTCTGAGGTAAAGTACCAACTACAATTTTCAAGCGAAATTCGGAGGACTCCATGCCCAAGAAGCCGACTGCTGCCGATGCTGATTTAATTCTGAAACTCTATGACCTTCGCCGCGAAGCGGAAATGCGCAAGGCGCGCAACTGGTTTACGACTGAATTCTGGCCACAAAGTACTGACGATGTAATCAAGATAACGATGGAATTTGGCAGCCAGCACAATGCATGGATGCGGCAGGTTGGAGGCTATTGGGAAATGGCCGCAACCCTCGTGGTACAGGGCGCGATTAATGAAGAACTCTTTCTTGCTCCCGGGTGTTCCGGCGAGATGTTCTTTTGTTTTGCCAAGATCCAGCCCTATCTCAAAGATCTGCGGTCGAAGATGGGCAACCCCGATATCTTCGTGAACACGGAGAAGGTCGCAATGAAGAGCAAAGTGACGCGCGACCGCCTGAAGTCTTTACAGGAACGTCAGGCAGCATTTCTGAAGCGCCGGGCAGAAGCGGCGAAAGCCAGCTAAACGGCGGGGTAGAGCCCCGCCTTTACTACGAAATATATTCCCGGATGTACTCGTCCCGAGTTGTGGCCAACTCGTGGGCATCCCCGTCGAAGATGACGAGCCCATCGCGGAGAATCAAGAAGCTCATGGGAACCTCGCCGCGCGCGCCCGGCGGCAGAGGTTTCATTTTGTTCTCCTGCTTGTCGAAGTAGTGGGTCGCCATGATGAAAGCATCCTGCAGTCGATGCGTGACGAGCAGGGAACTGGTTTTGTACACGTCCCGTTGTTTCACAATCAGTTCAACGATGGTAGTCGAGGTTACGGGGTCCAACCCGCCGGTAGGCGAGTCGTAGAGCAGAACCT
This sequence comes from Terriglobales bacterium, assembly GCA_051984555.1. Taxonomy (GTDB): domain Bacteria; phylum Acidobacteriota; class Terriglobia; order Terriglobales; family Acidobacteriaceae; genus Gp1-AA122. The sequence goes on along the minus strand of JBPYEW010000204.1, from coordinate 14,355 downwards.
CGGGTTGTGTGATGATGGCGCGCGCGATCGCGACCCGTCGCCGCATGCCTCCCGACAATTCTGCAGGGAACATATTAATCGTGTGTTCCAGTTCCACGAACCGCAGCACTTCTCGTACGCGTTCTTCAATATCGTGCTCTGATGTTTTTCCTTCTTCGTACAAGCGGAACGCAACGTTCTCCCGCACCGTCAGCGAATCGAACAGCGCGCTTTCCTGGAAGACGATTCCGACACGCCGCCGCAAATCGAATAGCTCGCGTTCGGGCATTGCGCTAACGTCTTGTCCCAAGGTGTATATGTGGCCTTCATCGGGCTTGATCAGTCCGATGCAGAGCTTCAGGAGCGTGCTTTTGCCGGATCCGGCTGCCCCGAAGATCGCCTTAGTTTCTCCGTGAGCGAGGCGAAACGATATGTTTTTGAGTACCTGGTTCTGCTCGAACGCCAGGGCAACATTGTCAAAAGTGATGGCATTCCCACTGGGCCCGGTACTGACCTGGTTGTCGGCTGCGATCGGTAGGGTCGGCGTCGCCATCGATTAGACTCCGAGGATCACCATCAGGAGTCGCGTCACGAACACATCCACCGCGATGATCAGGATCATGGCCGCGACCACAGCCTCGGTCGTCGACCGTCCGACGCCTTGAGTTCCTCCCTTGGTGGACAATCCGTAGTAGCACCCGACGCTGGCGACGATGAATCCGAACACCAGGGGCTTTGTGAGCCCCATGAAAACGTCTTCAAAGACCAGAGTCTGCCAGGCGCTGCTCCAATACTGATGCGGGTCTAATCCGAGCAACAGGGTAGCAACTACGTTCCCGCCAAGCAGTCCGAGCAGGTCGCCCAGGATGGTCAAAAAAAACAGCATGAATACCGTCGAAACGACGCGAGGGGTGACCAGCTTTTTCGTGGGATCGGTCCCGAGCGCGCGCATGGCATCGATCTGCTCGGTTACCACCATGGAGCCGAGTTCACTCGCCATGCCCGATGCATTTCGGCCCGCGACCACCAAGCCTGCCAGCACCGGGCCGAGTTCCCGGACAATTCCGATTGAAACCAGTTGTCCAATCAGGGAGAGAGCGCCGAAGCGGCTCAGAGTTGTGGCGCTGTTCAGGGCGAGGGCCGCTCCCGTGAAGAAGCAGGCTGCCAGGACAATCGGTAGAGATCCGAAGCCGATCAGGTCGGCCTGCTGGATCATGTCCGCTGGATACCGCGGCGTAGAGAACAGGTTAGTGACTGCTCGCCACGACAGGAGCGCATAGTCCTGCACCGATTGGACTTTTCCCTTGGCCCATTCTGTCGGCGAGATGATTTCCATGCGTTCTTTGCGAATATAGCAGAGGGGTGGGGCGGGAAATAGTTCCTAGGGCAGGACGGGCAGCGGCTCAGCGTTCACCAAACAAATGATGAGCCACCAACACCGGCACTGCTACAAGCCCGTGCTGATGGCTCGGTTCCTACCGCGTACCGTTCTTGCGCTTAACGTCGATGTTCAGACGTTTGATCTTCTGGTTCAGAGTCGATAAAGGCACTCGGAACCGGTCCGCCGTTTCGGTTTGATTCCAATTGCACTTCTCTAACATCTCGGTGATGATGCGGCGCTCGCAATCCTCGACGATGTCAAACAACGAGGCATCCGGGCGAACATCAAGCAGAGGCAAGCCGCCGTTGCGGTCTACGATGTGGTCCGGCAGCAACGCGGGCCCGACGTCGGTGGTGGAAGAGAGGACAACCGCACGCTCGATCACGTTCTCGAGTTCACGCACATTGCCCGGCCACGAGTAGTTCACCAGAGCACGAAGCCCTTCTGTGGTGATCTGCCGTGTCTGCCGTTCGTTCTCATCCGAGTATTTGCGTAGGAAGTGCTCCACGAGCAAAGGAATATCTTCTTTACGCTGGCGAAGTGGCGGCAAATCGATCGTAATGACGTTCAGGCGGTAGAACAGGTCTTCTCGGAACTTCCCTTCGCGAACTAACAATTTCAGATCGACGTTCGTCGCGGCGATAATCCGCACGTCAACCTGGATTTCTTGAACTCCGCCCAGGTGCATGAATCTCCGGTCTTGCAGAACGCGCAGGATCTTGCTCTGCGTATCCAGACTCATGCTGCCGATTTCATCGAGGAACAACGTTCCACGATCGGCGATCTCGAACAGGCCCTTCTTCGAGGCAATGGCACTGGTAAATGCGCCTTTCACATGCCCGAACAACGTCGATTCAAGCAGGTCGGGAGGCATCGAGCCGGTGTTCACCGGAACGAAAGCGCGGTCGCGGCGCGGGGAATTCAGGTGAATGGCTTTGGCGATCAACTCTTTCCCGGTTCCGCTCTCGCCTTGAAGAAGCACGGTGGAGCGGCTGGGCGCGACCTGCGCTACAAGATCGAAAATCTTCAGCATGGACTCGGCCTTGCCCACGATATTTTCGAAGTTGTAGCGCTGTCTCAGGGCGCGTTTTAACTGGACGTTCTCCTCTTCCGCTTTGTGGCGCGCAACGGCGGCTCGGACGTCGGCCAGTAATTTCTCGTTGTCCCAGGGTTTCTGGATGAAGTTGACAGCACCGCTCTGCATGGCGCGAACGGCATTTTCCACCGTCCCATAAGCGGTGATCATGATCACGGCCAAGGCCGGGTTTTGCGTGCGGAACTCCGCCAGCAGGTCAAGTCCGTTGTGGTCGGGCAAAGCAAGGTCGAGCAGGACAAGGTCGAAGGCCTGTTGGCCAACACGTGTCAGCCCTTCCTCCCCATTGACTGCCACTTCCACGGAATAACCTTCCAACTCGAGTAAGGTACGCAGGGATTCGCGAATTTCGGCTTCGTCGTCGATGATCAACACCGAACCAGCCGGTGCGGGCGACGACGGGATCTCTACCGGGCTGCGACGAGGTACCACAGCAAGGTCAGACATGGACCGCCTTCCTTGTCAGCGGGAAGTCCAGGTAAAAGGTGGTTCCTTGCCCGGGTTGGCTCTCGACCCGAATCTTCCCCGCATGCTCCTGGATAATGCCGTACGTGACGCTCAGACCCAGTCCGGTGCCCCGGTTCTGACCGCTTCGCGGCGCTGTTTTGGTCGTGAAGAACGGATCGTAAATACGGGAAATATGTTCTTGCGCGATCCCGGTGCCCGTATCCGATACCGACACGCTAATGCCTGTTCCGTTCAGGGTGGAAACGCGCAGCGTTCCGCCTTTCGGCATCGCGTCCTTCGCGTTGAGGAACAGGTTGAGAAATACTTGCTGCAATCGCCCTGCGTTGCCATTGATCGGTGGAAGATGGTCGCAGAGTTCGTTTTCAACTTTGACCCGTGAGGTTTTGAACTGGTGCTCCAGCAGCGCCAGTGTGTCTTTTATCACTTTGTTTACGTCGACGTCCGTGAACTCCGTCCCGCTGGTACGCGAAAAGTTCAGCAAGTTGTTCACGATTTCGGATGCGCGGAAGGTGGAGCGAGTGATCTTCTCCAGCAGGGAGGCCTTGGTTGTATCGCCTTGCAACTGCTTCGCAAGCATCTGCGCGTACGAAGAAATGACAGCCAGCGGCGTGTTCACTTCGTGTGCCACTCCCGCGGCGAGTAAGCCGATCGACGACAGCTTGTCCGCTTGCGACAATTGTGACTCGAGTTCCACGCGTTCGGTGATGTCGTCCACGATGATCAATCGGCCGATCACATTGAATTTGCGAGAGACGAGGGGCGCGATGGCAACATTCACGATTCGCGTCTCACCGGTCTCGGTTCCGAGTCGGAACTTGTAAAGGTTGTGAATACCGGGTGTTTGCCGAACCCGGTAGAACTCTTCCACGAACGCCGCTGGAAAGACTTCACTCAGTGGTCGAGTAAGTGCCTGCCAGCGCGGGAGCGCGTACATCACTTCCATTTGCGAGTTCCACGACTCGATGCGGTCCGCCAGATCGACCGCCAGCACCCCCACGCTGATGGATTCAACGATGTTTTCGTTGAAGTCCTTCAGTCGCTCGTACTCCGCGACTTTCTGCTCCAGCGACGCATACAGCCGCGCGTTCTGCATGGCGATGCCGGTATACCCAGCGAGAGTCTCCAGGAGTTCCACGTCTTCGCTCGACAGGAAATCCCCTTCTACCGTCTTCCCAAGGCCCAAAAAGGCGATGGTGTCGCGTTGTGCCCGACAGGGGATGTAGTAATTCAAGTCCAATCGAACGATGGCTTCCTGGGCGGACGGCGTCTCCTTCGGTACCTGGTGCGTGTTGTCGAAAAACAAATGGCCTTCGGCGATCTCAGGACGTGAGACCCCGAGGAAACTCAAATCCAGGCCCGACACGTTCGTGATTCCGTATGACTTGGCTAGCACGAATCGCGGGGCTTTCGAATCCGCCGTCGCCATGAAGATGCCGATGCGGTCTACCAAAAGCGTGCGGGAAAGTCGCTCGGTGAGCGCACCCAGAAGCTTGTCGAGATCGGTTTCTGCGCTGAGTTCTCGGCCGAATTCGATCAGAGTCTTACGGTAGTCATACCGCGTGCGATAGAAAAATTGATCGACTTTGTCCTGAATGTATTTTCGGACAGGGTCAAAGAGAATCGCCGTAACCACGACTGCCAGGACCATCGCCCAAGGGCCGCTGCTCGGTACTCTCAGGTGGACCAGTTCGGCAACGCCCGCCACCACGCCGAAGAACACCGCAGCGATGGATGCGGCCGCAAGCGTATAGACGACGCCCCGCTTGAAGATCAGGTCAACATCCATCAACCGGTAGCGGAAGATGGCGTAACCAAATGTCAAAGGCAGGAACACCAGTGACAGCACGGAAACACGCATCAGCGTGTTCGAAACGGCTCCGGATAGAAATGGCACCACGTAGAAAAGCGTGAATGGCGCGACGGCCAAAATCGTTCCGCGCGTCACCCACTTCAATTGCTGCCGTAGGACCGGCGTTCTCGCAGAGCGGTAACTCATCCACAGGATGTAGGTTGCCAGCAGGAAGAAACCGTCGAGATAGACCATCTCAAGGCGGTTCAGGTCGCGCAATAGGCGCTCGCTCGCCAACAGGAACCGGAAGCTGACGATCTGCAGGACCAACAGCACCGCCGCCGGAAAATAGAGCAGCACTGCCGCCCAATTGTGCTTGCGCAGGAACTGCTTCCGTTCGGGAAATGTCAGTACGAAATGCAGGAACAGGGCTGGTTGCATGAGCCATGCAACCGAGTTACCCCAAAAGACCGTCCAGTCGAAGTCGTTCAGCTTGCCTGTGTAGTGAAACGAGTAGAAGACGAAAGAAACCAGGCAAAATAAATAAAAGTGCGTCGATTTCGGGGCCGTCCAGCGCCGCAGAAGAACGTAGAGTCCAATACCCAGGTACACCAGGCCGATCAGTCGCAGCGGAACATACAGCGACCGGTCCGCGGGAATGAGCACCACTTGCGTATCTACAGGGATTGTGTCGCGTACCAGGGAATACGTTGATCGGGAGTACACACCGGCCCGGTACTGTTGACGCGCTACATCAGCGATCTTGTTAACGTCAGTCTTGTCGACGGCGACAAGCTGGTCACCTTCCTTGACACCGGCGCGTGCGCCTGGTCCATCAGCATCCACGCGTTCGGCGAAAAGCTTGCCATTCTTTTCATTCCAGGACACTCCATCATTTGGCACCTGGAATGACTGTTCTTTTTGGAAATTGATCCAGGCCAGCGTAACCGAGACCACCGTGAGGAGGGTCAAGACCACGGCGGTAAAGCGGATTTGGAAATCCCGATTCATGGGCCGGTAAAACGATGACGACGACGCGGACCTTTGGACTGTTAAATCGGCAACGCCCCGAACCCGCTTATGCAACTCTGCTGCCAAGCCGCGCTCCGAATCTATTTCGCTAAGTCGAGAAAAACAAAACACTTCTTGGATTATAGATCAGATATCGCACTTGGAATATGATTTTTGGAATATTGGATGTGGTAATCGGGACTACCTTGAAAATCAGTAGGTTGTCGTCAAACCGGCCTGAATTTCTGCGGCTTTCAGTGGCTATGACAATCCATAGCCGGACGACCTCTCAAACGGAGCCGCTGCATCGAAGTACCTCGAGCGGCGGGAAAAAAATCGGGGAGCGCGAACGCTCCCCAGCACAAAAGCGACAGAGGCGATATCAATTAGTGAGACTCAGCGGATAATGATTTAGTTGTCTGTCTTCATGGCTAATCGAGAACAAACCGTCGAGAGGGAGATAAACGCACCTTGCGCAATCGAGGAGTGCTTTACCAACATCGATGGCGCTCGCCTGCGGTATCTGCGCGCAGGGTCGGGGCCTCCGCTCGTTCTCGTGCATGGGCTACTTGGCTACTCTTTCTCCTGGCGATTCGTAATACCGCAACTTGCCGAGAGCCACACTGTGTACGCCATTGACATGCTGGGGGCGGGATTCTCAGATCGTTGTCCAAGCCTCGACTGCACATTTGTTGGTTGCGCTCGCCGCTTGCTGACCTTCACCCGCCAGATGGGATTCGAGAGTTTTGACTTGCTTGGCACATCTCACGGTGGCGCAGTGGCGATGACGGCGGCCGCGCTGGCGACTGATGAAGCTGCACCGGCGGTAACGCGCCTTATCCTGGTCGCTCCGGTAAATCCCTGGTCGCTTCACGGGCGCAGTATCGCGAAATTCCTCACCGGCCGCGTGGTGTCCATCCTGTTCCGGCGGGTGGCGCCGCGTGCCTCGCGGGTTCACAACCGTGTATTACGCCGCTTATACGGCAACCCACGGAAAATTCGTCCAGGAACCCTGAAGGGCTATTCCGAGCCATTCAAGATTTCCGGCACTTTCGAATACGGCCTACAAATTCTGAATACGTGGACGGACGATCTGGCCACTCTCGAAAAGAACCTGCCGAAAATCTCGCACATTCCTACTCTCATGGTCTGGGGCACGCTCGACCGCGCTGTTGATCCTGCCTCAGCGCACACTCTGTGCCGCTATTTCCGCACTTGTGAACTGGTTCAGATGAAAGGCATCGGGCACCTGCCCTACGAGGAAGCTCCGGAGGAATTCAGCAAAATACTGCTCGATTTCCTCAGTCGAACACCGCCTTCACAGCACGAGTAGCCTGCATACGATATCCTGCCGGGCTGGACTACACCTTAAATGGCGCACGTTCTCGATCTGCTGCGCAGTTTTCTCGCGAACTACGGATACTGGGCGGTTGCCGCCACGCTTTTGCTGGAAAATGCCGGACTGCCGGTTCCCGGTGAAACCATCCTGTTGCTCGCCAGCTTCTCGGCATTCTCCGAACATCGTCTGCGGCTTCTGTGGATTGTGGTGACAGCGATCATCGCGGCCACCATCGGCGACAACATCGGCTTCGCGATTGGGCACTTCGGCGGACGGCCGCTGCTATCGCGCTACGTCAGAACCTTTCATCTATCTCACCGCGCCATACAGAGAGCCGAAGAACTCTTTCAGCATTACGGTGCGGCCACGGTATTTCTGGCGCGGTTTGTGGCAGGGCTCCGCGTCGTTGCCGGACCATTGGCCGGCGTACTTCGCATGCATTGGAAAAAGTTTGTCATCTGCAATTTCCTCGGTGCCGTGGTTTGGGTTGCTACGATCTCGTGTGTCGGATACTTCTTCGGTCAGCAATGGAGCAGGGTGGAGCGCCTCCTCGAACGCTCCGACATCCTGGCGGCAGCCATCACGGTGGTTGTTCTTGTCTGGATCTGGTATCGCCTCAAGCAACCCTCCCACTGACGAGCTGCATAGCCAGCGTATGATGCTCTCAGGCGCTCCGAATGAAGCGATTCCTCGTTCTTGCCACTGGCTGGCTGTTCATCGCGTTAGGAATCGTTGGATTATTCCTGCCGATCTTGCAAGGCGTTCTCTTTCTCCTGATCGGACTGTTTATTCTCTCGACTGAATACGTCTGGGCTCACCATCTCTTGCGCAAGGTGAAAGACAGGTTTCCGCGTCTGGGACAAAAAGCCGATTACGCGGCAGAAAAAGCCGCTGCGTGGCTGCAGCGCTTCTCGGGCCAACGCCGGTAACTTCCGTGAGTTGCCGTCCGGTGCTAACCTCGAGAACTACGCGGTTTCCATGAGCGATGCACCTGCACATACGTTGAGCGTACGGGCCAGCGTCAACCGATTTCTTCACCTGCATGTATCCGAGGTCTGGATCCGGTTTCTGCTCGCGCTTCTCGGGCTGCTGCTGGCTTTTGCCGCTGCTCTGTTCTCCACGGTGTCCCGCGAATCCGGAGATCTCTGGGCCACGTTGATCCTTGCCTCTCTCGCGCTCCTGCTGGCGGCATTAGTCGGCCTGACCACTGTCCCATACCTGGCGCGGAGGGTGGCTATTGCGACCGTGCGCGATACGTTCGACTACGACGTCACTCGCATCGGAATCGTCTACGTGCTCGTAGCCATGGTCATTGGCATTGCAGCACTGAACACCGGCAATAATCTTCTTTACCTGATTGTCTCAGCGATGCTGGGTGCGATTTTCCTCTCTGGCGTCGCATCTGCCGCCGTGCTGCGTGGCCTGGAACTGGGCGTTCGTCTTCCCGAACATGTTTTTGCCGGTCGCCCCGTTGCTGGTCGAATCATGGTGAGGAACCGCCGTTGGTGGCCCTCGTTCTCCGTGAGTGTGGTCCCACCCAAACAGAGAAAAGCCGGGAAGACTTGGCGTTGGAAGGACACTACTTTTGCCTTCCCAGCGGGACGTCCCCGGGGACGCCAGTGGCTGCATCTTCCAGACCGCGAGCTTCGCCGTGTTGCTACTGCACCATCGCCACCCGGCATCTTCGACGGCGCCGTCTACTTCCCGTTTATCGCCAGCAAATCGGAAGTTAGCGCCGACTTGCAGTTGCACTTCCATCGTCGCGGCCGCTACCAGCAGGACAGCTTTGGCCTGTCGACGCGCTTTCCGTTTTCCTTCCTCGTGAAGACGCGCCGGATACCACTGGCTAGGGAAGTCGTCGTTTATCCCTCGATCGAACCGCCAGACGAGTTCTTCGAGATCCTCCCCTTGATTACGGGGGAATTCGCGAGTTTCGTTCGTGGCCGCGGCTACGATCTGTACAGAATTCGCGACTACATGCCGGAAGATTCCGCTCGCCACGTGGATTGGAAATCCACGGCGAAATCAGGGTCGCCCAAAGTGCGCGAGTTTACCCGTGAAGACGAGCGCAAGTTGCGCCTGGTATTCGACAACTGTGCTCAAGATGCGATATCCCCCAAGAGCTACGAGAACGCGGTGAGCCTGGCGGCGTCCTTAGCCTGGCACTTCAGCGCCGAGGAGGATACGGATATGTCCTTCGCTTCTCAGGGATACGGCGGCGGACCCGACCTCTATCACTTCCTGGCTCATCTTGCCCTGGTGGAACCCGGAGCACAATATTCTGCGGTGGAGGATCTCCACCCGGGGGACGACTACAACATCATCATTACGACCCGGCCGCGGGGAACTGTGCCGACTGCACTCTGGTCGTGCTCTTACTTCGTGTTCCTGAAAGACTGAACTCAACAACTCTGATTGCTGTGTCTGGTGACCCCGCTGAACTGCCCAGTTGTACAGCAGTTCCGGCCAGAGTAGCATCTCAACTGATATAGGGCGCCTCGCCACCTAACCGCTTGCGTTTTCAGGAGAAGTTCTTATGCATCGCAGAGTAATCCCGTTCAGCGTCTTCATAGTTGCCCTGACATTCGGCCTCATGGCATATGCCCAGAGCCACCCTACTGCTCCCGAGATTCCTAGTGGGACGGATGTGCACGTCCGGATGATCGATAGTCTCACCAGCGCCCAGGCGAAAGCCGGAGACATCTTTCACGGAACCCTGGAAGAGCCCATCGTCGTGAGCGGGAAACAGGTTTTCCCGAAAGGCTCGGATGTGACCGGCACAGTGGTCTCGGTCCACGAGTCTGGACGCCTGAGCGATCCCGGTGAACTCAACCTCGTTCTCAACACCATCAGCTCTCGTGGAGTTGCCGCGTCCGTGAATGTGCAGCCATTGCAAGTCAAAGGGGAGTCGCATAAGAAGAACACAGCGACCAAAGCTGGCGGTGGCGCGTTGCTTGGCGCGCTCATTGGCGGAATTGCCGGCGGAGGAAAAGGAGCGGCGATTGGCGCCGGTGCTGGCGCAGCCGCTGGCACAGGAGCTGCTGCTGCGACCGGTAAGCGCGAGGCAACGGTGGAATCCGAAGCCGTCCTCAATTTCGTAACGAGCTCCGTTCCCAATCCTGTTGCGGCCAGCACGGAAACTCAGCAACCCACACCACCCGAGGCCTCGCACCCGGCACCCGAGCCTCCGACCGAGAATGCCAACAAGACCCCGGCTTCGGCGGCGGGCGACACTGCCGGCAGCAAGTCGTTCGACAATGCTGTGCTGTTTACCGCGCGCGATCGCCGCGTAATCCGCAATTGCCTGGAGCAGCACTCCTCTGAGTTGCCGCCGGGAACTCTCGAAAAACCAGAGTTACCGGCCGGGACCGACCGCCAGGTCCGTGTCGGGGGATCTCTGCCTAAGGAAGCAGAGGGTAAGGCGCAATCATTGCCATTGTCTTGCGAGAATCAGCTGTCCAATCTCCCCGGTGACCAGGAGCGTGTCGTCTATGCCGGACGTGTGCTGCTGATCGATGGATCCGACCACATTCTGGACATGTTCGAAATGGGAAGCGAGCAGTAGCTAAATGACGTCGTTATAGCGTGCTTCGCACCAGGGTGTGCGGACCTGATCGCCATCGCAGTCAGGATCAGCCGGGGGCACACTTGCCTTGGGCACAAGAGTATTTGCCGGAGTTGTAATCTTGATCTGTGGCATCGGCATGCTCGGCTGAGGTACGCCGAAGGGAAGTAGCAGGACCAGCGATAAATCGGCCAGAACTAACAATGAGAAGGTGACCGTCCTGACCGGTTTCATCTTGCCCCCCGTGCCCACCTCGGCTCTTCCTGGCAGCTCTACTGGGCGCAGACTTGGATGGGGACGTACCTGAAAGGTTTGGCTGCCAGCTGTCACCCGGAATACTGTAGAACGGAGCTGCAACTCGGCTCCCGCGTCCACTCACCACGCCCTAACCTGAGTACTTGCAGCCTGCACCTGTCTCGACACCTCACTTAGGGCTTCCCGTTTGCGCTGATTTCGTCATATACTCCGCCCCCGGAAGCAACCTTGTTTTGGGTGTTGTCCTCACACTGAAGCCCACGGAGGTTCTCACGATGGCCTGTTGTTACGAGTTAATACAGGGTCAAGATACTTACCGCGCTGACCCCGAGCAGACGGTCTGCGACGTCGTAAAAGCCATGGTGGACCGCAATATCGGCGCCGTGCCAGTGCTGCAGGATGGCGAACTGGTCGGGATCTTTTCGGAGCGCGATTTGATGAAGCGCGTCGTTGCCGAGGGCCTCGATCCTTCTAAAACACGCCTGCGCGACGTCATGACTCAGGACCCTCTGACTGTCTCCCCGCAAGAGGATGTCGAAACTTGCATGATGCTCATGCAGCGACACAACTTCCGACATATTCCGCTGTGTGAGGGAAGGATGCTGAAGGGAATGATTTCCTTGCGCGATGTCATGCTGCACGACTTGGATGAAAAAGCGCACGAAGTGCGCATGATGCGGGCTTACATTCAAGCCGGACCGGAGTTTTAAGACAGAATCGCCTATTTCTTGGGCGGCCGTCCCATTTGGCTTGGTGATGGAACGTGCTGCTTGATCCAGTTCGCGATTGCGGTCACTACCTGCGCATCTGCCTCAGCCGAGGCGCCGGACGCATTTCCTGCTGGTTCGGATCTCCCATTCAAGTTGGAAACCGTTCGAAACTCCGCTTGCCCTGCGCCCAAACCTTTTTCTAACTTTTCGTAATTAGCATCCGAGCTGTCATCCCTGCTACCCGCCCGCAGCACTAAGACAGGGATACTGAGCTTCCTCAGTTCCTCTACAGGATTACGGTTCATCCACTCCAGCCAATACGAAGCCGGCGATCCGTCGATAAATCGACTCTTAGGGATCTTCCCCGACCGAATATCGGCGAAGATTCGGTTTTGAGATTCAAGAGTCTGATGTATCTGCTCTTCATTTCGGCCGAGCCGTTCTAAGTCGCGTCGACGCGCTGCCGCGGCTACATCTTCAATTGGTAGCACCACAGGGGCGAGCAAAATGATGCCGCGCGAAGGCGATTTCTGGGCAACTTCGGGCCCGAGACTCGCGGCAAGGCCATAAGCAATCACGAACTCGTTTTCGGTTTTCGCTCCCAGTCTCTCCTTCGCAAAGCGGAGCGCCGCCGCAGCATCTTCAACCTGGTTACCCGCAGGGAGATGTCCAGCGCTTGAGTTGGGCGAGGGCGCTGGAGTCTCATACCGAATACTTGCAACCCCTTGCTTGGCGAGCGCTTGCGCTAAGTTGGTATAGGTCGTTGGATAGCCCTCCTCAGGGCTCAATGAGACATGTGGGACGAAGATGACGAAGTTCGCAGGCGTGCGAACCCCTACCGGGAGCGTCAGTAGGGCGGCCCTTGATCCACTTCGACTCTCGATCTGGACGGGCTGATCGATGCCGCTTGGACCACCAACGCTTTGACCGGGCAAACCTGGCCATGCGAGGAGAAGTGTCAACCACACCTGCCATCCGAGAATGTTCATGCCCCCACCTATAAACTTAGGCCCCAATGTAAAACGTGGAGAATCCCTCTCGCAAACCCGCTTAGCACGATCTCGGTTCAAGGTAACCGGTAATGTGGTTACTTTAGGTTACTTCGGTGCATTGACCTACCGCGGCAACCTGCTAATGTGAACGTGAGGGCAGGTGCATACAGCTCCTGGTTGTATGGGGCGCCCCCTGCGACCACCTAGTGACCTCAAAACAGCAGATTGTATTCGCTTTATGGCTCATTCACCCGGCCCTGCAGCTGGTCGTGGCGGGTGTCATGTTCAAGCGAAAGCTGTACCGTAACTTCCCGTATTTCTTCGCTTACATAATTGCGCAAATCCTGATTTTTGCGATTCTCTTTCCCGCTTACATGCGGGGAGCGTCTGACTTTTACTTCTTCGCCTATTGGGCGACAACGGCCATTAGCGTTGCGCTGGGTTTCAAAGTTATCCACGAAATCTTCCTGGATATCTTTCGTCCCTATCACACTCTGAAAGATCTTGGCTCTGTGCTTTTCAAATGGGCCGGTCTCGTCATGCTGCTGGTGGCCGGAGTCATGTCGGCCTCAAGTCGCGTGGGCATCAATGATCCCGACCCTCTGGTTCAAGCCATTCTGACGCTGCAGCGAAGCGTTCGCGTTGTGCAGTGCGGGATGGTGTTTTTCCTGTTGTTCTTCTCTAAGTACCTGGGTATCTCGTGGCGTCAGCGCAGTTTTGGGATCGCCATCGGCTTTGGCGGGTTTGCTACCGTCGAGCTCAGCGTCATAGCGCTTTGCGCCGGAGGCTACATCTCGCAGATGGGCCTGAATCTGGCCAATATGGTGGCCTACAACTTCGCAATTGTCGCTTGGATCGGATACTGCTTATTGCAAAGTCCCAGCCGTGAATCGGCGGTCACGCTGCTTAAGTCGCAGCGTTGGGAACAAAGTCTCACGGATCTGCAACATCCCGATGCTGCCGACTCTCTGATCCCGATCTTCGAAGGTATGGTCGAGCGCGCATTCTCCCGCTCGCCGAAGTACTCAGTATCTGCCGGTCAGGATGACTTCAGACCCGGCCTACCCGCCGCGCACGCCGACTGGAAGTAAGTCTCACCCCTCTACAACCAAACCAGCGACAGTTGGATTTCGGGCTTTGACGCGCACAAATATGCGCCGGCCTTGCCAGTGAATAGGAACAGGGGAAATAACGTCGGAGGACTACTTAGTGGGATCCGTGGTCATGTAAGTTCCTGCAGCCAACAGTTAGCTCACATGACCACAAGGAGAACACCCATGAAGAACGCGACCAGTGGTTGGTAGGTCGCTGACAACACCGCACTTCGTTGTCAGAAGAACAATGCTCCTACAGGGCTCTTTGGCACAAGTAACCAAGGTAACCGTCGGTAATGAGCGCAAGTAACCTGCTCCCATGCTCCTATCTGGGTACTGGCTTAGGCTCCCTCAGGGTGGCGCTGAGTTGCCCCGGGTCGCTGATTGGAGGTTGGCAGGCGAAGCCCGAGCACACAATGGCCATTGCGGCTCCGCCGCTGGCCCCCGGTACGTTGGGAAGGGTCTCGGCTAACGCGGGCGGCAGGTTCGGGGCCGATAATTCACTGTCGGAGAACCGAATGACCGCCTTATTGAAAGCGAACGACTCAATGGCCGCCGCATACAGTTGGTCTGCCGGCTGATCCTTGCCGGTAACCGCCACCTGGGTGTGCGGCTGGGAAAAGTGCACCGCTGCGATGCCATAACTTGCCGCAAAAATTCCGTACTGCTCCGCAGTGTT
>JBPYEW010000203.1:0-9371 GCA_051984555.1 Terriglobales bacterium | reverse complement strand
GACCATCCAGCGCGATGTGTAACTCACCCTGCATCACAAAGAGGAACTCTTCTCCTTCGTGCGTGTACGATTCGCCGCTGCCGGCATCCGGACCGATTCGAAACAAGTGGGGCTCCATGACCGTGTTGCCCCACGCCAGCAACTCCATTCTGACGCCTGCTCCGGCGTTCAAAACCTTGCGCTTGTCTGTGGTCACGAGTGGAGATCTAGACTCGGCAGGACCAAAGAAGTCGAGAATATTCGCCTTATAAAAACGGGCCAGCTTCCGCAATGTGCCGACCGAACCTGACATTCGCGACCGCTCGAGCGCACTCAAGAAGCCGACAGAAATTCCTACTGCGCGTGCAACCTCAGCCAGAGAGAGTCCACGCTTGCTCCTTAATTTGCGAAGGTGCGCTCCGATTGCGCCAGCGGTTCCATCTTTCGCACCCCGCACCAAGCCCTCGCGCTTGAGCAATTGCACAATCGCTGGCGCGTTCAAGCCGCGCGCACGCCGCAAATAGCGCGCACGTTTCAACAGCTTCACGTCTTCCGCGGAATACATCCGATACTTGCTTTCGGTGCGCTGAGGACGGGTGAGCCCGAGCGCTTCCCATGACCGGATCACCGATGGCGAGACGCCAACCATGCGCGCCACATCGCCGATTTTCAGAAAACCGTTATTGGCCTGATCTCTTCCCAAACCGGCATCCTCGCGGGGTGTTCCCGCTGCGGGAGCGTTCAATTTTTTGCTTGACTTGGTACGGCAGGTTCTCTAACCTTGCGCGATTATAGCAAGGTTTGCCTTGCATGCAAGCAGTCAACAGCAACACTCAAACAACGAGATAACCACCCCAAAAAGTTTCGGAGGACCTATGCGCCCGTCGACTTCCCCGTGTGCGTATCGCAGTCTGATTGCGTTTGTGTGCCTCGTTCTGACCAGTTTTGGCTTTGCTCAAGGCACGGGTGGCCGCATTCTCGGTCGCGTGATGGACCCTTCAGGCGCCGTATTGGCTAGTGTCAATGTGACTTTGACGAATGAGGCTACAGGCGTTAGTCGAAATGTGCAGACGAATACCAACGGGGATTACGTGCTGCTGGAAGTACAGCCCGGTTCCTATCAATTGCAATTCGAACAGCAAGGCTTCAAGACCAATCTGCGCAAGGGCGTCGTTGTTGAAGTGAACGGAGTGGTGACGCTCAACATGACCATGGCCATTGGTCAGACGAAAGAGACCGTTGAAGTCACTTCCGAGGCGCCGTTGGTCGATACGACCACCACCCAGCTAGGCGCGGTAGTCAACGACCGTGCAGTCTCGCAGTTGCCCCTTAACGCTCGTGACACCTACCAGTTCCTGCAATTACAGCCCGGCGTTATGTCGACAGTCGGCTCTTCGAACTCCGTTGTATACGGCAACGATAAAGCGGGAGCGGTTTCGGTAAACGGCGGGCGCGGACGCGCGAACAACTTCAGCGTGAACGGTGGCGACGCGAATGATCAGTTTGTGAACCTGCCGACGGTACAACCATCGCCGGACAGCATCCAGGAATTTCGCGTGCTGACCAACACGTTTGACGCCGAGTACGGTCGCAACTCCGGGTCGGTGGTCAACGTCGTGACAAAGTCCGGAACGAATAGCCTCCACGGCAATGTGTACGAGTTCTTCCGCAATACCAAGCTGAACGCCAACGCCTATTGCTTCACGGCCATCCAGGGAATTCCCTGCGACAAGCCGCAGTTCAATCAGAACCAATACGGAGCCACGTTTGGCGGTCCAATAAAGAAGGACCAGACATTCTTCTTCGTGTCCTACGAAGGCCGCCGTATCCGGCAAGGAATCCCATCGCCAGCTGTCACCGTCCCGACTGCCGCAGAGCGCCCCAACCCGGCAAACATGGTCAACGGCCACATCGTTGCTGACTTTTCGGCCGAGTCTCCATTTCCCGGTACATTGAGCAGCGCCTATGCATTGCTGGGAGGTGGTGGACCAAACCAACGCGCAGGCTGCCAGCAGGCGGTGACGGACATCGGTGGAGGCACGATCGCGGACGGTGTTGCGTACCAGAGCATTTTTCCGAACAACCAGATTCCCCTTGAGTGCCTCGATGCGACTGCCGTAGATCTGCTTCAACTCGTTCCGACACCCGCTGGCGGGGGCAGCATCTTGCAGACGATCCCAGTGCAGCCCGATCGGGGCGATCAGTTCACGATCAAACTTGATCACCGGCTTAGCAACACCCAGAACCTCAGTTTCTACTATTACTTTGACGATCACCACGTGGTGTCGCCATTCGCGCAATTCCAAGCTGCCGGGGCGAACATACCGGGATTCGGATCCATCACCAACGAGCGATTCCAGCAATACAACATCAGTCACGTATGGACGATCAATAACAGCACGGTCAACGAATTTCGCTTCAACTACAACCGTGAAGCGCAGATGACCTTCCAGCATCCGATAAATACGAAATTGGTGCAGAATTCGTGTCCGCCGGCGCCTGCATGGCTTACGAGTGTGCTCGGACCAGTGCCTTGCTTCTCAGACGGCACGACAGACAACACCTTGGGCATCCATCCGAACCTGGGCGCGCAACGGGAAGGACTTCCGTTCATTCAGTTGAGTGGCGGTTTCACGATTGGCAACAACGGTGAAGGTGAATTGCCGCAGGTGGGCAATTCGTTCCAATGGTCGGACAACATCAGCAAGGTCGTTGGCAACCACTCGTTGAAGTTTGGTGCCGATATTCGGCGGCAACGCTTTGATCAGACTTTGTACTTTGACGTCAATGGAGAATTCTTTGTCGACGGGACCTCGACCAACAGCACCCTTGGCGATACGGTTTTCTCGGACTATCTGCTCGGATTCCCCGGCTCGTACGGACAAGGCTCCGCGCAAGTAGAGAATGTCCGCAACACAGGACTCTATTTATTTGGCCAGGACAGCTGGAAGATCAAACCCAATCTGACTCTTAATTACGGGCTTCGCTGGGAACTGACCACACCGATTGCCGACATCAGCAAGCACGTGCAAACGTTCCGGCCAGGTAAGACCAGCACCGTATTTCCGTGTATGGACACCGCCAACACTGATTGCTCGTCCATGACGCCCGTGGGCCTGCTGGTTCCTGGGGATGCGGGCGTTCCGAACGGTCTCACACAGACCTATTACAAGGCTTTCGCGCCCCGGATTGGTATCGCTTGGAGTCCCGGCACATCCGGCAAGACCACCATCAAGGCTGGCTGGGGACTGTTCTACAACCCCATCGAGCAGCTGGTGCTGGAGCAGTTCAGTGCGGAACCTCCCTTCGGCGGAAGCACGTTCCCGTTCAACACTTTCTTAAACACACCATTTCTCGATCAAAGCGGTAGCTTCTCTTATCCGAATCCGTTCGGTCTTCCCTCGCTCGGAGGTTCAAACGGCATCCTGAACCCACAACGCGGTCAGGGGGTGGATTGGGGCATGTTCCGTCCGATCCTCCTGTTTGGACAATTTCAACCGAAGATGCGCACGCAGTATTCGGCCCAATACAATCTGACAATCGAGCGCGAGCTCGCCAAAGACTTAAAGTTCCAGTTGGGTTATGTCGGATCGCAAGGGCATCGGCTCTTGGCTACCCACGACATCAATTATGGCAATCCCCAGACTTGCCTGGATCTGAACGCTGTCCTGGGCGACGGTACGTGCGGCCAGTATTTTGCCGACAGTACCTTCTTCATCCCGGGCGGAACTGTACTCCCAGTGGACTTCCATCTGCCTTACGCCCAAAACAGTTCCGTCATTCCCGCCGGAACTACGGTTGGTCCGAACGGCATCACCCTGGTAGGACTGCGCCGATATTCGTCGCCACAATGCGATCCCTTGTCCGGCACGGGGTGCCCGCTCGATGGTATACCGGTCTTTAGCAGCATCTTCGCCCAGGATACGATCGCTAATTCAGCCTACAATTCGCTCCAGGCTTCGCTCGATAAACGATTCGGGCACGGCCTGCAATTCACGACTGCTTACACGTTCAGTAAGTCTTTCGATGAAGCATCCAGCTTCGAGGGAATTCTGAACCCAATTGACCAGCGGCGGAGCCGGTCATTATCGAATTTCGACGCGCGTCACCGGATCGTGTTCAGCTATTACTGGGAATTGCCGTTCCACAAATACACGGGGGCGACGGGCAAACTGCTGAACGGTTGGGCTCTGTCGGGAATCACCACGTTCCAGACGGGATTTCCCATCCGCATTCAGTCGGCCGCGGACAATGAGCTGATGTACAGCTTCGACTTCGAACTGCCGGGCGAACCGAACCAGATTGCTCCATTCCGGACTATGAGTCCGCAGTCTCATGGAAATTACTTCTTCGACCCGAACAGCTTTACGGAGAATGCTTCTGATTCTTCCCAGCCGCCTTGTACAGCAGGCGCAGTGTTTGGGTGCTACGATCCCACACTATTTGGGAGTCTCGGGAACGCCCACCGTACGGTTTGCTGCGGACCGCACATCAGCCAGACGGACTTCGCAATTCTGAAGACAATCCCGTTGACGGAGACCAAGCACCTTGATTTCCGCGCGGAGTTCTTCAACTTGTTCAACCATACGCAGTTTTTCACGCCGGACGGCAATACGTCGGACGGGTCACAATTCGGACAAGTCACACAGGCTCGCGATCCGCGCCTGATGCAGTTTGCTTTAAAACTTTATTTCTAGTCCCAAGTCCTGGGCGGTTGGCCGCCCGGGATACTCTAATGGCCTTTACGGCTTGAGATTTTTCGGAGAAATACGATGTACGCCGATCTACAACGCGAACTCGACACATTTGTGCGTCGCACGCCTAAATCCGCCGAAGCGCATAAGAAGAACCTGAAGCGCATCCCTCTCGGCGTTGCCAGCAACTATCGGGCTTACGATCCTCATCCGATTTTCGTGAAAGAAGCGCAGGGCTCACACTTCCGCGACCTCGACGGAAACGATTACATCGATCACAACCTCTGTTTCGGCGCACTGATGGCCGGGCACTGCCATCCGGCAGTGATGAAAGCGGTTCAGTCGCGCCTCAGCACCGGCACCATGTTTGGCATGCCGCATGACATGGAATGGCAGTTGGCGGAGGAAATCTGTCAGCGCTTCCCTGTCGAGATGGTCCGCTTCGGATCCAGTGGCACCGAAGCTACGATGCATGCGTGCCGCCTGGCCCGTGCGGCGACGGGTCGTGACAAGGTCCTCAAGTTTGAAGGCGGTTACCACGGCCTGCACGACACAGCTCTGGTCAGCGTGAAACCACACGCGCCGGACTTCGGCGACGCCGACGCCCCGGCCTCGGTGCCAGGGGGATTGGGAGTGCCGAAGGCCAGTGTTGCGAATGTTCCGGTCGCGACCTTCAACGACCTCGCGTCGGTCGAACGTCGTTTCCAGGAGAACCCAGACCAGATCGCCGCGATCATTCTCGAGCCGATAATGATGAATGTGGGTCTTTGCATCCCTGAGAAGGGATTCCTCGTAGGGCTGAGGGAGATCTGTACCAAGAACGGCGCGCTGCTGATCTTCGACGAAGTGAAAACTGGCGCGAAGCTCGGTTGGGGTGGCGCTTCCGAATACTTCGGCGTAACTCCCGACATGATCTGCCTGGCGAAGTCCATTGGTGGCGGACTGCCGCTCGCCGCTTTTGGCACGCACCAGTCCGTCATGGACCTGATTTCCCAGCACAAGGTGTTTCACGGCGGGACGTATAACACGAACCCCGTTTCCATGGCTGCTGGGCTGGCAACATTCCGGGAAGTGCTCACCCGTGAGAACTACGCGCATGTTGACAAGCTGAGCACGAAGCTCACGGAAGGCTATCGGCGGATCGTTTCGAAGAGCGGGCTCCAGGCATATATAGCAAGCGCGGGAGTCAATGGCGCATTGATGCTCTATCCGAAAGAGATTCGCAATTACCGTGACTGGACGACGATCGACGTCGATCTGTGGCGTCATTACTGGTTCGGCATGGTGAACCGCGGCGTCATGGCACAGCCGTACTGGTGGGACGAGCAGTGGACGATCTCGGTCCAACACACGGAAGCCGATATCGACAAACATCTCGATGCGTTCGCCGACGTTGCCCCCGCGCTCGCGAAAGCACAACAGGAGCGCGAAGTTCCGGCGGTAGCGGCACACTGAAATTTTCAACGTTTCATAGGTTTCAAAGTTTCGAAGAACAGCGAAGCTTTGAAACCTTGAAACATCGCAACTTTCCACGGATTCGCCTTGACGACCGAGCCCAACAACCAACCCCATCTCAAGCGTGTCCTCGGCCGCTGGGACCTGGTACTTCTCTTTGTAGTTGCTGTCTTCAACCTGAACGTAGTGCCGTCGATCGCAGCCAACGGCGGCGTGACGGTCTGGTTGTGGATCATCTCCTTGCTGCTGTTTTTCTGGCCGCAGGGTATTGCCGTCATCGAACTCGCTCATCGTTATCCCGGCGAAGGTGGGGTCTACCTGTGGGCCAAGGAAGTCTTCGGTGACTTCCACGGATTTCTGTCCGGTTGGTGCTACTGGACCAACAACATGCTGTATGTACCGACGGTGATGCTGTACTTCGTCGGGGTTTCTGTCTTCGCTCTTGGGGCCGGGCACCAGGGGCTCGCTGACAACAAGGTTTTCGCGCTGTTGACGTCGACGGCATTACTCGCGTTTCTCACCATTCTGAACATCGTAGGGCTAGGTGTCGGAAAATGGCTGAATAACGTCGGAGCAATCGGTACCGGAATCGCGGCTGCGGTTTTAATCGGCCTGGGCATCTTTATTGCCTCGCGCTTCGGAACTCCCGTCACCGCAGCGGAATTCCGAATTCCGGCTGATCCTCGATTCGTACTGAATTCCTTCGGTGTGATCTGCTTCGGGCTGGTCGGCCTCGAACTTGCCTCAGTAATGGGCGATGAGATCCGTGATCCTCAACGCACGCTTCCCGGCGCGGTGGCCTGGGGTGGCGTGCTTTCCGGGTTGCTGTACATAGCGGTGACTTTCATCTTGCTGGTAGCAATCGGCAAGAATGAAATCAGCGTTCTGCAAGGCATCGTTCAGGCCGTTAGCCACCTTGCCAGCCGAGTTGGAGTGGGTTGGATCATCATTCCCTTCGCCGTGATGTTGAGCTTATCGATCGCGGGGATTGGTTCGGCGTGGATGGGAGGCTCGGCGCGCATTCCGTTTGTGGCAGGGCTGGATTCGTACATGCCGGCGTGGCTCGGCAAGGTACATCCGCGATATGCCACACCGCACGCCGCCCTCATTGTGCAAGGCTTGATATCGCTGACGCTGGTGGTTTTCAACTTCGTTTCTTCCGGCGGAGTGCAGGAAGCATTTCAGAAAATGCTCTCCGCTGCCGTGGTCCTGCAGTTGATTCCTTTTCTGTATGTGTTCGCGGCCCTATTGAAATTCGCGGCCAAAGGTGACTTGAAAGGCGGCCGCTACGGCCGGGGTACGTTGTGGTTTGCAGGTACAGCGGGACTGCTGACGACGGCGCTTGGAATCATCCTGGCCTATTTCCCGGCGAAACAAATCACATCAGTGTGGAAGTACGAAGTGACCATGTTCGGCATAACACTCGGCTTCGTCGTACTCGCATTCTTTTTCTTTTACGTGTATGGCCGGATGAAACTGCGGAGTGAAGCCGCTGTTGCTGGAGTACCGGGCGCGGTAAACAAACAGGCTTCCCCGCCTGTTCGGTCGAGTGAAGCTCGATCCTGACAAGACGGTTAGAGACATCAGTTCGAGGAGGTATTCATGCCAGCCGGAGTGAAGACAGAAGTCCGGACTTATCAGATGTTCGTCAACGGCGAGTGGGTCGCCAGCAACTCGAACAAGACGTTTGAAGTTTACGATCCTTCTACCGAAGAAGTTATCGCGCACGTTCCCGACGCTAACGCTGAAGACGTGAACCGAGCGGTAGCCGCGGCCAGAGAGGCTTTTGACGAAGGTGGCTGGCCGCAGACCACGGCGCAAGAGCGTGGGCGGATTCTCTTTCGACTGGCCGACAAAGTTCGCCAGAACATTCCCATGCTGGCCGAACTGGAGTGTCGAAACACCGGCAAGCCGATCGTCGAGGCCGAATACGACATCACCGATGTGGCCACCTGTTTCGAGTACTACGGAGGCCTTGCGACCAAGATCGTCGGCTACGTCAACCCCGTTCCCGATAATGCCATGAGCTTGTCGTTGAAAGAGCCCGTGGGTGTGGCGGGACAGATCATTCCTTGGAATTACCCGCTGCTCATGGCTGCCTGGAAACTGGCGCCGGCACTAGCTGCAGGCTGCACGTGCGTGCTGAAACCGGCGGAGCAAACTCCACTCACCGTTCTCGAAATGGCGAAATGGTTTGAAGAGGTCGGGCTGCCCAAAGGAGTGGTGAACGTTGTCACTGGTTTTGGCGAGACGTGCGGTGCTCCTATCGTGCAGCACCCTGACGTCAACAAAGTTGCCTTCACCGGCAGCGCCGCTGTTGGCAAGATCATCGTGAAACAAGCCGCGGACACGGTAAAGCGAGTCACGCTCGAACTTGGCGGTAAATCTCCCAACATCTTTTTCGCCGACGCAGACTTTGAAGCAGCCATCGATGGAGCCTTGTTCGGAGTATTCATCAACCAGGGGGAGGTCTGTTCTGCGGGCAGCCGCATCCTCGTGCAGAAGCCGATTTATAACAAATTCGTGGAAGCGATGACGGAGAAGGCCAAGAACATCAAACTTGGTCCGCCACTCGAGCGTGATACCAAGATGGGGCCGGTCGTCAGCAAAGAGCAGTACGATCGGGTTTGCTCTTACCTGGATATCGGCAAGAAGGAAGCGAAAGTCGCCAGCGGCGGCGGTCGCGCCGAAAAATTCTCGAAGGGCTTCTACGTCCAACCCACGATTTTCTACGATGTGAACAATAGCGCTCGGATTGCGCGGGAAGAAATCTTCGGACCCGTCGCGGCTGTAATCCCGTTCGAAGATGAGAAAGACGCGGTCAAGATCGCGAACGACTCCCCTTATGGCTTAGCCGCGGCCGTATGGACTCGGGACATATTCAAGGCGTTTCGCGCTGTCAAATCGCTACGAGCGGGAATTGTCTGGGTGAATCACATGCAGCCTACCTATGTCGAGGCACCGTGGGGTGGCTACAAGCAATCGGGATTTGGCCGCGAACTCGGGCCCTGGGGCATCGAGGAATATCTCGAAACCAAGCAAGTGCACATCAATTTGAACGAACAGCCGATTGGGTGGTACTGAAATGGCGACGATCCAACTGAAGACCGCTATTCCTGGACCAAAGTCGAAGGCACTCGGGGAGCGCCGTGCGGCTGCCATTCCTCGCGGGCTTTCTCATGCGACCCCCGTGTATGTGTCTAAAGCGGACGGGGCTACGCTGGAAGATGTCGATGGAAATAG
>JBPYEW010000202.1:0-24605 GCA_051984555.1 Terriglobales bacterium | reverse complement strand
ACCAGGGAAGTCTTATCGGGTGATCCTTCCCCTTGCTTGCTGAAACCGATGGTGGCTTCCAGAACCAGGAAAATATCGTAACCGCCGTCCTTGATGCGGGAGACTACCTCGGCAATCTGCTCGGAGTCGGCCAAAGATTCGTTGATAGCCTCTCCTAGTTCCTTCATCAGCTTTTTAAGTTCCTGGTCCACATCGCCCCCTGAAACCTACGAACCGCTACCCGATTGGATGGCGTGCGAGGTCACAAGGTTTCGTGACCCGCGTCCTAAGCTGGGTTATTGTACCCCCGTACACTGCTAAAATCACGGGAATGAGTGTCTCGACCGTGAGGAAAATGGGCATTGCCGCCCGTGTGGCTGCCCGGATGACCTCTCAGCGCGCCGGCAAGAGCCGCATTGCCAACGCAGCCTGGAGCGCTCTCCGCGTCACCGGACGCACTGTCGGCCGGGTTCTTGGGATACTTTGGCTCGAAGTCACCGGCTTCGTTTTTCTTGTGCTCGCATTCATCGGCGCTGTCGCTCTGTCGCGTGAATACGCCAAGTACCAAGCGGGCACGGCCGGCCCCGGCAAGGTGATTCTCGCCGTCTGCTTTACGCTTTTGTTCGCCTGGTTTGGCGTGAGTTCCTTCTGGCGAGCCCGTAGGAGGTCTTGACCATGAGTGGTCAAACTAAGAGTGATGCTTCGACCGCCACCCTGAACGCAAAGCCCGCCAGTGAACAAGAGACTTCCTCTCACATTCCTGTAAAGCCACTCTATAGCCCAACCGATCTCGAAAATTGGGACTACCACGCCCAGGTCGGTTATCCCGGGGAGTTCCCGTTCACACGGGGCGTCCAGACGACGATGTATCGCGGCCGCCTGTGGACCATGCGCCAATACGCCGGCATGGGCGATGCGGAAGAATCCAACAAGCGCTACAAGTACCTGCTGGCGAACGGCACCACCGGACTCTCCGTAGCATTTGATTTACCCACCCAAATTGGCATGGATTCCGACCACCCCATGGCTCTGGGCGAGGTTGGCAAAGTGGGCGTCGCCATTGACTCCATCGAAGACATGGAACGTCTCTTCGATGGCATCGATCTGACCGCAATCTCCACGTCCATGACGATCAATGCCACCGCTTCCATACTGCTGGCGCTGTACGTTGCCGTCGCCAAGCGCAAAGGCGGCGATATTCGCAAGCTCTCGGGAACGGTGCAGAACGACGTTTTGAAGGAATACATCGCCCGCGGAACCTACATTTATCCGCCCGAGCAGGCGATGCGCATCATCACCGATCTGTTTGCGTGGACGAATGAAAACGTCCCCGATTGGAATACGATCTCCATCTCCGGTTACCACATGCGCGAGGCTGGCTCGACTGCCGTCCAGGAAGTCGCGTTCACTCTCGGCAACGGCATCGCTTACGTGCAGGCAGCCATCAATGCCGGCCTCAATGTCGATCGCTTCGCTCCGCGCCTCTCCTTCTTCTTCAATGCGCACAGCAATTTCCTGGAGGAAATCGCAAAATTCCGCGCCGCCCGCCGCATGTGGGCTCACATCATGCGCGACCGCTTCCAAGCGAAGAATCCGAGATCGTGGATGCTGCGCTTCCACACGCAAACCGCCGGTTCGACGCTCACGGCACAGCAGCCGGAAAACAACATTGTGCGAACGGCGCTCCAGGCGCTTTCTGCCGTTCTTGGCGGAACTCAGTCCCTTCACACCAACTCGTTCGACGAAGCACTCGCGCTTCCCACCGAACATGCTGCCCGGATCGCCCTCCGCACGCAGCAGGTCATTGCTTTCGAATCCGGCGTGCCGCAAACCATTGATCCGTTGGCCGGGTCGTATTACATCGAAGCGCTCACCAATGACATCGAGAGCCGCGCCCATGAATATCTGCTGAAGATTGACTCCCTGGGTGGAATGCTGAAAGCCATCGAGCGCGGTTACGTCCAGCAGGAAATCCAAAATGCGGCTTACGAATTCCAGCAGAAAGTCGATCACCAGCAGGCAATCGTCGTTGGGGTGAACCGCTTCGGCATCGACGAGGAAAAAGAGGTACCCATTCAACGCATCGATCCGGGCCTGGAACCGAAGCAAGTCGAGCGGGTACGCTCGCTTCGCGCCCGGCGGGATAAAGCGTCTTGGGAGTCTGCCATCAGGAGTGTCGAGAATGCCGCGCGCTCGGGGGAAAACTTGATGCCGCGCATCGTTATGGCTATCGAAGCCAGCGCCACGGTGGGCGAAATCTCTGACGCAATGCGCCGGGTGTTTGGAGAATACCGCGAAGCCGTGGTGATCTAGTCGGCTGTCTTGTAGTCGCAGGCCTCTCGACACGGAGGACAGTAATAAAGCCCATCCTCGCATAAGCGGATGTCAATCTGGCTCTGGCACAAACAACAATACTTCTCGCACTCGCAGCGCGATTCCGACATATCGCATTGAGAACAAAGGTACTTCGTCTTTCCTGTCGTAGCCATGGTTCGACTTTACCCTCTTGCCACCACGCGCGAAAGTTCCCTTGGTAATCGTTTCCATCCCGGGTTCGGCGTCTTCCCGCAGTTCATAATCTTCGGCCCCCGATCTTCGATACTCGATCCGGGAAAGCCTATGCGGAACTGCTTCCCCCAACCACGAAACTTCCAAGCGCCAGGTCTCTACCGGATGATCCGGACGCTGACCGACGACCATTTTCTGTTCTGAATCTAGAACAAAACCAAATTTCCCGTTATGCCAGAAACATAGGTTGCGATAATCCCGGCCACTGCAAGTTCCTGCAGCCAAACAGTTGACTTGCATAATCACAAGGAGACAACCCATGAAGAACGCGATTCGACTCGTAGTTCTGCTAGTTGGACTGGCGAGTGCATATGTAGCGGTAGCTGCGCCTATTACCGCAGCTCCGGACGGCGGTCCGATGCCCCTTTGCCGCCCGAATTATCCGTGCGGCTACTAAAAAACGCACGCATTTAAGTACTGATTCTTCCCCCGTGGGTTGCTGGCTTCGGGCTGAGACGTTGGCACTCTCAGCCCTCCTCTTTTTCCTCGGAGTGCCTCCCCCAAAAATCTGACTGCGTTAAGATCCAGGGCTCCTGCCGCTCCACATGGCATCATCCTGCCCTGCATTCTCCGCACCCCGGGCGCTTTTGTTGAAGCCCTGCGCACTCGCGTGTTAGCTTAATTGGTTCCACGACATCGGCAGCCCATCCCTGCTCCCCGAGGTTCTTGCATTGTCCGCTGTTGAGGCGACTACACCGACCGTCCGTAAAACAGCCCTGAACGCAGTGCATCGCCAGATGGGCGCCAAGATGGTCGAATTCAACGGCTGGGACATGCCCGTTGAGTACCCTTCGAGCGGCGGCATCATTTCTGAACACAACGCCGTGCGTACTGGAGTCGGGATCTTCGACGTCAGTCACATGGGCGATATCCGCCTGAACGGTCCGGAAGCGCTCATGGCCGTTCAGCACATCACCATGAATGATGCCTCTCGCCTGGCCGCCGGGCAGGCGCAATACTCGGCCCTGCTTTACGAAAACGGAACATTCGTCGATGACGTGATCGTGCATCGGCTCGGTGAGATGGATTACCTCCTGGTCATCAATGCGGGGACCCGCGAGAAGGATTTCAACTGGGTACGCGACAATACCCGCGCCTTCGACTGCTTTGTCGAGAACCTCAGCGACGATTTCACTCAAATCGCGATCCAGGGACCGAAAGGCGTCAATACTCTCCAGAAACTTACCGACGCGAATCTGAGCGCAGTCAAGTTCTATTGGGTCACTCATGGGACCGTCTGCGGCCTGCCCAACATCCTGATCGCCCGGACCGGGTATACGGGCGAAGACGGTTTCGAGATTTACGTGCCCTCTGACGAGAAGACCAGCGCCATGGTGTGGAACGAGGTGCTGGCCGCCGGTAAGGAGTTTGGGGTAGTTCCATGCGGCTTGGGATCGCGTAACACCCTGCGCCTTGAGTCCAAGCTCCCGCTCTATGGTCACGAAATCTCCGACACGATCAACGTCTGGGAGGCTGGGCTCGACCGCTTCTGCAAAATGGATAAGCTGGATTTCGTAGGCCGGGGCGCACTCGAAGAAGCTAAAGCTGAAGGCGTCAAGCGAACTCTTGTTGGCCTCGAGATGGTCGAGCGCGGTATTGCCCGCGACGGCTACAAAGTTCAGGACGACACCGGCCGCGAGATCGGGTACGTGACCAGCGGTTCATACGCGCCTTTTCTGAAAAAGAACGTGGCGCTGGCTTATGTTCCGCCAGAGTTTGCAGAGATCGGTAAAACCGTCAAGGTTGAGATTCGTGGGCAGGGCGTCAAAGCCCACGTGGTGCCGACGCCGTTTTACAAAAGACCGAAGAAGTAGGTTCCGAGTTTTCAGGGTTTCGAGTGAGTGGCGGTTTCACCGATATGCTCGAAACTTGCAACCCGAAACTCGAAACTTCAGAAGTCAACAGCCGAGGAGCTCAGAGCTAACCATGTCCTACCCAAACGACTTCAAATACACCAAGGAACACGAGTGGATCAAGGTGGATGGCTCGAACGCCACCATCGGCATCACCAACTACGCCCAGGAGTCGCTTGGCGATATCGTCTTCGTCGAACTGCCCAAAGTCGGGTCGGAGATCACAGCCGGCAAGACTTTCGGCAGCGTAGAGTCAGTCAAGGCGGTGTCGGATCTCTATGCGCCCGCCTCCGGTAAAGTGACAGCCATCAACGAAGACCTGACCACCTCTCCCGAGAAGGTGAACAAAGATGCCCATGGCTCCTGGATGCTGAAGGTTGCGCTCAGCAATCCTGGCGAACTGAACTCGTTACTCTCGTCCGCCGATTATGAAAAATTCGTTTCGGAAGAGGCGGGACACTAGTCTTGAGGCCGTCCCGAATCGCGTTGGCTCGCGTCACATCTAATCTAGGTTCTTATGCGCTATCTACCTAAGTCTCCCAGCGATCGCGAAGCCATGCTGAAAGCTATCGGTGTGGATTCCATCGATGACCTCTTTGCGCCCATTCCGGCACAGTACCGTCTGAACCGCGATCTCAAGGTTCCCCGGCAAATGGCGGAATCGGAAATTGTCGATTGGTTTCGCCAGCGCTCCCGCGAGAACGGCGACGACTACTCAAGTTTTCTCGGCGCCGGCGCCTACTATCACTACCGGCCCGTCATCATTGACTCGCTGATCTCGCGCGGCGAATTCCTGACTGCGTACACGCCATATCAGGCCGAGGTTTCGCAAGGCACCCTGCAGTCCATCTTCGAATTCCAGACCATGATCAGCGAGCTTACCGGCATGGAAGTTGCCAACGCTTCTATGTACGACGGGTCCACGGCATCCACCGAGGCCGTGCTCATGGCAGTTCGTTTGACCGGACGCCGCTCGGTGGTCGTCGCCCGCAGCGTACATCCCGAATACCGGGAAGTGCTGGCGACCTATGCGGTGAATCAAGGTATGCCCGTCAGCGGCGCCGGCTTTGGCGAAAACGGCAGGATTAACCTGCGCGAGCTCGAAAAGGCTGTGACGGGAGAAACCGCTTGCATCCTTATTCAGTCACCTAACTTCTTCGGCACTGTCGAAGATGTTGCCGCGATCGCCGACATAGCCCACAGGAATGGTGCGCTGCTCGTGGTGGCGGTCTCGGAAGCGATCTCGCTTGGCATCGTGGAACCGCCTCGTCAAGCCGACATCATTGCCATGGAGGCGCAAGCGTTCGGCGTGCCTCTCGGTTTCGGCGGCCCCTACTGCGGCGTGATTGCTACCCGCGAACAGTATGTTCGGCAAATGCCCGGCCGCCTCGTTGGACAGACCACCGATAAGAGCGGCAAGCGGGGATTCGTTTTGACTCTCGCCACCCGTGAGCAGCACATTCGCCGCGAGAAGGCGACCTCCAACATCTGCACTAACCAGGCACTCGTCGCCCTGATGGCCAACATCTTCATGACCATCTATGGAAAGATCGGTCTTCGTGAATTAGCCAAGCAGAACCTGGCTAAGACGGCTTATGCTGCGGGTCAATTTGGAAAGCATGCCCGCGTCCTGTTCGGCGGCGCGCCGCGCTTTAACGAATTCGTAGTGCAGACCTCGGAAGATCCCTACGTGATCAACAGCCGCTTGCTGGGCCACAAAATCGTCGGCGGCTTCCCGCTCAAGAAGTTTTATCCGGAACTCGGCAACGCTGCCTTGTGGTGCTGCACGGAAATGACCGCCCGTAGCGCGATCGATACTGCGGTCGGATTACTCGCCGATAGCGAAGCCGGTGAGCCTGCTCCCGAGGCCGAGGAGGTCGTGCGATGAAACACATGACCCGAAAGGCCACCCGCCACATCAGCCAGAACGAAGGTCTGATCTTCGAGAAGTCGTCGCCCGGCAAGGCGGCCTGGAAATTGCCGCCGCTCGACGTTCCCGAGGTCGACGCCGCGAAGCTTCTCGGCAGTGCGGAGCGCAAAGATCTCGGTAACATGCCGGAGGTGAGCGAGCTGGAGATCATTCGCCACTTCACTCGCATGTCTACGTGGAACTACGCCATCGACCTCGGCATGTATCCACTCGGCTCCTGCACAATGAAGTACAACCCGCGCGTCAATGAAGTTGTCACCCGCATGGAAGGTCTTGCGAACGGCCATCCATACCAGCCGGAGAAGATCTCGCAGGGCGCCCTGCGCATCCTCAAGACGCTTAGCGACTGCCTCGTCGAAATTACCGGCATGGACGCGATCACCCTTCAGCCGGCCGCCGGCGCTCACGGGGAACTTACCGGCTTGCTGATGGTACGCGGATACTTGCAGTCCAAAGGGAACCCGCGCAAGAAGATTTTGATTCCCGATTCCGCCCACGGTACCAACCCCGCCACCGCCGCAACCGTCGGCTACGCCGTCGAGAATCTCAAGTCGAACGATCGCGGCATGGTGGACATAGCATCCCTCGCGGCGCAGATGAACGAAGATATTGCCGCGCTCATGCTCACGAACCCGAATACTCTCGGCGTCTTTGAGCAGGAGATCCACAAGATTGCCGAGATTATGCACGCCAAGGGCGGCCTGCTCTACATGGACGGCGCCAACATGAATGCGCTCGTCGGCAAAGTTCGCCCCGGTGACTTTGGCGTCGACGTCATGCACCTGAACCTGCATAAGACGTTCTCTACGCCGCACGGCGGAGGCGGCCCGGGTTCCGGTCCGGTTGCGGTGAAGAAGATTCTCGAACCGTTCCTGCCCAAGCCGGTGGTGATCAAGAAGTCTGACGGCACACTCGGCTTCGACTACGACCGCCCCCAGTCTGTCGGACGCGTCCGCGCGTTCTATGGCAATTTCGGGATGTTCACGCGCGCTCTGGCCTACATCCTGGCAAACGGGCCCGACGGTTTACGCCAGACCACCGAAGACGCGGTTCTAAATGCCAACTACATCCGCAAGGGACTCGAGGGTTCTTACGATTTGCCCTATGCCACTCCGAGCATGCACGAGGTAGTTTTCAGCGACAAGATTCAGCAGAAGAAAGGGGTTCGCACCGGGGACATCGCCAAGCGCCTGATCGATTACGGGTTCCACCCCTACACGGTTTCTTTCCCGCTGATCGTTCCGGGTGCTCTGATGATCGAGCCGACCGAGAGCGAACCGAAAGAAGAGTTGGATTTGTTAATCGAAGCGCTGCGTTCGATTGCGGAAGAGGTTGAAGAAGATCCTCAGACGGTCATGAACGCGCCGCACAACACGCGCGTCTCGCGCCTCGACGAAGTGGCCGCTGCGCGTAAGCCCATTCTGCGTTGGAAACCTTAGGCGCTACTGGGTAGGGCACCCGATCTTAACGGGACAACTGCCGGCTGGCACAGAGCACCGCACGAAGTCTTTTTAGCCGTGTTCTCTTTGATTAGGTTCTTCGCTGGCTCTCCGCACTCCCAAAAAAGAAGCACGGGCATATTCGCCCGTGCCTCAAGCTGACATTTTTTACTCGGTACTCAGAACTATTTCTTCTCGTCGAATCTCACGGAAGCCTGCGTGTTCTCCCATGACATACGCATCGTGCAACTTCCACCCTCTTGATTGAGATCGATCGTGAAGTTCTGGACGGTAGAAGCCGGCTTTGAGACGCTCATATCGGTGCGCAACAGTTCGTCCGACTCGTACTTATACGGAATTCCCCACTCGCCCGTCTTTTTGTTGATGATTAACGTCCACTTGTCCTGCGCCGGAACGGTGAAGATGGTGTAATTGCCGGCAGGAACGTCCTTGCCGTCAACAGTGAGATTCGTGTCCGTAACAAACGTTGTCGCCTCATTGGCGCCCGTTCGCCAAACCTCGCCATAAGGAACCAGTTCACCGAAGATCTTCCGGGCCTGCCCGGTCTTCGGATCGTTCACGCGTGGGCTGGAGTAATCGATCTTGATAGTCTTTCCGTCGGAAAACTGGCACTGCGCGTGTGCAGGTGGGCTGGGACGTTTGCTCTTGTCTTGCTGGGCGGCGACATACGTGGTGAGAATCAGTACAAATGCAGCAACGACCGTGATTTTCTTCTTCATGCATGCTCCTTATAAGCAATTAGCATTTAGCAGTTGGCATTTAGCCTCTCCGGCCTTGGCTGCAATGATCTGGTTCTCGCGACCGTGCTGACCACGAAAGGCCAATTGCTAATTGCCAACTGCTAACCGCTGTGTTTATTTGACGTAACCACGAACCTCGACGTAAGCAGCGCCCCGCCATTATCCCCTACTGCCGCCGAACGGTACAATTGCTCCATGTCCGTTTACGAAGAAAAGCAGGAAGAACTGGAACGTTATGAGTTCATGATGGGAGTTCCGCGAGGGCGGCTTGCGGTCACGATGGATATGGTCACTGATGCCATGGCCCTGATTGGCCAGCACGGAGTGTATTGCCAGAGTCAGCGCTGGCCCGGCAAGCCGGTGATGGACGTCCAGCTCATCATGAAAAATCTTACGGACGCCAAGGAACTCATCCAAAGCGTCATGAAAGAGCTGGAATCCCAATCGCGGAAATAGGCGCAGCCCCTCTGCGGTCTTTCGCTACTTCACTCGCTTTCGACCGCCACAATCACCATTTCGTAGGGCAGTTTGCGATTATTGGCGATGTTCCCGCCTGCGCTTAGATACGAAATCACTTTATTTAAATCCAGTCGTGGAATGCCCAGCACCACGAGTTCGTCTCCTGCTCCCAGGTTCTTCACAGCATCGGCAGGTGCGGTGCTATTGACGAATATGGCGCGAACGCCGGTAGCCAGGAACGGTTCGCCATCATCGGCATTGACTTCGTATACATCCATCGTGGCCTGCAGTCCGTCCGAACTGTGGTCATCGTTGGCTGTCAACTTCGTCACACTGCTGCTGAGCCGCATTTTGAACAGGACGTAGTTGTAGCCGATCATGCTGGATGACAGAGTGACTGCGTCCGTATTCGCGCGAAGCGACAGTTTCAATTGCTCGTATCGGCTGAAAGCCTCCTTGGCGTCCTTGGGAGTGAATCCGGTGATCGAGTGAAACGTCGTGTTCAGCGCTTGCTGGTTGAAGTTCACGATCGGGTGAATCTCAAAGCAGTGGTCGGGGTTTGTATTTCCCGGCTTCGCAAGTTGCGAGAAGTTCTGCGTCTGCGTTTGCCCGCTGGGAGGATGTTCAAACCACAATCGCCACACACCCGTAATATCGACGAGGTTGTTCTTCCCCTCCTGCGCGTCTACCAGCGTGACGGCTGACTTATTGTTATCGGCGGCATTCATGACTTCCGCGACCATGGGCAGACCAACCTGCGGTGATCTTCCCGCGGCGTGGATATCTCCATCATTGGCCGGTGCCGAGGATTTTGGAGTTTTCGGGCTGTGGAGTGCATGGTCGATGTACATCTGCCCCGTGATGGTGGCGCGGTTCGCATACTTGTTCACCCAGGCGCGCTTCAGGATCAGGATGCTCGGGGCACCCCAGGACTGACTGGCCGTAAAAACAAGCAGCAGGGCATAAGCTCGGATTTTCATGATGCCTCCGCCGCTGCGCCCGCGTTCTTGGCGCGTTTTTCATCGGGCGAGCGTCCCGCATTGCGAAGGTTCATGAACCGGTTCAACACGTCGAACCAGAAGGGAGCTCCCAGCGAGATCGCCAGCAAGGAGATGGTCCAGCCCAGCAGGTGCATCAAACCCCATTTCACCCAAATCCCCGTTTGCGGATTTCCGCCAGGTTCGGAGGGAGTCGCCGCCCCAAGCTGCTCGCGCAATTCCTGCAGATCTCGTTCCCACCCGGTTACGTTGCCGACCAGGTTGCGCTCCTGTTCTGTCAGCGGCGCGGAAGCGCCCGTATGCTCCACGTGGATCGGTTTGCCTTCTTCCGGCTTCTCTGGATTTTCATATGTGGCCAAGGGCAGATCGCCCGCATTGGTTTGCTCTGTCCGGTGGCGCGCTTGCTCCACGACGGCTGCCCGCAGCGCTGAGTCTGTCCACAGCCGGCGCGTCACCTGCAACGTGTCGAAGTTCGCCCACAGAACGACAATGGCCGCCAGGAGGTACGTCTGCTTCTGTATGTACTGCTTGTACCAGCCGCTGGCCCGATCCATGGTCGCGCTGTACCAGTTCTCTACTTCCTCATGAAACGTGTTCCAGTCATCTCCCGCCTTGTCCAACAAGGTTTTGAGCGCGATCTGTGTTCCTCGCGGAACCTCGATTGACGTTCCGTCGGGCAGCTTGATGCTGCCGGCTGGTCCATCCGGGCTCGGCGTTAAACCGGCTCTCAATGCATTCATGTCGGTCAGGGGATGAGCTCCGGTGAGCTTGTCCAGCAACGCCGTGGCAAACGCAGGCGCTGGGATGTACGAGGGAAGCTCGGTCGTGGTTGCGCCACCCTTCTTCGTCGTTCGTGACAAATTGCAGATCAAGGGATGATTCAGGACGGCATTCTTCAACTCAGCATTGCCCAGCAATTGCCGAATCGCTTCTTCCAGCGTCTTGGGTCTCTTGTCCAGCCATCTCGCAATTGCTTCGTTCGCGGTTGTGCAAATCAGCGCGAACACCAGGTAAAAGAAAGCAATCCCAATGGCCACGTCCAGCGTGGGGAGTCCGAGCATGTGCACCTCCAAGAAGGTTAAAGGGAAGAGAACAACTAGTCTTACTTGTTGACTTATAGGGAAGTGATAACTCGGTAAGATACACTGATCTTGCTGGCTGTCAAGAAAGTTCTAACATAGACACCTTTCGTGTCCAGGGATGCACCAGCAGTTATGAGGATGGGAGCGGTCGACTTGCTATCGAAGACACTTATCAACAACAGCGTTAGCCGAAGGATACGGCTACGGTTTGACCGTGACCATGATTACGCCATGCGCGGGAACAGAGGCGGAGAACTTTCCCGTGAACTTGCCAGCATCTTTGTGCTGCCACAAGTCGCGCACCGCTGCGGCAACATGCGCGGGATAACCTAAGTCTTCCCAGTTAGCCGCGATCTGCTGCGCTGATTCTCCCCGGTTAAACAGAACCACGGCGCGGCTGCCATCCTGCAGTTGCTTTGCCCAGACTTCCATGTCGCCGTCCTTGCGAACGCGCGTGCCTTGTTTACCCAGCGGATCCTGATCGATCGCGATCACTTCCTTGTTCGTGAGAAGGTCGTGAGTTGAGGCCGACATGTTCCGCAAATCATTTCCCGCCATCAGCGGGGCCGCCAGCATGGCCCACAAGCTGAAATGCGACCGATATTCGACATCGGTCATCCCGCCGTTGCCGACTTCCAGCATATCCGGATCGTTCCAGTGTCCCGGTCCGGCGTAGGATTCGAGCCCGACCTGCTCATCGAGAATCGACAGCATCCCGTTCGAGCAGCAGCCTCCGTCCGGCCATTTTTGTTTTCCGCCCCAGCGGTCCTGTATGTCGTCGGTCGTGCGCCACAAATTGCCGCCAACTTCGGCGCCCCACAACCAGGGCTTTGCCTTGCCCCACTCGCAAATACTCAACACAATTGCACGGCCGGAAGCGTCGAGCGCCTGCCGGATCGTCGCATAGGAAGCCCGAGCATCTTGTGTGCTGGTGTTGCACCAGTCAAATTTCAGGTAATCCACTCCCCAAGCCGCATAGCTGCGCGCATCCTGGAACTCGTGTCCGCGGCTTCCCGGCCGCTTTTGGCAGGTGAGAGTTCCCGCATCAGAATAGATACCGAACTTCAATCCAAGCGAGTGAACGTAATCTGCAACTGCCTTGATGCCGTTAGGAAAGCGTTGTGGATCGGCGACGATATTCCCATCCTTATCCCGCGACACCTGCCAGCAGTCGTCGATGACCACATACTGGTACCCGGCATCCTTCATGCCGGACTTCACCATTCCATCCGCCATCGACTTGATCAAGTCCTCGCTGACATTGCACGCGAACTTGTTCCAGCTATTCCATCCCATCGGCGGCGTCGGGGAGAGCTTGTCCCACTCGGCGCGATGCTCCTGGTTGGCGGACACTTCCTGGCTGAAGGCTGTAACTGATGCGAGTAGGAGAAGGGCAGCAAGAACGATCCTGGGCAAGTAAGATTTCCTCGCTTGATTGGGTCTACAGGCGTCCTCGCCCGTAGGAAAGGTCAAAACAACCACGGAGGGCACCTGAGGACTGACAGAAGGAAATCCCTGCCTGCCTCTGTGTCCTCCGTGGTTCACGTTTCTATGCCAGCACGTACTTCCCGGCCTCGATTACGCGATTCGCAATCGTCTGCCGGGCCGCAATCGTGTTGAACGGTTCGTACTTAGACAGCCGCCGTACGATCGCCATCTGCGTGCGCAGCATGTCGCCTTCGGCAACCGTCGCCGTCACCTTGCGTGCCGCAGCTTCGATCTTGTCCATTGCTTGCGCAAGATAGACCTGCGTCATAGCGATGGGCAGTGCAGCCGCTGCCTCGCCCTTGCTCTCCACCAGCTTCTGCGCTCGCAGTACCGCGCATTCCATGGCATACGTCTCGATTACCATATCTGCGATCGCGCCCATGACTTCCTGCTGGTCCTGGATCGCCTGCATGTACTTCTGGGTCGCTGCTCCTGCCACGAACAAGCCGAGTTTCTTGGCCGTTGCAACAACCTTTCGTTCGTCGGCGAGCGGACCTTCGACTTCTTCACTCATCGTCGGTCCCGACAGCACCTCATCCATCAGTTTCTTTATGGCCGGCATGAGCGGTAACTGACCCGTCATTGCCCGCTTCAGTAGGAAACCTGTGATGATCAGCCGGTTGATTTCGTTGGTGCCTTCGAAGATGCGGTTGATGCGCGCATCGCGATACGCGCGCTCCGCCGGATACTCCTCGACGAAGCCATACCCACCGTAGACCTGGAGCGTCTCATCGACGACGTAGTCGATCATCTCCGATCCCCAAACCTTCAGGATCGAGCACTCGACGGCGTATTCCTCGATCGCCTTGCGGATCTCCTGAGCGGCATTAGTGCCGCCCTTCTCGATCTCGCTCAATGCGACGTCCATCATGCCCACTGTGCGGTAGACCATCGACTCGCCGGTGTAGATCCCGACCGCCATGTTGGCGATCTTCTCCCGTACCAATCCGAAATCGGCGATGACTTTGTTGAAGGCCTTGCGCTGTTTCGCATACCCAATCGCCTGCTCGATCGATACGCGCGCGCCGCCCACGCACATCGCACCCAGTTTGAACCGGCCAATGTTGAGGATATTGAATGCGATGATGTGCCCCTTGCCGATGTCTCCGAGGACATTCTCCACCGGCACTTTGCAGTCGTTGAGAATCAGCGGACAGGTAGACGATCCGCGGATGCCCATCTTGTGCTCTTCGCCCCCCACCGAGAACCCGGGGAAATTCTTCTCGATCAGAAAGGCCGTAAACTTCTCGCCATCGATCTTCGCGAACACCGTGAACAGGTCGGCGAACCCGGCATTCGTAATCCACATCTTTTCGCCGTTCAGGATGTAGTGCTTCCCGTCTGCGGAAAGCTTCGCCCGAGCCCGGCAGTTCAGCGCATCGGATCCCGAGGAAGCTTCCGATAGCGCGTACGCCCCCACCATTTCACCAGTGACGATTTTGGGTAGATACTTCTTCTTCTGCTCCTCGGTGCCGAAATACACGATGGGGAGCAGGCCAATGCCGGTGTGCGCGCCCCAGGTAGTGGCGAAACCGGCGTACTTGGCCATGTGGTCGGCAATGATTGCCGACGTGACTTTGTCCATCTCCATCCCGCCATACTCTTCGGGAACGTCGACGGCGCTCAGTCCGAGCTCGCCCGCCTTCTTCAGCAGGTCGCGGCTGACTGAGAAATCTTTGTGCTCAATTTTCTCGATATTAGGGACGATTTCGTTATTAGCGAAGTCCTCGGCCGTCTGGCCGATGAGTTGATGTTGTTCGTTGAAGTCTTCCGGGGTAAACACTTCTTCCGGCCTGCGCTCTTCCAACAGAAAGCTCGCGCCGGCCACCTTGGTTTGCGGAACCGCAGACGTACTCGCCATGGAACACCCCCTAAACCCTAAAACAACAGGCGAAACACGGATGATTTCAGTTCCATCCGCTTCCATTCACGTAGCGTTGGATGCCGTCTTTCGGATGGACAAGGTTGAAGTTTATAAGCAGTCCAATGGATTTACCACTGAGCTTAAGGTACGAAAGCATTTGGGCCTGGTGAATTGGGGCAATCCCATCCACAGACTTCAGTTCAACGACCACCAGGTCTTCGGCCAAAAGGTCAATTCGGTAGCTGCCTTCGAGTTGGACACCTTCGTAAGCGGCTGGAAGCGCGACCTGACAATGACATTCGAGTCCAGCCTTCTCAAGTTCGTGCTGCAGACATGCCAGGTAAGTGCTCTCAAGTAGTCCCGGTCCGAGTGCTGTATGGACCTTCATGCCGCTGTGATAATCGCGTGACTGACTGGATTCTCGGTCAGAGCCTGCCGATGGATGCTATAAAACCTTTACCACAATGGACACAAGGGTTCACAAAGGCACACAAAGGAACACAAAGGAACACCGAAACCTGTCTAACACAATCCAGAGGCCAAGTCAGTGATCAGTTTTCCTTCGTGTCCTTGCTAACTTTACGTTAGCTTTGTGGTGAAGCTGCCCTCTGTGGTTAAGCGATGTTTTCGAATATGCCCGCCGCCCCCATGCCGCCACCGACGCACATGGTCACCAAACCGTACCGCCCGTTACGCCGTTTCAACTCACGGATGACGGTTGCCGTCAGCTTCGCTCCGGTGCAACCCAGCGGATGTCCAAGCGCGATCGCTCCGCCATTCGGGTTTACTCTCTCAGGATCCAGACCCGCTTCTTTGATCACCGCCAGTGACTGTGCCGCGAACGCCTCATTCAACTCAATAACATCGATATCTGACAGCTTCAGCCCGGCGAGCTTCAACGCCTTGGGAATCGCGTACACCGGCCCAATCCCCATTTCTTCTGGCTTATAACCAGCAGTCGCGAAGGCCACGTACCTCGCCAGCGGCTTGATCCCCAATTGCTTCGCCCGGTCCGCCGACGTGACCACGGCCGCAGCCGCGCCATCCGACATCTGCGAAGAATTGCCTGCCGTCACCGTACCCTTCACGTGAAATGCCGGCCTGAGCGAAAGCAGCGCCTCCAGAGACGTATCCCCTCGCGGACCTTCATCGACTTTGAACGTTATCTCCTGCCGCTTCGGCTTCGATCCATTCGGTGTCGTGAAGCTCACCGGAACCGATACCATCTCGTCCTCGAAGTTTCCCGATTGAATCGCCTCCATCGCTTTCTTATGACTGCGCAACGAAAACTGGTCTGCCTGCTCGCGCGTGATCCCAAACCGTTGTGCCAGCCGTTCGGCCGTCAACCCCATCGAGAGATAAGCATCCGGATAGTTGCTCACCAGCCATGGATTCGGCGAGATCTTATGCCCGCCCATCGGGATCATCGACATCGACTCCGTACCGCCTGCGACCACGATCTCAGCTCCACCGGACATAATGCGTTCCGCCGCCATGGCAATCGCCTGCAGGCCTGACGAGCAGAATCGGTTGATTGTCATAGCCGAGACTTCCACCGGCAGCCCCGCGCGCAATGAGGCAATCCGCGCCACATTCATGCCTTGCTCGGCCTCGGGCATAGCACAGCCGAGGATCACGTCTTCGATTTCCTTAGGTTCGACCTGCGGCACGCGTTCCAGCGCGCCCTTGATCGCCACGGCAGCCAATTCATCAGGACGAGTCGCGCGCAACGTTCCCTTGAACGCGCGGCCCACGGGAGTACGTACGGAAGAAGCAATTACAACTTCTCTCATATCAGTTTCTCGGTTCTCAGTTGGGCATTCGGCACTCGGCGCTCAGAGCGCCTGGTTCTAGGACATTATTAGATGTTTGCCATTCTGAACGGGCTTCAGCCCCAAGCAATCTTCTATCTCCCAAGGCCATGAACTACGTCAATTCCTCAAGGTCTTTCCCGTCTTCAGCGTGTACTGGATCCGCTCCTGCGTCTTTCTCTCGCCACAGAGCGACTTGAACCCTTCGCGTTCCAAATCGAGTATGTACTGCTCGCTGACCGGGGTACCCGGCGTTACGTTTCCGCCACACAGCACCTC
The DNA here is from genome assembly GCA_051984555.1 of Terriglobales bacterium. Classification (GTDB taxonomy): domain Bacteria; phylum Acidobacteriota; class Terriglobia; order Terriglobales; family Acidobacteriaceae; genus Gp1-AA122. Next base: position 8,094 of record JBPYEW010000202.1, on the reverse strand, counting down.
CGCTACTTTATTGCCGATCTTTACTTCGTGGTCGCTGATGTAATCACCCTGCCGCATCAGGTGGACGCCCATCTTCAGCGCCGCCAGAATGCTCTCCCCTGGCGCGGGAATATCGGTCCGGGGCTGCGGCGGTTCATATCCGGCGCGCACCATATCCAGCGCCCGCGCCTTCGCGTCCGACAACACGCGATCGCGGTTCATCGTAATGCGATCGCTATCCGACAGGAATCCCAGTCCCCGCGCTTCGACCGCCGACGTTGCGACCTTCGCCGTGGCAATTGTTTCGAAGGTCTTCTTCATCGCTTCCATCAATTCAACCGACTCACCGCGTCCGTCCTTACGGATGGAAGTGGCAGCATCCACGGCCCGCAGCAACATCTCCTTACAACCACCCGCTCCCGGAAGTAGTCCGACGCCTACTTCCACAAGTCCCGTATACAACTCCGCATGCGGCTGCCGCGCCGCTGCATGCAGTGAAATTTCCGTTCCCCCGCCCAAGGTCAATCCAAACGGCGCAGCCACTACGGGCTTCGGCGAAAACTTGATCGCCTGCGTCATGTTCTGGAAGGTGCGGATCGCCATGTCGACTTCATCCCACTCTTCCTCTTGAATCGACATGAGCAGCAGCATCAGATTCGCGCCGACTGAGAAGTTCGCAGCATCATTCGTGATCACAAACGCGTCGAAGTTGTCGCCGGAGCCGCCCGGTTTCAGCGATTGCGAGATTAACTGCACGATGTCGGCACCGAGCGAATTCATCTTCGAATGAAACTCGATGCAAGCGACACCGTCGCCAACATCAACGAGCGATGCCCCCGCATTCTTCTTAACTTCGCCGTTCGACTTCTTCGCGACCGTTACTGACCACACGCCCGCCGGTACCTCGACTGCCTTGTAGTCTCCCTTACCCAGGTCGAAATACGCTCGACCTGAAGCCGCCTTCGGCTGTTCCTCGTACCATGACTTCTTCCCCGACGCGAGCAACTTCTCCGCGTTGGCCGAGACCGGCTTGCCTTCCTTCTTCATGCGGGCGACGGTCGCTTCCACTCCCGCCGCATCCCACAGTTCGAACGGACCCATTTCCCAGTTGAATCCCAATTTCATTGCCCGATCGATCTCCACAATTGAGTCCGAGATCTCGGGCACGCGATTCGCCGAGTAGGTCCATAAGTCCGTCAGCGCCGACCACAAGAACTGTCCCGCCTTGTCGCCCTTCGCCGGCCCGCTGCCGTTCATCCCCAGCAGCATGCGGACGCGTGGACCTGTTTCCTCGACATTTTTGGCCATGTCGATACCGGCGAATTTCGGTTTTTGCCTCGGTCGATACTCAAGCGTCTTCCAGTCGAGCGCGAGCCTCTCATCTTCTTTTCCGGGCGCCTTGGCTTTCTTGTAGAAACCGCCTTTCGTCTTATCCCCGAGCCATTTCCGGTCGAGCATCTGGCGGAAGAACTGCGGCAATTGCAGGTCGCTGCGCTCATCACGCACATTTTGGGTCATGTTCGAAACGACATGCCCCAGGATGTCGAGCCCGACCAGATCGATCGTGCGAAACGTCGCCGACTTCGGCCAACCCACCGCCGTCCCCGTCAGGGTATCGACATCTTCCACTGACAGGTCCATCTCCTGCATCAACCGCATGACGTTCAGCACGGAAAACGTGCCGATACGGTTCGCAATGAAGTTTGGCGTGTCTTTTGCGAATACGATTCCTTTTCCCAGGTGCACGTCCGAAAATCGCGCAATGCTATCGATCAGTGCCCGATCTGCCTCCGGCGTCGGAATGATCTCCAAGAGGCGCATATATCGGGGAGGATTAAAGAAATGCGTTCCGAACCACGACCGCCGGAATTCGTCCGGAAACCCTTCCGCGATCTTCGCCACCGGCAGTCCGCTCGTGTTGGTGGTGACAATCGTCCCCGGCCTCCTCACCGCATTGACCTTCTGCAACAGGGAACGCTTGATATCGAGGTTCTCTACCACCGCCTCGATGACCCAATCGACCTCGGATAGTTTCTTGAGATCGTCATCGAAATTGCCAATATTGACCAAGCGGGCCAGGGAAGAATCGAAGAAGGCTGCCGGCTTCGACTTCTTCACCGCATCGAGACCGGCGGCCGCGATCTTGTTTCGGGCTGGCCCGTCGGCGTCCGGCGGAACAATGTCAAACAGGTAAGCGGGTATTCCCGCATTGGCAATATGTGCGGCGATGCGTGCGCCCATGGTTCCGGCGCCCAGGACTGCAACCTTATTAATCCGCTTCATCGGAGTATGACTCCCGGGAAAAGATTCCGATTGAGGACGGCCCGATTCACGAAAACGCTACTACCGGGCTCCGGCCATGTCTGTGATAAGGAAAACGCTTTGATCTGCTGATTTTAGTCGATTACCGCTTCGGGAGATTATCGATCACCCACTCATCTTTTCCCGTTCTAAGAACGATCATCTCCGCATAGAGGGGCTGCGGACGCCCGGCCGGCGCGCTGAACAGCACGACCGAGAAGCAGTACCGGTGCTTTTGAAGCCGTTTACCGCCCCTGATTTCATACGCATTTTGCGGTGTCGAAAAGAAGGCGTCCAGGCTGTCCGCAGACGTGTGGTGCTTTGCCGTGTCGGTTAGCAACAATAGGCCAGCCTCTTCGTCATGGTTTTGCCAAGCCTGCAGAAAACGGTTCGCGGCGCTCAGTGCCGAAACGTAGTCCGAATCTGTACCTGCCGTGGCCCGATTGACCGCTGATCGGTTCTTGGCAATCGACGGCGTCACAACCAGCACAGCTGCCGCGGCCAAGCCCGCAGCTATGCCAGTGCAAATCACACATCGACGAAATCTCTCACTGAAACCGATGCAATCCATGACGGGGCGCTGACGCTCAACCCTATTCGTTTTATATCGCCGTCAGCTCTTACCGGAATACCGAACCGGATACCCGTAAGTGCGTATCTCCGTCTGCGCCGCTGGGTTCTCTAGAGTGAGGTGTCTCTCTTCGTGGCGAGAGTTATCCCCAAAAAACAGCAGGCGCGTACCGAGTTAGATGTGGGGTGAGGATGGCACACGGCACGCGCCCTATTAAGTTAAGAAGATCCTAGCAGAGGTATTTGGTAAGTCAAGAAAAATCGGTTTTGTAGAGCGGAAAATGATATTTTCGTTTCACGTTATGTCACGGCTTCGCAAGGGCATCCATCACGGATCTCTGTGACGAGGAACCGGTCTTCCAATCAACTTGCTTTGACGTCCCCGGCGAACGTTGGATGGGAGTTCAGGTATTCCTGCGCCCGCTGCACGACATCACGCTCGCTCTTATACGCGAGTTGTTTGGGCGCATCTTCGATCGGGAGCCACAGAGCGCGCTCCACCTCAATCCGCATGTCTGGGGAGATGGCATCGATGGTGCCGGACTCGTAGCGCAGAAGGTAAAAGCTTACGATCTTGAAGACCCGTTCCCCATCGCCCCAGGACCGAACATAGTAGTACTTGATATCGGTAAGCTTTTCGATAAGCGCCGCACGGATCCCAGTCTCTTCCTGAACTTCCCGGACGGCGGTCTGTGGAGGCTTTTCGCCGGCGTCCACCAAGCCCTTAGGGAGTGCCAAAATTTGTGAGTGTGACTTTCTTTTCCTACTGCCAACACTGGAGGTCGGTTCCCGTCGAGGTTCAATGACGGCGATGTGCCACTTTCCGTCAATCGGATGCAGTACCACGCCACCCGCCGAGAATTCCCTTACCATGATTCCAAATTAGCAGGAATGAGCCACTTACGGATATAGGTAAGCAAGGCGCACCAGGTAACGTTTCCACGGTAAGTGGTACCGTCTGGGAGATAAGCTATCTTTTCCACCAGAGCTGGCATCTCAGTTGCAGTTGTAAATTCATCCGGGCACGCCCGGATGTGGGGCTCTGGTGAAGAGTCTGGGTAAAATCATTCGCTCGGTACAGGCCTTCGGACGAGAGATATCTCGGCCAGCCTCGCCCTCTCCCATCGAACTCCCACGGCCCCGAATCGGCCTAGCCCTCGGCGGCGGCTTCGCCCGTGGCATCGCTCATGTCGGCGTGCTGAAAGTCCTCGAAGAGGAAAATATCCCCGTCACCTGCATTGCGGGGACCAGTGTCGGCGCGCTCATTGGCGCCATTTACTGCTCAGGCGCGTCGGCCGCGGAAATGGCCACCATCGGCTGTCGTGTCCGGTTCCGTGACTTCGCTCGCTGGACGATTTCGCGCCTTGGTTTCGCCTCCAATCAGCGCATGGAGAGCTTCCTTAACAAAGTCCTGAAGGTTAAGACGTTTGAAGAATTGCGGATACCGCTGGCAGTCACCGCCACGGACTACGCGACCGGCGACGGCGTCGTCTTTCGCAGCGGCCCATTGATCGACCCCGTGCGCGCCAGTTGCGCCTACCCAGGCATGTTCTTGCCCGTCAATATCGAAGGTCGCCTTTTGGTGGATGGCATGTTGGCGCACCCCGTGCCCAGCCAGCCTCTGCGGGAGTGTGGCTGCGACCACGTGTTGGCGGTTCACCTCAAAGGCCGTTGGGGAACACCAACGGGCCCGCGTCACCTGTTCGACGTCATCGGACAATGTTTCTCGATCGCGCAGGACAAATCGTCCGCCCTGTGGCGTCCCGCGGCTGACCTCGTGATTGAACCCGACGTCAATGGGTTCAAGTACGACGATTTCGAGCATACCGCCGATCTGATCCGTGCCGGGGAAGCCGTTATGCGCGAGGCCCTGCCCATGGTCCGCAGCTGGTTTCCTGCGCCTTGCCCTTCCGAATCCGCATCGCTGCTCTCGTCGCTGGCTCCCAAGCCGCTGACGATGCCCGCCGACTAGCAGGGACCCTCTCGTTCCACTGTTCTTCCGGAATGATTGTTAATCCGACGTCCCGCACGCACGGGCGCTGGCGCCTCTCTGGTGAATCACGAACCAGCCTCTTGCTGTATCCGCTCCCACGCTCGCTTCACATGACGTTCCCGCGTATTCGTCTGTCCCACGCACAATCGCAAGGTCAACTTGTCGTGCAACTTGGTATGCGTCAGGAATAAATCTCCACTGCGATTCAATCGATCCATCAAACCCTGGTTCGCAGCATCTCCCGACTTCAACCGGAAGCAGACCAGGTTCAGCGGTACCGGTGCCGCCACCTCGAACCGCGAATCCCGGTGGACCCACGCCGCAAAATCCTGCGCCAACCTCACATGCTGCCGAATGTGATATTGCAGTCCCTCGATGCCGTAATGACGGATCACAAACCACAATTTCAGCGACCGAAATCGCCGCCCCAGTTGAATATGCCAGTCCCGATAATCGATTACGGCGCCGGACTCCGTCGCTTTGTTCCGCAGATATTCCGGCAAGATGCTGAGCGTCTGCACCAAAGCTTTTCGATCGGCCACCCAGAAGCAATCGCAATCAAAATTTGTGAACATCCATTTGTGCGGATTGAAGCAGTAGCTGTCAGCCAACTCGATCCCATCCTGAAATTGCCGAAACTCCGGGCAGACCGCCGCTGTGCCGGACATCGCTCCATCCACATGGAACCAGATTCCGTGTTGACGGCAGATATTGCCGATCGCGCGCAGCGGGTCCATGGCATTCGACGAGGTCGTGCCAAACGTCGCGCTCACGAAGCAGGGAACCTTTCCCGCCCTCCTGTCTTCTTCAATGCGCCGAGCCAGTTCCTCTGGTCTCATCGCAAAATTCTCATCGACATCGATCAGCCGCAGATTGTCCAGGCCAATGCCGGCGATCTTCATGGCTTTCTCAATCGAAGAGTGCGCTTGGGTGGACGTGTACGCCGTCAGTCGACCGTCACAGCCCCGTTTATTAGAGGCGTACTGTGTGGCTCGCTCACGTCCTGCCAGGAGAGCGCAGAGCGACGAACTCGAAGCCGTGTCCTGGATTACGCCGCCTCCGCTGCTGCTCGATAGGAAGTGCTCCGGCAAACCCAGCATCGGGACAAGCCAATCAAGAACATGCGTCTCCAGTTCCGTGCACGCCGGACTGGTCGACCACAACATCCCCTGCACCGCCAAACCCGACGACAAGAGGTCTCCCAAAATACCCGGACCGGAAGAATTGGCGGGGAAGAAACCGAAGAAATTCGGTGACTGCCAATGCGTAATTCCCGGCAGTATCAGCTTGTCGACGTCGCTCAAAATAGCTTCGAACGATTCGCCGCGTTCCGGCGCTCGTCCCGGCAGCGATGTGCGGATCTCGCCCGGGCCCACCCGCGACTGCACAGGGAACGACTCGATGCGGGCGTAATACTCGGCAATCCAGTCCACGACCTCGTGGCCGCGCTTACGAAACTCCTCCGGCGACATATGAAACGATTTCTCTTCGGGCACACTTCACCTCGCGAACCTTGAAATTCACATTAAATCAGATTCGCCCGTGGACTCTTCAGGGGCACGGCGAAAATCGTGTTTGGCTCGATGCGTGTCGTAGAATTGCCGGCGTCATCAACACTGTGGGGATTTCTCACCAACTCATGCAGCCAGGGGCTAGCATGTAATGGTCGCTCCATGCCACCAACCCCAGTGTGGCTTGATCCGAAGAACGGGAGTACAAAATGCGCTCTCTCGCGGTTGTCGGAATCGGATCCTTAATCCTCTTCGTTGCATGCTTGCCGGGACAGTCATTGCGGAGCCGTCTGCTGGTGACGGTAGAAGATCCCTCTGGAGCGCCTATTCGTGATGCCGCCGTGCAGGTACAGCATTGGGTCGGAGGCAATGGTGGCAAGCCGCACCTGGTACAAGATGGGCTGCTAACCACCGATGCTCAAGGCCGAGCAATCTTCGAGCTTCCCGAATATCAATATGAGGTTCTCGCTTCGGCGCAAGCATTTGTGCCCGTGGTTACTTCCATCGAGGTCTACGGGGGAATGGAATTTGCGCCCGTCTTGAAACTATCCGTGCGTACTGGTGGAGGCGTGAGAGTGGAATCACCGCCCAAGCCATAAACGTTCCTGCATCCATCCCTATGCTTTTTTCTTAGCTCGTCTGGCCGGTACGTGATTCACCTTCAGCGCGTCCTCCGCCGCCGTCCTCAGAATCTGCAAGAACGCTTGTGCATCCCGATTCAGCGGCCGGTGCCGCGGATGGATGACGTCCAGATTCCTTCGCAACGGCTCGCCATTCACAATATCGAAGGCGATCAGTTTCCCCTGCCGCAACTCGTGGATGACGGCAATCTGCGGCAAGAAACCCAAACCCAGTTTTCGCTCGATCATCCGTTTGCAGGCCTCAATCGTTTCCACCTCGAGCACGACATTCGGCAGCAGTCCCGCGCGTCGAAACAGGCTCTGGCTAAGCGTCCAGTCACTCGATCCGCGATCGTAAAAAATCAGCGGCCACGACTCCACCTCTTCCAGCCGAACCTGCTTCTTGCGCGCCGCCGTATGCGAAGGGTGTCCCACCAGAATTAGCGGATCATTTCGCAATGTCATGGTTTCGACTTCCGGATGATTCAGCGATCGCGCCAGCCCGATATCCACTTCGCCATCGATGACCATCTTGAGCACTTGCGCCGAGTTCCCCGATCGCACCGTGACCATGACCTTGGGATTGGCCGTCTGGTAGTGCATCATCACGTCGGGCAAAAGGTAGGTACAGATCGAAAGGGAAGCGGCAATTCGCAGAGCCCCGCCCGCCGAGGGCTGAAGCTCGTGTACAGCCTGTCGCGCCAGGGCTACAGTACGCAGCAACTGCTCGGCATGAGGCCGTAGAGCCTTACCCGCCAGCGATAAGGAAAGATTGGCAGGACCTCGGGTAAACAATGTAACGCCCAGCGAGTCTTCGAGCGCCCGGATCCGCGCGCTGACCGCCGGCTGGCTTACGTGCAGGGCCTCGGCCGCCCGGTGGAATCCTCAGTAAGTCGCTACAGCTAAAAATGTTTCTACTTGGTCGATTTCCACGCCCGGCTCCCTGCCAAATTTTGTCACTCCCCGCGGAGCGAGGCCGTCTGCTGCTGGCTAACTCTTTTCTCTCCTGCAGATCCTGTAGTGTACCTTAAGCGATCACATTTTTCTATCACCCTGATAATGACAATCACTTTGACTGACTGCTCGATTCATCCCACAATCAGCCCATCTTCGCCGCGGA
>JBPYEW010000201.1:0-11374 GCA_051984555.1 Terriglobales bacterium | reverse complement strand
TTCGTGATCCTCGTAGCCGGCAAGCAGAACCTGCCCGAACATAAGAGCGAAGGCGGCGTTAAACCCGAGGTCAAGCAGCACGACAAGGCGCTGTTCACATCAGCGGGGCAGCTTCGTCTCGATCTCGCGCGCCGCTACGCTGACCGTCACGGTGCCTTCAAAAGGACGGGCGACCCTGCCACCGACTTCAAGTTTCTCTGGGTGACCGACTTTCCGATGTTCGAATACGACGAAGAAGGGAAGCGCTGGGCCGCCGCCCACCACCCTTTTACGTCGCCGCATGAGCGCGATATGGACAAGCTCGAATCCGACCCCGGTGCCGTGCGTGCCCTCGCTTACGACGTCGTGCTGAACGGCACGGAGTTGGGTTCGGGTTCGATCCGTATTCACCGCCAGGACATTCAGCAAAAGATCTTCCATGCCCTCGGCATGACCGAGCAGGAAGCGCGGAATCGTTTCGGATTCTTCCTCGAAGCGCTCGAATATGGCACGCCTCCGCACGGCGGCATCGCGCTCGGCCTCGACCGGATCGTCATGATTCTCGCGGGCGCCGACAATCTGCGCGAAGTCATCCCATTCCCCAAGACGGCCCGCGCCGTCGACCTGATGGTCGATGCCCCAACGCCCGTCAGCGAAGCGCAGTTAAAGGAACTGGGAATTCTGGTAAGAAAGTGATGGGAGTGCCCGAAGTTCGGTTATGTTCCTGCTGAATTGGTCAGCGACAATGAGCCCGCTTCCGCCTTCTTTGACAGTACCGTGAGAACCAACAGTGCGATCGGCCCCAAGAACATTGCCAGAATCGCCCACGCTCGACTGCGGTTTTTGCGATCGGCAACATAGAAGGTAGCAGCGACCATCGCACCTACACCGATCAGGCCCTTCCATGCTCCCAAGATCAATAGCAGAAGAGCGATACCTAAGCCCTTTACGTACGCTGCGGGCGAGCCCTCGTTTTCTTTAGCGTAGAAGATGCCAAAGGCGACGCATCCCGCGGCATAAAGGCTGTAACCGACAATCAGACCGGCGATCCGAGGAGTCATACGCGCCATAACTTAGCTCGGATCGATCGTGTGGTCAACGATTTTGCGGCAAGAGCAGATTTATCGCCTTTTCAACTTGAAACTCGAAACCAGAAACTTGAAACTGAAGCCATGGGCCGCATCCACGTTCTCTCGGAAGTCGTTGCCAACAAGATCGCCGCCGGCGAGGTTGTCGAGCGCCCGGCTTCCGTGGTGAAGGAACTTCTGGAGAATGCCCTCGACGCCGGTTCCACCCGCATCAAGATCCAGGTCGAGGCCGGCGGCAAGAAATTGATCCAGATCACCGACAACGGTTGCGGCATGGTCCGTGATGACGCCCTGCTCGCCTTCGAACGGCACGCCACCTCGAAAATCAAAAATGCCGATGATCTTCTGAACGTCAGCACGTTGGGTTTTCGGGGCGAGGCCCTACCCTCGATTGCCTCGGTATCTCGTCTGCGTCTCGAAACCCGCGCTCCCGAAGAGGCCGCGGGCACCGTCGTTGAGATCAACGGCGGCAAAATCTTCAAGGTGGAAGAAGCCGGCCTTCCGCTTGGGACTTCGATTACCGTTCGTGACCTCTTCTTTAATACTCCGGCGCGAAAGAAATTCCTGAAGTCCGAATCGACCGAGCTTTCGCACATCGCGTCGCTGGTCACGCATTACGCGCTTGCGCATCCCGGCAAACACTTCGAACTGCACTCTGCAACCAATGCCATGCTGATCGCTGCTCCGGTGGCGAATCACAGCGACCGCGTCTACCAGATATTCGGCAAGGAAACGCTGGACCAACTTCTTCCGGTGGCTTCTATGGTTCCTCTGGAGCGCATTGGGCTGCCGCAGCCACCGCCATGGCGCCGCGAAGAACTGGGCGATGACTATGAAGCGCCCGTCCCGGGCGAACTCCATCTTCACGGCTTTGTTTCCAAACCCGAAATCCAGAAACTCAATCGCAATTCGATTTTTGTTTTTGTCAACGGGCGCCTGATCCGCGACCGCCTGATACAGCACGCGCTCACTGAGGCCTACCGCAACGTTCTGCCCCCGACTGTTTATCCGGTCGTGCTTCTCTTTATCGAGATGCCGGCCGCCGAAGTTGACGTCAACGTGCACCCATCCAAGACCGAGGTCCGCTTTCGCCAGCAGAGCGCGATTCACGACTTCGTCCGCGAATCGGTGCGGGCGGCCCTGATGAAGGCTCGTCCGGTTCCGCAGTTCACGACCGAAATCCATGCTCAGCCCAGCGCGAGCCCGGGTCTCTCTCCCGAGTCGCGCGTGCAAGCGCCCAACCCCGGCGCGTGGCGCGTGTTATACGGCTCGGGAGGCGGATTCCACCTGACTGCTCCCGTGGAACCACCGCGCACGGAGCATTTCCAATTCGAAGGCGCGATTGCCGTCGAAGCGAATGCGGCGGTGTCTCTGGCGCGTGCACCGGAGTTCGTACCGGACAACGGCTGTGTCGCTCCGCTTGCCGCAGAAACCGAAACCGCCTCGCTTGCATCTCTGACCACGCTTAAGCCATTGGGCCAGATCCGAAATTCATTCATTCTTGCCGTCAATGAAGATGGCCTTTGGATCGTCGATCAGCATGTCGCCCACGAGCGCGTGCTCTTTGAAAAGGTTCTGAAGCAGCGCTCCGTAAAGCGTGTGGAAAGTCAGCGCTTGCTGATGCCGATTCTTATTGAACTCACGCCCGCGCAGCAGGCCGTCTTTACGGAAATTTCCGACGAACTCCAACTCAACGGTTTTGAAGCCGAGCCCTTCGGCACGCGCACCGTGGCCGTAAAGATCGCCCCTGCAGGACTTGAGGCATCCCAGATCGAGCACATGTTGCACGAACTCCTGGACCAGTTTTCCCGCGAGGAGCAGAAGCTGAACCTCGAGATGATTCGTACCCGTATTGCCGCATCCATCGCCTGTCACGCCGCGATCAAAGTGAACATGCCTCTCGAGCAGAACAAGATGGAGTGGCTGATCGCCGAACTCGCCAAGACCGACTGCCCCATGACTTGTCCTCATGGGAGACCTGTGGTGCTGCGCTACTCGATGAAAGATATCCAGCGCGCGTTTAAAAGGATCTAGCAATTGGTAGTTGGCACTTTGTGCTTTGCTGTGCTTCCTCCGCGATCCCCAGTGCTCTTTGTGATGAGTTCTTCGGATTCGTTCGTGTCCTTTCTGTGCTCGTGGTGACCCTTGCTCACCTGCTAATTGCTGAGTTCCCACCTGCGCCCTGTGTTCTAATGAATGCACATGCTTGACTTCGAACTCCAGCAAGCGCGAGCCGAGAAGTGGCGTCTGAACGGCAAGGCGGCCCGCACAATCGACTACGCGCGCGACTTCATTGAAGCTGTAGGCTTCTGCCTGATGTACCCCTTGCGTCCTCAGATACTGCTGCCCACTTTTATCGGTGCCTTCGTAGGTGCCGACGATCGTCTGCCGACCGTTCAGTACGCTTTTTCCGACCCTCGCGCCCAGCACGCGACCGAATTGATGGTTCGCCTGCTCCGCGAAAAAGCTGCCTTCGAAGCTAATCTGTTCGACGAGAACAATAATTTTCTGGTGGCCGCCTCGGTATTCCCGTACTTCTATGCCCTGGTAGGAGAGCGTAATCCCAAGCAGCCGCCTAAAGCAGGAGCCCGCTCCGAGTACTCGCAACTCGCGGCGGATGCCTTCGAGATCATTCGCCGCGATGGTCCTATCTCCAAACAGAAATTGCGCGAACGGCTCGGAGGAGATGTATCGCTGGCAGCACTCGATCGCGCATTGAGTGAACTATGGTCTAAGCTGCGAATAACCCGCGTCGAGTACGACCCCGCCGAAGGCTCGCACTGGGACGTCCTCTACCGCTGGGCTCCCGATGCTGTGCGTGATGGCATCAGCCTCTCGGTTCCAGCCGCTCTGTCAGGACTGGTTTCCAAGTATCTGGACTGTCTTGTTGCCGCCGAGCAGGAAGAGGTGGAGAAGTTCTTTTCCAATCTTGTCCCCCGCTCGCGGGTGCGGGAGACAATCAACGCTCTGCTTGCGGCACGAGAATTGAGCTTCGTGCATGTTGGTAATCGATCTCTGCTGCAAATCACTCCCGCGAAGGGACCTCCCATTGTGAAAGCGCCTGACCCGCGCCGCACCCGGATCGCGAGCCGTCCCCGTCCCGCCGGCAAGACCTAGGGCAGCGGTCGTTCTCCGTGTAAAATCGCTCCACCACCCATGACCGAACCCCAGCCCCGCAAGCTCATCATTGCCATTGACGGCCCCGCCGGCGCGGGCAAGAGCACCATCGCTTCGCGCCTCGCCCGTAAGCTTGGCTATGTGAACCTTGAGAGCGGCGCTATGTACCGCGCACTCGCGCTGAAAGCGATTGAATGGGACGTCTCGTTCGACGACGAATCCGCCCTTCTCAAACTGGCGGAGAACTCTCGCATTCGGCTCGAACCCAATATGGGCGGTAACCGGGTTCTGCTCGATGAATCCGATGTGTCCTCTCGCGTTCGCGAAAGCGATGTTACCCAGGCAGCCTCCCGGGTCTCGATTCATCCCAAGGTGCGCGAATGGATGGTCGCCCGCCAGCGTGAGATGGGAAAAGACGGCGGCATTGTTATGGAAGGGCGCGATATCGGCACGAAGGTCTTCCCGGATGCCGACTTGAAGATTTTCCTCGATGCCGACCCGGTGGTCCGGGAGCAGCGTCGTCTCGATCAACAAAAGATCAAGGGTCCGTCCGCCGAGAGCATGGCGGCTGAGCTGCGCGAACGTGACCGCCGCGATCGCACCCGGGCTGCATCCCCGCTCATCCCCGCTCAGGATGCGGTTGTTCTCGACTCCACGAACATGTCCGAAGACGCAGTCCTCCGGCGTGTAGAGGAACTAGCCCACCAAAAGACCGCTCCCGGCAAGATCATCAGCTAGCCTTGCGACTAACAAGTTAAACCTTAAGAGAGGATCGGCTTCGGTTGCACGGATTCACGCAGCAAGAACTTCGTAGGAATAATTTGCGATCGGGCAATGGCCGCAGAGCCAGAAGCGAACCGCTAGTTGTCCGTCGATTCGACGGAATTCTCCGGCGGAGCCGCCATCTTCTTAGGTGCTTTGGGAGTGGGCGGCGTTGGAGGTGCGCTGGCCTCGATGGCGCCCTTATGAATCTCGATCGTGCCGTGCTGATTGGTGATCCGCACTGAGGCGCCGCCGCCGCCGACCGTCCCACTGGCCGTGGCTTCCCGGTCGCCGTTATTGACCTTCAACTCGCCGAAATCCGACTGGATCTCGCCATTGCCGGCGCGTGCATCAAGTTTGAAGCTCGACTGCGTCGGTAAGGAAAGCTGGATGTCCCCGTTCTTGTTGTCGAGCTGCAGGTTTCCCAACTTCCGAACACTGATCTCTAACGCGCCGTTTGTATCTTCGACATGCAGGTCGCCGGAAACACTTTCCAGGTGGACATCTTTTGACTTGGTAATCAGTCTGGAGGGACCTGCCGCTGACGTGGCACGCAGGTCACCTGAATCGAGGTCCAGCGTTCCTTCGAGCCGTGCAAATTCCATGTCGGTTCTCGCCGACTTGAAGCTTACCGTCTTCGCGATATTGGAAAGCTTCACACTCTCCATGAACTCGCCGGTTAACCTCAATGCGCCCTTTACGTCTGCCACGGTGACATCGTTCACTCGTCCGTCAATCGCTACGTCACCGGAAATGTTCGAGACCTTGGCCGAACTGTGTTGCAGGTTCAGCGAGGCATTCCCATTGATATCGGCCAGCGTGACTTCTCCATGTTGACTGGCGATGTCGATGGTTCCATCGCGTCCGCTAATATTGACGTCGCCGTGACGCGTCGAGACGGTTACTGCAGCTTTCTTGGGAACTGAGATCGTAAGGTCAGTGGTGACCCCGTGTTCGCCGGCGCCCTGCGTATTCGCATTGATCGTGACCACCTTGTCACTGACCGTAATCTGCGGCTTGGTGCCTTCGTTGTACTTGTCCGCGGATTCCTGTTTGTCGGCGTGGATGCGCTTGTCGACCACGACTTTCACTTCGTTGCCGTCCGACTCCAGGATCTTCACGGTACCGCGATCTGAAACTACATGCAGGCTGCCGCCCGCCGGGAACGCCTGGCTGATCTGATCGTTGAAGCTGAAGCTCTCGCCGAACCAGTTGCCGAAATCGCCGTTGTCCCACCCGACCTGGTCGCGTACCGCGCTCCAGTTGACGCCAGAGACTTGGCTTGCGATCAGGCCTGCCGTGATCAGGAAAATCAGCAGGAAAACTCCGCCCACGCCGATCCCCGACGCGCGTGTCCCGGTCTGCTGTGCGCGGAGGTGCTCAGCCAGCTTGATGATGCCCCACAGAATGATGAGCACTGGCCAGTAGTGCGCGAACAGCCGGCCCAGATCCCACCAGTGCAGAACACCCATCGTTCCGAGCAGGAAAATCACTCCCATCACGATCAGCACGACCGGTCCGGCAAACGAACGGTTCGGACGAGGCGCTGCCGTGGGAGCAGTACCGACTGGAGCAGGGCTAGACATTTCTGACCTCATTGGCTGGCGGTTGTGGCGTAGGCGCAGCCGTGTCCGCCGGAGGCGCGGGTGGCAAGGTTCCGTCCGATGACGCTTCGGGCACGTGGCCGGCAGCCGACGCATTACTCTGCAGCAGCTTCACAATTCCGATCACCAGGATCAGGATCGGCCATGTGCGGTGCCATCCGAACTGGCTGATATCGTCCAAGAGAGATAACGCACCGATCGTTACCAGAACGGCCGGCCCCATCAGGCCGCGCATCTTGCATCGGTCGCACATGCAACGCGCTTGGGAACCTCCAGCCAGCCCCCACTTCTGCGCGAACAGCCAGCCTCCCAGGCCGATCAGGAAAATTGGCCAGATGCGGTTGAAATCGAAGCTGAACAGCCCAACGTTGCGCAGCAGGAACAGGACACCGATCAAGATCAGAACTACGGCACCCATCGGGATCTTGGACGTGTCCACCCGCTCGCCCGCGCCGAAAGCATGCCCCAATCCAAATGGATCAGGAGCGGGTTGACCGGCCTGAATTGCCCGCGCCGATCGCACGGCGTCGATGATCTGGTAGATCACGAAAAACGCGATGCCGAATCCAAAGAGCGCGTCCCAGGGATCTCCCGCACGGTTGGCGCCGACGCACAGCAGCGAGAAGATAATCAGGTGCGCCAATCCCTTGGCGTATTGCCCGTTGTAAATTGCTCCAACGCCGAACGGGATCGCTCCCAATATTCCGGCCAGCGCCGGATTGGGCCCGCTTGATTGTGGCGGTGGAGGCGCAACGTAATTCTGTGTTCCGGGCCCCGGTGGCGGCATCGTGCCCTCCACGCGCGCTGCCAGGCAGTTCTCGCAATAAATCACTCCGCGCACGTCGCGCGTACATTTAGCGCACAGCGGCTTTCCGCACGTGCGGCAATAAGCCATTGCCGACACATCGCTATGGTTGGCGCAGTTCATACGAACCTCCTGATCGTGGTTCCCGTCACGACAGGTGGATCATCTGGGGCGAATGCAAGCACGGGCTGATTCTCGCCTTGGCTGTAATTGCGCTCCTGTCTCTGGTCTGGTTGTCCACTGGTGTTGTTGTTTTCCCGGCGGCGCTGGTTCTCATTGGGTCCCGGCTCCGCTGGCGTCGTCACGCGCTTGAACTCTCGTACTTTTGATTCGATCTGGTACACGAAGCGAATGTTCTCGTAATACTTCACCACTCGGCCCGACGTCATGTGATAACCGCGTACGATTGCGCTCGGACGCAGGTCCACATGTCGGATGTCGGTCAACTTCAGTCCGGCAAGATTCAGGGCCATCGAGATGGAGAAGAATGCCATGCCAAACGACATTGCGAAGCGGGGCTGCCGCACCACCGCGTACACCGGTGCGAAGATAGGCTCCATCCATCCTCGTACCCGGTCAATCCACGATGCCTGCGGCCGAGCGTGTGCCGGCGCATGCATGCGCACCGTATCCAAGCCCGTGGTTGCGGCGAGTATGTTGTTGACCAGCCGAGCCGGTGGCTCAACTTCGGCCAGCGACTTCAGTAGCCGTCGTCCGCCGTCAATTTCGGCGAACAGCGGCCCGCAAACCGAGCAGACCTGGGCGTGTGCCTGGAACCGTTCCATCTCGGCCCCAGCCAGTGTGCCGTCCAGCGCCTCCGTGAGGAGCAGGTCGAACTCGGCGCACTGCATACCGCGATTGCTTTCGCTTGGCATCACATCACCTGCCTATATGTACGTTGGAGCAGACGTGCAAGTTCCGCACGCCCGCGGTTAATCCGTGACTTTACCGTACCTTCCGGAACTTTCAAGACCGTTGCTATTTCCCGGTAGTCCATATCCTGCAAATCCCTCAAAATCACTGCTTCCCGCAACTCTGGCGAGAGTTTCTGCAGCGCCTGGTGCACCGTGTCCCCCGTCTCCCGGCTTTGCACCCGGGCATCGGGAGGCAGGGAAGTGTCCTGAATCTGCTCACTTAGCGGGAGGGCGTCCTCGTGCTCGGAAACCGGGGTGTCCAGCGAGTCTGTCGCCCGGTCATGTTTGGTCTTGCGGAAGTGGTCTACCAGGAGGTTACGAGTGACGGTTGTTACCCACGTCATGAAGGCGCCGCGCTGCGCCTCGTAGGTGTTCAAGGTTTTGTACATCTTGATGAACACATCCTGCGTCAGGTCCTCTGCGTCGTCCCCCGATCCCGTGAACCTGTAGCAGATGTTGTAGATGCGCCGATGATACTGCTGGACAATCTCCTCCCAAGCCACTGCGTCGCCGCTGATGCAGCGTCGAATCAAAGCAGCAACGGCCTGGGTATCTTCCAACCCGCACTCCCCAGAACTCCTGGTTTTTTGGGCTGAGGTCGCAACTGCCGCACCCCTGCGCCTTACACCACAGTTGGGATACGTCTTTGTGGGGCCAAAAGTTCTTTACTTCTAACGAGAAAGGAATTGTAGCAGGGCAGATTCAGGCGACGAGAGCACAACTCGATACCAGATCGAAACTCCTTGTGTGCGTATGTTCAAAACGGAATCAACCCCGGGCAGGTGTTGTCTTAGTTTTTTCCCTGGGAGCGTTTTTCACCAGGCGTCCGAGTGTCTTCAACAGCTGTGGTGCTTCGACCTGGAGCTGCGCCAGGCTGTACTGGACGACTTGCGCCAGCAGCTTCTCACCGGCCTTCGTCACGGACACCAGAACCGACCGGCGATCATGTGCAGCTCTCTCTCGCTGAACCAGTCCTCGCTTCTCCAGCCGGCTCGTCAACTCTACGGCACTGTGGTGTTGCAGGAGCAACTGCTCAGCAATTTGCTTGATATTGGGAGGGCTCCCTTTGGTAGCGCCCTTAATGGCGAGAAGAAGCTCGTACTGTTGCGGCTCCAGGCCGGCAGCCTCGGCAGCATCGCGGCGCCGCTTCAGGAAACTGGCCAGTTGGTGACGGAACTCGGCGAGGGTTTCGTATTCGGAAGACGTTACGCAACTATTTTCTGACGTCGACCGCAACCCTGGTTTTATCGGCGTTCCTGGCATTCCGGCACTGGGGAAAAGCACGAGCAAGCAAGAGCTCGTGCCCAATCGCATGGTATCAGCGGTCTATTCCGAGGTGAAGTAATCAACCGTGACCGGATTTTCGAACAGCGAATAGTCGCGCGTCACTACGGTGATTCCGGTTTCCGTAACGAAGTACCGCTGCCGGTCCGCCTCGATGTCGTAGCCGATCGTCGTTCCTTCGGGAACGTGCACATCGCGATCGAGAATCGCTTTGCGGATCCGGCAGTGCCTTCCCACGTTCACATGGGAGAACAGGATAGAAGAATCCACATCACTGAACGAGTTCACGCGAACGTCCGGAGAGAGGATGCTGGTGCGCACCGTGCTGCCCGAGACGATGCATCCCGCCGAAACGATCGAATCCACCGCCGTTCCCGTACGCCCCGGCTCCGCAAAAACAAACTTTGCGGGAGGGTACTGCCTCTGATGCGTGCGAATCACCCAGTCTTTGTCATACAGGTTGAAAACTGGGGACACCGAGACGATGTCCATGTTCGCTTCGTAGTACGCTTCCAACGTTCCCACGTCGCGCCAATAGAAGGCCTCTTTTTTGTTCTCGTCGATGAAATTGAACGCGAATAGCCGGTAATCGTCCACCATCTTGGGGAGAATGTCGTGCCCGAAATCATGGCTGGATGTCGGATCTTCCGCGTCTTTGAGCAACACAGGAATGAGTACATCGGTGTTGAACAGGTAAATGCCCATGGACGCCGACACCATGCCTGGGTGGTAGGGAGAGCGCAGCGCCGTTTGTTTTGGCTTTTCTAGAAACCCGGTGATCCGGCTGTCCCGGTCCATATCGACGACGCCGAACCGATAGGTTTCCTCGGGCTCGATGAGAATGGTTGCCAGCGTTACATCCGCTCCGGATTCCTTGTGCTGCCGCAGCATGCGCTCGTAATTCATCTTGTAGATGTGGTCGCCGGAAAGAATCAGTACATGCTTCGGCTGTTCCGACCCGATCGAGTAGATGTTCTGGTAAACGGCGTCGGCCGTTCCCATATACCAGTTCTCGCTGACACGCTTCATCGGCGGCAGGATCTCGATGAACTCTCCCATTTCGCGCGCCATGATGTTCCAGCCTTCGCGGATGTGGCGGTTCAGCGATAGAGCCTTGTACTGGGTCAGGATGAATACTCTCCGAAGATCAGAGTTGATGCAGTTGGAGAGTGTGATGTCGATGATGCGGTAAATACCGCCAAAAGTGACGGCCGGCTTGGCGCGGTCACGAGTGAGAGGATAAAGTCGTTCGCCGGCGCCTCCCGCCAGCAGGACTCCCAGAGTATCTTTCATCGCGCACGCCTTCTCTGTTAAAGCCCAGATATACGCCGCGGAGCAGCTCTAATTACGCCGCTGGCGGCGCAAGAACTTGTGATAGTAGCACAGCGAAGGATAGGAAAAGCCTGACACCCTGTTCGGAGATACTGTACACGCCTCCTCGCTCTCCCCGGTAAAAGTGAGATGAATACTAAGGCTGGACACATATCCAGAACGCACCGCGGGCGGTGAAACTTTCAGATCGACCACAGCAGGGAACAGTCATTCCTGTGGCGAAAGACCCGTCCCCTATGTGTTTGCTTTTTTAGGGAACCTACTTTTCTGAGAGGAAATCTGAGAGCTAATCGCTATTCTTCGATTTTGATTCGAAGCGATTTTAAGAATTTCAAATCCTGATCGCTGATCTTCAACTCTGGTTTGGTACTGAGAGTGGTGACCAGGGAAGTCTTATCGGGTGATCCTTCCCCTTGCTTGCTGAAACCGATGGTGGCTTCCAGAACCAGGAAAATATCGTAACCGCCGTCCTTGATGCGGGAGACTACC
>JBPYEW010000200.1:0-8693 GCA_051984555.1 Terriglobales bacterium | reverse complement strand
TCGGCAATCATGTCGCCGATATGCAACCTGGTTGCGAGATCAAATTTGTAGAAGCTGCCGAAAAAATGATCGTGGCCGGAATCTTCGCTGGGACTCCAATTGCGCATCGACCAGGCATCGACAATTTGGTTGTAGAGCGGCTGATCCTGGTAGGCGCAGGCGACCGCCGGCTTGCTCGCAAACTTGTCACAGGAGCGGTCGCAGGGTGGTGCGATCAGGAAGGACGTAGTGTGGTCGACGCACAGGCCGTCCTCGGCGGCGAAATTGATCAGCGACTCGGCGTAGATCGCCCCGAACAAGTGATTGTGCAAGTCGCCGCCCTTTGGCATGTCCTTGAGAAACGCCAGCAATTGCGGCGGCTTCTGTCGTACCGATTCCATGTGCCGGGCCGTGCGCTGTTCCGGGGAGGCGGTCTGGGCACCGAGAACGCCCCCGAGTGCCAGTACAGCCACGATCAACTGCGCGCACCAATTTCTAAATGGCGAATTGCGAGTTGCAGGCAATCGGATTCCTCGCTTCGCCCGGAATGACAATCCATTGCTCAGCCAGTCAGAATTCAGTTTGATCGCACAGACAGAGTTGAGTTCATCCATCATCGTGATTCCCGGCTTAAGCCCAAAGCCAATTGCGGTTTTGCAAACGCGCATTGTAACTGGTCGCAGGAGCGGGTGTTGCAGAATGTCACGATTGGCGCGATTTCAGGCGAGATTTGCACATTGCGAAAATGCAAACATCTCTACTGACTCTCGCACGTGTCACGGTCACTGACTGCACAAACCTCGCATTCAGCGCGGAGTTTGAAGAAGCTTCGACCAGCACTGCACAAATTCCGGTCACCTGCTTGTGGACGAGCTGCACTCGATTGATTTCAAAGAAGATAAAATCGCGGCTTTTTTATTGACTCTAAAAATAGAAGGAGTAAAAACACAATCGTTCTTTGACATCTTCTGAAGTTTTCCCGGTTGGTGCCGAGTCCGGGACTCAAGCCAGGTCACCCGTTCCGCCGAAAGGTGAGAAGGGAGGGCCGGTAAGGGTCAAAAGCGAAGCGCTGGGTGAGGAGAACAAGAGGAAACGTCAAAGGCAAGATAGAGTCCCGAGGCGTTGGACAGGTTTATCCAGTTGGCGGTGAGCCCGGAGCCCAAGCAAAGATCGCGCTGACGCATCCGCAAGGAAGTGGCAGAGAGCAGGTCGAGCAAGGGTCTAAACGCGAGCTACTGGCTGAGACGAACAAGTTCAACAGAACCTCGGGATTCTTATTTTTGGCCATCGGTGTCGGCCGCTCGTCTTTCGACGCTCATCCCCTCCAATCAGCCACCGGTCTCGCATGGTTGCGTTCCTCCATTCCCCAATACCGGGCGAGCGCGCCCGGTTGCGCCCCATCCAGTTCCTGCTATTTCGCCGGGTGCAAAAATCCATCCACGGTCTTATTGAACAAATCCTGCTGATCGACAAAGGTCATGTGTCCGGCGTTGGGCATGACTGCCAGTTTGGATCCGGAGATCTTCTGTTGCATGACCTGCGACAGTGATGGGTCGCACTCATCATGTTCGCCGACCACCATGAGCGTGGGCACCTTGATGCTCGATAACTTTTGCGTGTACTCCACCGACTTCAGGTTGCCGTCGATCACGTACTCGCCGTGTTCGCCCCACATTTCGCGGTACAGGTACCAGGCCATCACGCCGTTGCCGATCGGGTCGTAATTCGGATCGGGACGGTTGTGGTAGATGTACGGGAAGTATCCCTCGCCCCACGCCGCCACCATGTACTCGTTCGGGTAGCGGTTTTGCTCGTACAGCTTGCCGTGCCCGTAGAGGCCCGCGCCTTCGAGCTTGTCAATCTGATCGCGTAATTGGGGCGACATGTTTTCCTTCATCTTGGCGAGGATCTTATTCATCTGCTCGGTGCTCGACCAGGTGCTTGCCAGAATCAGGTGCGTGAGGTTCTGCTGGTATTTCAAGGCATAGGCCTGCGCCAGGGCTCCACCATAGGAATGACCGAGCAGGGAAATCTTGCCGAGGCCCAGTTCTTTTCGGACGCCTTCCACGTCCTCCACCATGTTCTCGATGGTGTAGCCCTTCTGGTCCTCGATCTTCTGGGAGCGCCCGGAGCCGCGCTCGTCAATGAAGATGAGCTTATTGGTACGGGCCAGCGGCAACAGGTAGGGCAGAAAGTAGTCATGCGACGCGCCCGGGCCGCCGTGCAGGATCAGCAGCGGGTCGCCCTTGCCAATCGTCTTGTAGTAGATCATCAGGCCGTTGGCGTCGACGTAGCCCTCTTGCTGCGGATAGACGTTCGTGGGGGTAGTCTCCGCGGGGGCACCCGACGGATAGGGCGGACGCCGATGCACCGGCCGGCGCTCCTGGGCGAAGAGGACAACGGAGAACAAGATTGATAAGAGTAGGCAGGTTGCGATTCGGTATTTCATGGGGAGAATCGTAATCTTCGAGATTACTGGTCCGCAAATGGAGAAAAGCTGTGGGAAAATGCGCTCATCATGGAAGGACAAACGATCCGGGACTTCGCGACCGATGCGATGGGTTATTGGGAGCCGAGGCGTCTCATCTACAACGTCGTGTTGGCCGCGATTGTTATTGTCTATTTCGTCCTTGGCTGGCCGGAATCGCGTAGAACCCTCGAACTGAACTTCGTTCTGCTGTTGTTCATCCTTGCCGTCCTGGCGAACGTGGCCTACTGTGCTGCGTACATTCCCGATATTTTTGCGCAAGCTTCGGGATTCCGCGACTTGTGGCAGCGCTATCGATGGATTCTTTTCGCGATTGGCGTGGTGTTCGCCGGGATCATTACCCGGTTTTGGGCGCTCGCGTTCTTCAATCCAGCTTCCCATTGATCCGCGAATTCCGGTGTAACGCCGTAACCGCGGTATGTTCACCTGCACTCGACTGACCCGCAAGCGGAGAGTAAGCTAGATGGTTTTCACGGGAGGCGCGGGACGATGCGGGAGGCGGTCCAACGGCTATGGCCTGAAATCGAGTGGATCCAGAACCCACAACTTCGCGACCAGGTCACACAGACCTGGATTAAGGCTCTCGAACGCAGCCCCCTGAAGCCCGACGACCTGAACAAGATCCCGTTCACCCTGCTGGTGCCGAACTGTCCCACGACCTTCATGGAGCACAAGCGCTGTGTCGTGCACATCGCGCGCGACAGCGCCCGCGCCATGCAGGAGTTCATGGGACGCGCACTGCCCATCGATATTGACACCGTCATTGCCGGCGCCATCCTCGCCGATGTGGGCAAGTTGCTGGAATATGAGCTCGGGCCAGACGGGAAGAGCCGTCAAAGTGAGCGCGGCGAAGCGCTGCGGCATCCATTTACCGGAGTGGCGTTGGCGCTGGAGTGCGGTGTGCCGGATGCCGTATGTCACATCATCGCGGCGCACGCGGCGGAAGGTGATTTGGTAAAGCGCACGACTGAGGCTTATATCGTGCACCATGCGGATTTCATGGCGTTCTTGCCATTCAAGAACCCAAAGAACGTAAAGGTGAAATCGTGATTTCACCACCGAGCCACAGAGGCGCTCAAGATAGGAGCGGATTGTGACCGCCAAAGAAGCTGTCGCACCAAAAGAAACCATTACCGCGAAGATGTCGCGCTGGGCGGCTGACCTGCGCTATGAGCACCTGTCGAAAGACGCGGTCTACCAGGCCAAGCGCTTTCTTCTCGACTCCATTGGTTGTGCGCTCGGCGGCTACAAGCAGCATGACGTCATCATCGCCCTTGACGTTCTGAACGAGATCGCCGGCCGGGGCGCTTCCACCGTCATCGGCACGGGTAAGCGTATCGATCCCGTCTCCGCCTCGCTCGCCAATGCATTGATGATCCGCTGCATGGATTACAACGACATCTACTGGAAGCAGGATCCCTCGCATCCCTCCGACATTTTCCCTGCTGCGATGGCCTGTTGCGAGCGTGCCAGGAGCAATGGGAAAGAACTGATCGTTGGTCTGGTGCTCGGGCACGAATTCGAAATGCGGCTCTGTGAGGCTGCCTTCCCTGGCATCCGCGAGCGCGGCTGGCACCATGCGACCCTGACCGCCTTTGCTTCGCCCTTTGTTGCCGGGCGCGCCCTTCATCTCTCGGCGGAGCAGATTCAGCACGCGATCGGGATCTCCGCGAGTCGTCACTGCACGCTGGGCGCGGTCACGGCGGGCAAGCTCACGATGATGAAGAACACGGTCGACCCTATGGCGACCCAGAGTGGCGTGCTCGCCGCGCTTATGGCCGAGAAGGGATACACCGGGCCGGAGCATGTGATTGACGGAAAAGAGGGCCTGGTGCATTGCTTCGGGCCCGAATGGAAACTCAACCTGCTCACCGATGGCCTCGGGGAATCGTGGCGCATCACGCAATGTGGGATGAAGTTCTTCCCGACGGAAGCCCTGACGCACGCCCCGATTTCCGCCGTGCTTGACCTCGTCAAAGAAAATGATCTCCACCCCGAGCAGGTGGAAAAAGTCCAGATCCGTTCCCTGGCGCGCGCCGCCGACATTCTTTCGGATCCGAGCAAGTACGATCCGCATACGAAAGAGACCGCCGACCATTCGCTGCCCTATGTGATCGCGGCCGCGGTTGTCGATCGGCAGGTCACTCCGGCGCAGTTCGAGATGAAGAAGATCATGGATCCGACCATCCGCGCGCAGTTGAAGAAGGTCGAGGTTGTCGCCGATCCCGAGATCGAGAAGGTTTTCCCGGCATTGCAGCGCGTCGCCGTCACCATCGAGACGAAAGATGGGCGTTCCTTCAAGAAGCAGCTGGATTATCCCAAAGGCGATCCGCGAAATCCGCTCTCCGACCAGGAAATTGGAGAGAAGTTCAGTGCTCTGGCCGATGGCGTGTTATCTCCCCGCCTGCAGGCAAAGCTGAAGGATGCGATCTGGAACCTGGAGAAAGTCGGATCAGTTTCAAAGTTGATGGCGCTCATGAAAGCGGACGTCAGAAAGAAGACGCCATCGAAGAAATCCACGAAGAAGAAACACTAACAATCTGTCGCGAACATTGCGTGCGAACCTAAGCCATGGCTGATTTGAACGAAACCTTATTATCGGACCTCTCGGCGCGGTACCTGAAAATTGCGGGGATGGTGCACGACCTTGCCGGCCCGCTCTCGGACCAGCAGTTCTGGACCAAACCCTTTCCGTTTGGGAACAGCTTCGGTCACCTGGTGCTTCATCTCATCGGGAACCTGAATTACTACATCGGCGCGCAGATTGCCGGGACTGGCTATGAACGCGATCGCCCGCGCGAATTCACAGAAGCGAACCGGCCGCCCAAAGAAGAGGTAATGAAGCTTTTTGGCGACACGATTGAAATGGTGGTGCGCACCATTCGCATGCAATCCGCCGAGGATTGGTCGAAAGAATATTCTGCCGTCGGCGCCGACACGAAAGACAGGTTGGGCATCGTGCTGACCTGCGTGACTCACTTGCACCATCATCTTGGGCAAATGATGTACCTGAGCTTCCAGCACCAGAAGAAAGATTGACGAACCGGCGCCGTAACAGGAACTCTCATGGGCCAAACCATCGTTGAAAAGATCGCGCAAACACACCTGGCCGAGGGACCGAATCGCCCGCTTCGGACTGGCGACTTCGTTTCCATCCGCCCCTTCCACGTCATGACGCACGACAACACCTCGGCGGTCATGTCGAAATTCAAAGCGATCGGCGCCAAGAAGCTTTACGACCCCAAACAGCCTGTGTTTGCGTTGGATCACGATATATAGAATCAGGACGAAGCCAATCAGAAGAAATATCGCTCGATCGAGGCCTTCGCCAAAGAACACGGAGTGGATTTCCACCCTGCTGGTTCGGGCATCGGTCACCAGATCATGGTGGAACGCGGCTACGTCGTCCCGGGTTCTTTTGTGGTCGCGTCAGATTCGCACTCCAATATGTATGGCGCACTTGGCGCAATCGGGACGCCCATCGTTCGCACCGATGCGGCCGCGGTATGGGCCACCGGCGAATTCTGGTGGCAGGTCCCGCGCAGCCTCCAAGTTGTCCTCGAGGGCAAACTGCCGGAAGGAGTCACCGGGAAGGACGTAATCATCGCGCTGTGCGGCTTGTACAACCATGATGAAGCGCTCAATGCCGCCGTCGAATTCTCCGGCCCGGGTGTAGCGTCGCTGTCGATGGATGCGCGCTTCACCATCTCGAACATGAGCACAGAATGGGGACCGCTAGTCGGCTGGTTCCCGGTCGATGAGATCACGATTAAATACCTGCGCGGAGTCCACGCGCGGTTGAAAGCCCAAGGCGTCGAGCGTTTCACCGAAGGGGATATTGAGAACTGGGCAACAAATCCTCCGCGGCCCGACTCCGAGGCGAGCTATGCCGCCCGTATTGTCCTCGACCTCTCTCAACTGACGCCGCACGTTTCCGGACCCGATACTGTGCAAGTGATGCAGTCTCTCGCTGCCATCGAGAAAAAGAAAATCGCGATCCAGAAGGCATATCTGCTGTCCTGCGTGAACTCCCGCCTCGAAGATCTGGAAGCCGCCGCGCGCGTGCTGAGAGGAAAAAAGGTTGCGCCTGGGGTGAAGTTCTATCTTGGAGCCGCCAGTGCTTGGGTGCAGCAGGAAGCCGAGAAGCGTGGTATCTGGCAGACCCTCGTCGATGCCGGTGCTCATCCTCTGCCGGCTGGATGCGGCCCGTGTATCGGACTCGGTGTCGGCTTGCTTGAGAAAGGCGAAGTCGGAATCTCAGCAACAAACCGCAATTTCAAGGGCCGTATGGGATCGCGTGATGCCCAGTGCTATCTCGGCAGCCCCGAAGTCGTCGCCGCATCGGCAGCCGCCGGCTACATTACCGGCCCGCGCGAGAACATGGATCGCGCTCCTGCCCGTGAGTACAAGGAATTCACCGAAACTGCACGCGCCGAAAAAGTCGAAATTTTGCCGGGATTCCCGGACCGTGTGCGCGGCCGGTTGGTGTTCCTGCCCGCCGACAACGTCAATACCGACGCGATCTACGGAAAGGACTACACGTACCGGGACGACATGACCCCCGAGATGATGGCCAAGGTGGTCATGGAAAATTACGATCCCCAGTTCGGCTCGCGTACGCGGGCGGGCGACGTAATTGTCAGCGGGTTCAACTTCGGTACCGGTTCAAGCCGCGAACAAGCTGCCACCTGCCTTAAGGCCAAGGGTATTCCGCTGGTGATCGCTGCCAGCTTTTCGCAAACTTACCTCCGCAACGCGTACAACAATGGCTTCCTGTGCGTCGAAGTGCCGGAACTCGTCAAGCGCCTGCGCGAGCAGTTTGCCGCCGAGATCGAACGCAAAGAGCGCACCATCGTTCCCGGCGACGAAATCGACATCGACTTCACGTCGGGATCCATCGCTTGGCGGGGCGAGAAGTTTGCGTTCCCAGCGCTGGGCAGTGTGCCTCAGTCGCTGGTGATCGCGGGGGGAGCTGAAAACGTCGTCGCCAGGCGCCTGGGACTCAGCCGCTAATGACCGACCTGAAGACCAAGGCGCAGAATTCGATGGACGAGGCGAGAACCCTGATCCTCGGGGCGCAGATCCTGCTCGGTGTGTTGACCCGCGCCGTGTTCGAACCCGGGTACAAGAAATTGCCGGATATCTCCAAGTACCTGGTGGTCGTCGCACTGGCCCTGATCGCAATTGCTGTCACGGTGCTGATTGTGCCGGCTCCCTATCACCATATCGCCGAGGAAGGGCGTGACACGGAACGCTTCAACCATTTCGTGATGAAGGTCATGTACATCGGTCTTGTTCCGTTTGCGCTGTCGTTCGGAATTGCTTTGTACGTGGCAACCGAGGTTGTGGCGGACTCCTGGATTGCTCCGACCGTAGGGGTGTTGACTGCCGCTCTTGCCTTGGTCTTCTGGTACGGAATGGGTTTTGTTAAGCCACGCGCCGGAGCAAGGAGCCAGTAAGCCGTGTCCGACCCGAAGGAAGTGGATGAGCAGATTCGCCATGCGCTCACGGAAATCCGCATGGTATTGCCGGGCGCACAGGCGCTACTCGGGTTTCAGTTCATCACCCTGGTGCTGGAGGAATTCGAAAAGCTGCCGCTGGCAATGAAGGTGGTCCACCTGGTCAGTCTCAGCATGATGACCTTGGCGGTCATTCTGCTAATGACCCCGGCTGCGTACCACCGCATTGTGGAGAAGGGCGAGAACACGGAACGCTTTCATCGTTTCACCGGCCGCATGCTGATGGTTGCGTTGGTGCCTTTGGGGCTCGGATTTAGCGGTGATTTTTACGTGGTCATCTGGAAGGTCAGTTCGTCGGATGCGCTGGCCGCCCTATGTACGGCGGCACTTTTGCTTTTCATTTTTGGAGCGTGGTTTGGTTTACCGTTTATACGGAAGAGTGGATAGTAGGTGCTGATGAGCGGTTGCGAGTTCGGTCCTGCTAGCTCCGAACTGCCAAGTGATGCAATGACTAATACGTCGGAGATCATACATGCCTAAACATACCGTTGTGACCATGCCGGGCGACGGCATTGGAAACCAGGTCCTGCCCGAGTCGTTGCGGGTCCTGAAAGCCGTCGGGTTCGATGCCGATTACGCTCACGCGGACATTGGCTGGGACTTCTGGTGCAAGGAAGGGAACGCGTTGCCTGACCGCACCATCGACCTGCTGGCAAAGCATAAGCTCGGCCTTTTCGGCGCCATCACTTCCAAGCCGAAGAAAGAAG
>JBPYEW010000199.1:0-107563 GCA_051984555.1 Terriglobales bacterium | reverse complement strand
CGTGAAGTTGGATTCAAGCTAATCGATACAGTGCCCTCGATCCCCTCAATCCGAAAACGCACTTGGCCCAGCGGCATTCCATTCTTTTCTGCAATGTACAGAATCGCGTCCGTTCCATCCACCTGGCGTTGGAACCACTTGACGTGATCATTCCAAGCTATTGGTTCGCTCGAAAAAGATGCAGTCCTGGTGATCGGATCATTAGCCCATTTCCAAACGAGTTCGCAGTCACCGTGATTTGCTCGCCTTAGCCGGACGTCATCTTCGAGAAACACTTTGGCTCGTTCTGAGCCGTATCCGTCCACCACGTCACGAGCTCGAGCCGACATCTCTTGCCGTAACGGAAAAGTGCAAAGAACTTCCGTGATAGCCGCCTTGAACTCCTCGCGTGAAAGGCCAGTTGCCCGTCCCAGATGACGAACTGCTCCGAGTCGCTGCAGCGAAGGTCCCACATAACACTGATTATCAGCGAGTTCAACGAGGAGCGCGGGCAAGCCCAGCAAGCACAGCTCCCAGACCGTACTCCCGGCCCCGACTATACCCAGATCCGCCCAAGCCATGTGCGCGGCCATCTCATTCGGATTAGCAACCAGTTCGGCGTGATGGCGTGACTTCTTCAAGACACGCACCAGCATGTCAGCGTGGGGATTGCTGGGTCCGACGACGACTCTGATCTCCAGAGGAGTACCGATTTCATTCAAGAAACACATCATGCGCGACGTCACATTATCAGGGTCGCTCCCGCCCATGCTGAGCAGCACCTTCTGTGCAGTTGGCGATACGATCCGTTGCCACTGACGCCAAGCGAAAAACTCTCTACGCAACAATGCATAGCGCGGCCCTAGCAGCAGACGCGTGTAGCTAGCCCGCTCACCATAGTCTTCCTGTTTGGCATGCAGGTTCTGATTCAAGACGATATCCGCCACATAGGGTCCTGCCAGCGGATTGTCATCGACGCAACAAACCTTCAGACCAGCGTGCTTCAATTCCCGCTGATACTCTGCTCCAAACCCATAGCCATCGACCACCACCCACTCGCAATCAATCTCTTCCGCGAGATTAGCGGTGTGCCTCGCATCAGCCATACTTCCGCAAGGCTCTGCAAGGACCGACACCGGGATCTTCTCGCCGTTCAGACGTTCACGAAGTAAGCGAGGCACCTCCGCCGAAAGAAATGTCACATGCGAACCTGCATCCTGCCATGCTTGCGCCAGAGCGAGACACCGCATGACGTGGCCGGTGCCGATCGTCGGACTGGCGTCAGCGCGAATTAGTAGCGGCTTCATCGTGCGGTGATCTGGTGCTTTGCCGTTGGGCTTGGTTGGGCACGTCCGGTAGAGCCTTCAATCCCAGAAGTTGCTGGAGGTGCTCTTTGCGGGCGCGAGTGGAGAACCGGTTTCGCACTCCTGAACTTGGGTGATGTTGTGCGAGAAGCCTTGGAATTTCTTGAATCTGCATAGGGCCAACCAAAGGAATGCCGGCGCCGAACCTGACGTACTGATCGATATATCCGTAGGCACAGCATTCCAGCCATTTACACAGAAAACATGGAACTCCGCGGCTTGCGCATTCCACAGCTACACTCGAGGAAACCGTTATGGCAAACCAAGTGTCATCGAGAAGCTCTGGCCGGAGCGGGCCCGTGATGAGTCGAACAACGGTTTTCTGCGTCGGACTCAGTACCTTCTGCACAAACCTCGTCCGTTCACTAAGACTCTCAGCAGGATGCAGCTTAATCAACAACTTCTTGCCGTGTTGAGTGGCGAGGTCAGCGAGCGGCGGCAGGAGATCTTCATAAAACTCGAGTGACCTTCCGCGCAAAACTTCATAGTCTTCTGAGAAGAACACGATGTAAGGTTTTGATTTCGCTTCCGATACGGAAACCTGGAAGCAGCCCTCATGTGACGGTGGCGCAGCAATTTCGACGACGTCATCATCCAACCCGCACACGTTCACAAGGTAGTCCCGCTCCATCTCACCTTTGGCGAGAACGTAACCAGCGTGATTGCGTTTGAATAAGTGCCGCCCATCCAAAGCGCCGTGGTGGCAGGCCACAGTTGGAAGGCCACGGGACTTGGCGAGCAGGAGCGGTATGTGGGTATAGGGATTCGTGTCATCGGCGCAAAACACTGCCGAGACTGGCTCTCTGTCGAAGACGTTACGCCAAGCATCGCGGACTTGTAGACCGGTCACCAGATTCTCGCGAACCTGATCAAAAGTTCCGGCATCAGCTAACACTTGGAACTCGGTATTCTTCTCCAGTTCGACGCTGAGCGCCTCCCAGCTGTCCAATAATCGCGCGGTTTCCAATTTTCGTTCGCGAGAGGGCGCAAGTGCATACGATCGTAACCATTTGGCCGTGACATTCGGGGGGAGTTCGCTCGCGTAGCCACTGCGACGCGTTGCGACCAGGAGGAAATTGGTCTCCGGCAAGCATTGAGCATAAGCGCAGCCGGTTCGCGTGACGTTGATGTACGCGCTTGGTAGGAGCACCACCGGAGAGATCTGCGGCTTAGGCGCCCTCGACCAATGTGCTCGAAGTTGATAACCAGGATCGGCCTTGTCCCAAGCAATATCCAGCAATCGACTGGTGTCGAATTTTCTGAGAACAGTCAGATAGCGGCTTAGGGTTTTCTTTTGTGTGTCTGGCGTTTCGGAAAAGACACTTACGGGTCTAGCCAGCAAACGGCCTAGCGCGCGCGCTTCATAGCACGACCGGGTTACATGGATCTGGTCCGTTGAACCGAGACTCTGAACCAGGCGCTTCAGTAGGAGTACTACCTCAAGCTCTTCATGGAACAAGATTGACAGGAGTTCCCACCAATCCAAGCCAAACTTGTCTTGTACACGGGATCTACCAAGTGAAAACAACGTGCGGATGGCGCGCGTCTCCTCTAAGCCGTCGCGCAGATCGTCGAGCGCCGTGACCGAACAACGATAGTGAGCGGCTGCCTCCTGATATTTACCTGCGCCGCTGCGCCCAATGTCGATAATGCGATCCCAGTGAACACTTCGCCAAGGTCCGCTCAACAGATCGTCTTGAGGGTGTACAACGAGGAGCTTCATGGCTCTTTGGTGAAATCCTGTCTATCGCGGCGAAAACACCGGCTGGATCATTTCTCCTTCCAGGAATTTTTCAGGCGTCCCATCTTTCAGCCATGCTGCGACTGTTTTGAATACTGCAGCGTACACGGCAAGGGTCTCACGTATAGCTATGTGATCGTGAGCTCCTGTCATGTTATGCGTGACGAGTGCCAACACTCCGCGCTTAGCCAACTCCTGTGCAATCAGGGACCGCAGCAGCATACCGGCGCTGCTCTGGGCATCCTTGAATTTAATAAGGGACCAGCGTGGATGGCCGACGCACATCAAGTTCTCCGACAAACCTGCATACTTCGCGAGCAAGTTGAAGCCGTCCTGCAATAACCGTCCATTGGCTTCCATCCGGAGCAAGACGTCGGTCTGTTCGAGAATGTCGAGTACAGTGAGAGCAGCCGCGATGGACGCGACCTCACCGCCAAAGGTGAAGCTGAAAAAGATCTCCTCGAAAGTCTTCATGACATCGCTTCGGCCGACCACACAAGAGATTGGGAATCCGTTCCCCATGGCTTTGCCAAAGCACGCCAGATCCGGCGCGACACCGTAATGTTTCTGCGCTCCCCCCAGTCCGAAGTGAAACCCAGAACAAATCTCGTCAAATATGAGCAGCGCCCCGTGACGATGCGTCAACTGCTTCACACCTAAGAGATATCCGGGCGCTGGTTCGGTGAAATTCACGGGTTCCATAATTACAGCGGCGAATTGCTGTTTGTGCTCGCTTAACAAGCGGTCAAGGGCTTCAAGATCGTTGTATGGAAAAGTGTGGGTTAATTCGCGGACAGCGGTCGGAACACCCGCGTTCCTGGTGGTACTCCCTATGTACCAATCCTGCCAGCCGTGATATCCGCAGCAAGCAATGTGATCGCGCCCAGTAAACGCTCGCGCGGCGCGAACCGCTCCGGAAGTGGCATCGGACCCGTTTTTCCCAAATCTTGCCATCTCGGCACACGGGATCAACCGCGTCAGTCGTTCGGCTAAGACTACTTCCAGGGGATTCGGCAAAGAGAAACTGTGTCCTTGTGCCAGCTGATGCATAACAGCCGCATTTACTTCCGGATGGTTGTAGCCGAGGATATTCGGCAGCAATCCCTGGATGTAATCGATGTACTCATTCCCATCCACATCCCAAACGCGGCAGCCATCTCCCCGGTCGAGGAATATAGGCGCAACCCCTCGAACGTGCTGGTTGATCCCTTTGCTGAAAGTCTGGGCAGCTCCAGGAATTACAGCTCGCGAGCGGTCGAACCAAGAATGGGACGAAGCTAGCTTGAGCGCCGGTGCTGCGCCTGCAACGGCCTCCTGGAAGATGCTTCGATAATAGCCCTCGTTCGATACGATTTTTGCGTTTATGCCTTCCAGATCCGGCTTGGCTTTCAACAATTCCAATATGTCATTCATCCGAAAGTCAGTTTTTTGCGTGGCGGCAAACTCAGCGTAAACGCGTCGCACAAATTCCAGGTCGGCAGGCTCGTCAACGGTCCAGCGATGTCTATGCTCGGTATAAGCTTCGCGGTTCTCGACACTGCTCATTACAAACTTCGAGGAACGCATGTACAGGGTTACGTGCTCCCGCTCAGAGGGCTTAGTAGCCTCTTTCCATGCGCGCTCAAGTGCGTCCACCGAAAAAACCTCGATGTCCAAACCATCTGGAAATGTTCGAACCAGAGTATTCGTCGAATAATCACTTTTGCTGTTGTTGAACTGGTTGACTACAGCGTCAACGATTCCAGGATCTACGAATGGACAGTCTCCAGTGATCCTGACAATAACGGTCGCTCCAACTGATTTGGCAGCACGATAGTACCGATCCAAAACATCATTCGTACTGCCGCGATAGCATGCTATGGCATTCTCTTGACAGAACTCAGCGATGACATCGTCTTCTCGACGGTCTGTCGTAGCGACCAATGTGGCAGTGATGGCCGAGGATCGCTTAACACGCTCCACGACATGCCATAACATCGGGCGTCCATTGACTTCCGCCATGGTCTTCCCTGGTAATCGAGAGGAGCCCATGCGAGCTTGGATGATCGCAACGATGTGTGAGGGGCCAATACCCGCCTCAACGTGTTTATAAGTCTCAGCCGCAGACGCTTTGGCACGCAGAACAGTTTCGAGTACCGCCTTAGCTTCTTGAAGATTGGGCATGGGGGTCTTCCCAGTAGTTATACAGTCAAGAAAATGAGCCACTTCGGACAAATACATGTCATTCAGGTCGAAGTCGAACCGCGTCTCTTCCCATTGTTTCCGATCACCGCGAAAGATCTTTAGAGCATTCACGTTGAAGTCCCAAAGGATGGTGCCTCGATCGCCTACCACCTTGAGGGAACGTGTATAGCCATGCTGAACAAAATCCAGGTGTACCTCGGCCTGCGCTCCACAGGGAAACCGTAACAACAAACTAGCGCAGTCTTCGACATCGACCTTCAGGTTGCTGAGTTTCCCAGCCATGCACAAAACCGCTGTGGGAAGGCCGAGCATCCACTGTATGTAGTCCAGTTCATGCGAACCATCCAGTAGAATTCCTCCACCTAATTCACGGCGTGCGGTGTAGGCATTGGTGTAGTCCTGATGAGGGCGCCAGTCAGGAAGATACTGCCCCGCTTCAGCATGCACCCAGAGAACTCGCCCGATGGCGCCTTCCTCTAGCAACTGTTTCACCTTCTGCAACCCCGGATGGAAGCGAAGGTTGTAACCCACCTGCGCCACGGAGTTTCGAAGCTTCGCCTCCGCAATCAATTCATCCAAACCATCTAAGTTGTGCGATAAAGGCTTCTCGATGAAAACATGGGCGGATGATCTCAAAGCGGTCAGAGCTTGCGAAGCGTGGTATACGGGCGGACTGCAGACGAACACCGCATCCGGCTTGAGCTCATGCAGTGCTTGGTCAAAGTTCCGGAATATCCTGGCTCCGAGAGAATCAGGTGTTTCGGCGTCTTGAATTTGATGGGGGTCGTAAACACCGAGATTCCGTATACCTAATGCCTGGAGATTGCGAAGGTGCCTTCGGCCAATTGAACCCGCACCAGACACCAGTGCTGTTGCCACACATCGCCTGGACAAACCCTCACTCCCCTACGCCCCTAAACTGTCAACTAGCGAACGCTTGCATCACTTTCTCTACCGCCCTGATCACATCCTCCACGTCTTGATCTGTCATTGCGTGAAACATAGGCAAGCTGATCAGCCGTTCGTAGGCATCTTCGGCGATCGGGTAATCCCTTGGTCGATACCCGAACTGATCGCGATAGTACGGATGCAGGTGAACTGGTATGTAGTGAACATTGACCCCGATGTTCTCGGCGCGCAACGCACGCACAACTTCACTCCGATCAGCCGAGAGACTGGATCTGTCCAGCGTTACAGGGTACAAATGCCATGCTGGATTGACTTCACTTCGAACGGTGGGAACGATGACTCCGGGCATGCCGGTAAACGCGCGTCCATAAATGCTTGCGATTTCTCTCCGCCGCGCAAGGTTCGTGGTCAACTTATTCATTTGCGAAAGCCCGAGCGCGCAGGCCACATCGCTAAGGCGATAGTTGAAACCGAGCAACACCATCTCATAAAACCACTGACCGGCATCCAGGCGTTGCCGCGCTTCACTGGAAATCCCGTGGTTTCGGAACCGACGCAGAGTCTCGCAGAAATGCGGGTTGTCCGTCGTCACCATGCCGCCTTCTCCCGTGGCGACGTGCTTGACAGGATGAAAACTGAATACCGTCATGTGGGCAATTCGGCCTACGCGCCGGTCACGGTACTCCGCACCGAGCGCGTGGCAAGCATCTTCGATAACGACGAGATCATGGTCGTCAGCGATCTTCAGTATTTCATCCAGTTCAGCGGGGTGCCCGGCGTAGTCAACCGGAAGGAGGGCTTTTGTTCGAGCCGTTATATAGCGGCGAACCTGTTCAGGGTCCACATTAAGTGTGTCCGGGCAAACATCTGCAAGGACAGGTCGCGCTCCCTGGTACAGTACGCAGTTTGCGGTTGCCGCAAAGGTCAGTGGCGTGGTGATGGCTTCCTGGCCCGGACCCAAATCTGCGGCAAACGCTGCGCCGTGCAATGCTGCTGTCCCTGATGAGAAAGTCACGGCGTATTTTGCACCCACATACGCGGCGAAAGCCTCTTCGAACTCTTCTACCTTGGGACCCGTCGTCAGCCAGTTGGAACGTAAAACTTGAACGACTGCCTGTATGTCATCCTCGTCGATCGACTGGCGGCCATATGGCAGCAGCGTTGAACGAACGGGTGAGCCCCCGTCGACTGCCAGAGTTGCGCGCGTTGTTGGACTGGCACTCATGGCATCTAGGCAACCACCTGTGCCGATGTCGAGATCGGCACTGCGATAAGTTCCTGCAACTCTAGTCCGGTAAGCCACTGGTCATTCGTATCACTCGTGTAACGAAAGCCTTCGGGAACCGGCTTCACATCCACCCAGTTATCCAAACGCCACCAAGGATGATTCGGCTGAATGATGTACATGTCTTCAGCCTCAAGCGTGTGGCGAGCTTCATCCTCGGACACCAGTGCTTCGTGCAGTTTTTCGCCCGGACGAATACCGGTGTATTCGATTTCGCAGCCAGGAGCGACCGTCTTGGCCATATCGACGAGAGTCATGCTCGGGATCTTCGGCACGAAGATCTCGCCTCCGTGCATGCGCTCGATGCACTTCACTACAAAGCGTACGCCCTGCTCCAGGGTGATCCAGAAACGACTCATTCGCGGATCAGTCACCGTGACTTTGCCGCACTTGCGCTGTTCCAGGAAAATCGGGATCACGCTTCCGCGGCTGCCCACGACATTCCCATACCGCGCACAACTGAAGAGGGTGTTGTGCGATCCGGAATAGGCATTTGCCTGTACGAACATTTTTTCTGCACAGAGCTTTGTCGCTCCGTACAGGTTGATAGGGTTAACCGCCTTATCGGTACTAAGCGCCAGGATGCGACGGACGCCGCTATCAATGGCAGCATCGATGACGTTTTTGCCGCCCATGATGTTGGTTTGGATGGCTTCGAATGGGTTGTATTCGCAGGCGGGAACCTGTTTCAACGCTGCCGCGTGGACAACTACCGTGACGCCGGCCAACGCGCGATCCAATCGCGCCTTATCCCGCACGTCCCCTATGAAATATCGTAGGCTGGGATCGTCGAAGCCACTCGCCCTCATCTCGTGCTGCTTGAGTTCGTCTCGACTGAAGATGATCAACTTCTTGGGGTGATACTCCCGGAGCATCAACTCCGCAAATTTCTTGCCGAAGGATCCCGTGCCACCCGTTACCAGCACTACCTGTTCCGACCACTTCATTTCTGGTTTCCTCGCACACTACGCCCCCGGGAAGACTTGTCCGTTTCTAGCTTGTCCGGGAGGGATTGATGCTGGCTAGTATAACCAAGACTGGTCGGAAAATGAGTGGAAGAATTTTCAAAAACATTCCCTCGCGAACCGATGGCTACGGATCATGCATTCTAGTTTGCAATGTGGAGGAATCCAGGAAATTAACAAGGCGCATTTCCTGAACCCGATGCTAGAATGCAGGTACTCTCGACAATCTGTGGGACAGTTCGCACACCGGCAGTCATGTGCCTGCCGCGAAGTGAACCTGTGGCATAGGGCAAACAGTGGCTCGTCGTCGGTCGGGCCCGATACGCTGAGGAGTTTTGATGCAACCAGGGTCGTTGATACCCTCTAGTGGGCAGGCGCGCGAGCTGCAACCCCTTCCGTTGGAAATCGCTCAGATTTCTCCCAGTCTTTACCCGCCCACCGTGCCCGTCCACGAATCCGTTTTGCGCGAATACTTGCGTGTACTCATCAAGCGGCGTTTTGTAGTGGTTTCCTGCGTGGTAGTGATTTTCTTGCTCGTATTGCTTGCAACACTGCGCATGACGCCCATTTACGATGCGTTTGGAAGCATTGCGATCAATAAGCCCGATCTCAGCCTGCTCAACTTTAAGGATTCGAACTCCGGCGGCGAGTACTACGAACAAGCGGACATCGATACGGAAGTCAAGATCCTCCGCAGCGACCTGCTTGCCCTGCAGGTTATCAAACAACTAAATCTCGAAAAACGTCCTGAGTACGGGGGAAAAGGCGATCTTCCCGCCCCGAATACGCTTGCTGTCACGACGGACAACCTCGAGATGAATTCTCCCCGTACTTCTGCCCTGCTGGGAGGATTCAAGGGGAGTTTACGGGTTACCAACCTTCCGAATACCCGCATCATCGAGATTCACTACTCCAGCCCGAACAAGGAACTGGCAGCCAGCATCGTAAACACGCTGGTGAGTACCTACATCGAGCAGAACTTCAAGACCAAGTTCGAATCGACGATGCAGGCATCGGACTGGCTGTCCAAGCAATTGGCCGACTTGCAAATGAAGGTGGAGACCTCCCAGGAAAAGCTGGTCAAATATCAGAAAGAGCATGAAATTCTAGGCATCGACGAAAAGCAGAACATCACCACAGCCAAACTCGATGAACTCAATAAAGAGCTCACCGAGGCCGAGTCGGACAGGATGGGAAAAGAATCTCTGTACCGGCTCACCCAGACCGGGGATCCCGATGCGATTGCCTCCGCGACCAATGGCTTCTCCAACTCGACGCCGGGAGGCGGAGGGTTGTTGGATAATCTGCGGGCCAAGCATGCCGACCTGAAGATCCAGATCGCGGAACTGAGCACCCAGTTCGGCCCTTCTTACCCGAAGGTTCTTCAACTGAATAACCAGCTGAAAGAAACGGACCTGCAGATCCAGGCCGAGATTCGCAAGATCGCCGTAAAGCTTCGCAGTGATTACATGGCAGCCCAGGAGCACGAAAGCATGCTTCGTGAGGCCATGGACAAGCAAAAACAGGAGGCCAACAAGCTCAACGAAAGCGCGATTGAGTACAGCTTGCTCAAACGTGATTATGAGACCAACCGCCAGCTCTACGAAGGCTTGTTGGAAAAGTTAAAAGAGGCAGGCGTGACCGCGGGACTCCGGTCTAATAACATCAAAGTGGTCGATGCGGCACGAGTTCCCACCTACCCCTCGGAACCGAATATTCCTCGAAACCTCTCGTTTGCTCTATTGCTTGGGCTCACCTCTGGTGTCGGATTAGCGTTCCTCCTCGAGAATCTCGACAACACGGTGAGGACGCCCGAGCAGGCTCAAGTTATCGCCTCTTTGCCTGCCCTGGGCATGATCCCCCTAGGCTCTAAGAAAACCGAGGAAGCGACACGCCGATTGTCGGTAGCCGCCTCGAAAGAAGCAGTGGAACTGGTGACACAGTCGAGACCGCAGTCGCAAATGGCTGAGTCTTATCGTGCTCTGCGGACTTCCCTCCTGCTTTCGTCTCTCGGTGCGCCGCCGCGAGTGGTCCTTGTGACCAGTGCGATGCCTCAGGAAGGCAAGACTACGACCAGCATCAACACGGCGATTGTTCTCGCGCAGAAAGGTGTCCGCGTCCTCCTGATTGACGCCGACTTGCGGCGACCGGGAATCCACAAAGCGCTTGGAATGGGACCTCGGAGCGGGCTGAGTAATGTGCTGACGGGAAGTGCCGATTTGCAAACATGCATCACGCGGTCGCCACTCATACCGTCTTTATATGTACTTCCTGCGGGCACTCCTCCGCCGAACCCGGCGGAACTGCTGGCTTCTGCGAACATGCGTGAACTCATCGAGAAACTACGCGGAGAGTACGACCACGTAGTGATCGACACGCCGCCAACGTTGTCGGTAACCGATGCCGTTGTTCTTTCGATCAGCGCCGATGCGGTAGTCCTGGTAATTCGCTCCGCGAAGACAACGAAGCAGGCGCTTCGTCGATCGCGGGAACTGCTGACTCGTGTCAACGCGAAAGTCACTGGAGTTCTGCTAAACGCGGTCGATCTGAATTCGCCCGACTATTACTACTATTACGAGTACCAGGGAAAATACGGCGGCCGTTACTACCAAGAAGACGAAATTCCTCTA
Organism: Terriglobales bacterium; assembly: GCA_051984555.1. GTDB lineage: Bacteria > Acidobacteriota > Terriglobia > Terriglobales > Acidobacteriaceae > Gp1-AA122. The sequence goes on along the minus strand of JBPYEW010000199.1, from coordinate 96,506 downwards.
GATCCCGGTGAAACTCCCAAAGCGTCATCCACTAGTGCCTAATGAGCAGCTTGGAGTCGCAGTCCCGAATTCCCTTTGCTGTCCATCGCGCGACAAATAAGATCGCGTTCATCGCGGCGGTCGTCGGGTTCGCTTTGGTGTTTCTCGGGCTTGCCGGCTCAAGATTTCTGGCCTCGTATTACGCAAGCAAAGCCGACCTTCCTTCTATCGAACGCGCTCTGAGGCTCTCTCCTGACAATGCGGAGTACCACCTCATGTTGGCTCGCTACTTGTCAGTAACCGAATCGAATCCCCGGGCCGCCGCTGAGGAGTACCGCAGAGCAACCCTACTGAATCCTCATGAGGCAAATGCATGGTTCGAACTCGCTGGGACTGCGCAAGTTCTGGACGATGCCGTAACCCAGCGCCTCGCACTGGAGAATGCGGTTGCGATGGATCCGACTACACCAGAATTCGCTTGGCAGGCCGGCAGCTTCTTCCTTGTGCAAGGTGAATCTGAGAAGGCATTACAGCAGTTTCGAGTCGTCGTAGCCAATGAACCCTCCCTACGGTTTCAGACCTTCGACTTAGCTATGCGCACGGCCGATGTCGATACCGTGATGGCGAAGGTTGTGCCGGCAGAGTCGGATGCCTACCTTGACCTTCTTAATCTCCTCGTATCTCGAAAAAATTCGGATGGTGCGCAGCGGGTGTGGTCAGGAATCACCAGATTAGGCAAGCCGATTGAGCCGAAGAAGGCCTTCGGCTACATCAATTATCTAATCTCCCAGCAAGATGTCCCTCAGGCCCGAACTGCATGGAGGCAGATGTTGCGCCTGGCGGGTCTGTCCGGCTACGACGTGAGCCCTGACAATCTGATCGTGAATGCGAATTTCGATGCCGACATTCTCAATAACGGATTCGACTGGCATCACAGTAAGTTGTCCAACGTGGCGCTCGCTTTAGACCCTACGGAATTCCACTCCGGACGTCAGTCCTTATCTATTGTTTTTGATGGTCCGGGAGTTAATGGAGCTGGCATCTTTCAGTTCATACCGGTTGAACCTGACACGCCTTACGAGTTTTCCGCATACTACAAGACTCGCGACATGGACGGGGCAGGCGGTCCCCGCTTCAGCATCTCTGACGCCTATACAGGGGCTAATTTATATACCAGTGATGATCTGAAAAATGCTGAAATTTGGCGTGACGCCTCGGGTTCGTTTGTGACGGGTCCTAAGACCGAACTGCTGGTCCTTCGTGTCGTTCGAGTTCCGGAAGGTAGTCCAATTCGCGGGCATCTTTGGGTTGATGATTTTCACTTGTTCGAGAAGCATCCCTAACAGGAACAGAGTTAAGTGTGGCGACTCCAAACCTAGCTACGGTTGAAACAGCGCAGTTGACGGCTTCGTCTCCGAAGGATCGCGCTTGGTCGATCGATGCCATCCTTCCCTACGCGACATTCTCTTTACTCCTGCTGGCTCCGCTCGCCTTCGGAGCAGTTGAGTTCTGGGCGATATTTTGTTTGCAGTTGGTCGCCACATTTTTGCTGGCAGTCTGGGCGGCGCTACAGTTGCGGTCGGGACATGTCGTAATCCAATCGAATCCACTGTTCGCACCTATGCTGGCGTTCGCATTACTGATCGGAATCCAGCTCGCATCCGGTAGGTCAGCGTATGCACATGAAACGCTCAATAGCGCGCTCCTCTATACGCTGTATGGGATCATCGCTTTCCTGGTGACGCAGACGTTACGGACGACGGCGCAGGTGAAGAGATTGGCGGTCGTCATCACCGGATACGGTGTATGCGTCGCGGTATTTGCCGTTCTCCAGAGCCTCTCGTCCAACAACAAGCTGTATTGGATTCGAACGCCGCGCGCAGGTGGCTGGGTTTACGGACCTTACGTGAACCACAACCATTACGCAGGCTTAATGGAGATGCTCTTTCCCATCGCCCTGGTCGCAGCCCTGACTCGGCACGTGAGCGGTCGGTGGAAATCCTTCGCCGTTGCCGCTGCTATTTTCATGGCCAGCACGATCTTTCTTTCGGGATCTCGCGGGGGGATGGTGGCATTCCTAGTTCAGATGGTGGTGCTGGGCGCTTTTGTAGGCTTCCAAAAGAATCGTCGCACGGCGCTGCTGGTCGGAGTGGTTCTCGCGATCATCACTTGTCTGATGTTGTGGCTCGGTGGAGAAGCGCTGACAAGCAGAGTTGCCAGCATACACACGGAGGCACGGACGGAACTCGCTGGCGGCCTAAGGCTCACAATCGACCACGATGGCTTGAGAATGGCGGCCAAAGCCCCCGTTCTGGGCTGGGGACTTGGAACTTTCTCGACCGTTTACCCGCAATTTCGAACGTTCTTCACCGATAAGTTCATCAATCAAGCTCATAACGACTACCTTCAACTGCTCGTGGAAGGTGGAGTTGCTGGTTTCGCACTGATGGTCTGGTTTCTGACAGTCATGTTCCGCAGTGCTCTTCGCAAAATTGGCGACTGGACTCTCGACTACAACGGGGCCGTAGCCTTAGCAGCACTACTAGGATGCATAGGCATCCTGGTTCACAGTTTTGTGGATTTCAACCTCCAGGTGCCCGCGAACGCTGCACTCTTTTATACGTTGTGCGTGGTTGCCGCCGCACCCACGAACTTTGCCGCTGCCCAGCGCGTACGACGTCGCCGGTCAATTCAGTCGGGTCTGGGATTTGAGAGTTCTACTCCCCCCGCAATGAACTTGCCTGCTGAATGAAAGGCGGGAGGCGGGCGCCCGGCCGTAGCCTTGACGCCCTCCCGAAACGGTGGGTTCAAACTAGGAGTTCAAGTCGAAGTGAAATCACTATAGGGCTGACCCGCCACCGGGAGAATCGGGCCGATTACCTATGCGTACCCGGAAATCACCTTAGGGTGAGAAGAGGAAGCTACGGAGTTGTCCCCGATGGTGCCACACTACGTTTTGCGAAATGTCGGTGAATGTCCGGCCAGAACTCCTTAACAACAGTCGTGATCGAGTCCCAGCCGAGCTGCGTACCCCAAACGCTGAACGCATTTCTGAGATTCCGGTCTTCTCTTGGATGATAGCTGTAAGTGGAAATGCCCGCGGATACAGCGCTACCTACGACTTCGGAGAAGTTGAACTGAGAGTGCCCCGAATCTGAGCGCGTCACAAACAAGCGGCTGATCGCATATTCGGTGCGATGAGAAAATGATCCTTTACCCAGCTGATAGAACCGGGGATCCTGCTTTAGCATCGCAGGCAAAACAGCCCCCGTCATGAAGTTCTCAATTAAATTATCTCCAAAAGCCGAAGCGAACCGTTTTCCGTAGCCGGCGGCTCCCTGTCCAAAAGCAGGTTCGCTATCTGTGGCCTGACTAATTCCCGCAAGAAACCCGATGTAAACGCCTTCGATAGGATCGAACGAACCACGCGCTACGATCTTAAATTTTTGGGCAGCCGTGAGTGGGGGGATCTCTTTGGTTTGTACAGTCAGGAAGTTCGGCAGAGTCCAGAAGAGTCGATCGTTGGATGTTCCGGTAGTCTGCTGACGATTGATATCGCGCTGCTCTTGTTTCGCTACGCCCGTTTTCGAACCTGGCGGGGTTTCCGGAGTTCGTCCAGTTGTTTGTTCCTGCTCCTGTGAGGCCGCCTGATTTGAGCGGGCTGACTGCTGGCCATACGCCAGACAAGCCAACATCAGCAACGCGGTTACGACGTAAATTGTTACGTGCCTCATCACTTCTAGTTGGATGCCCCATTATTCGCGCGTGGTGAACTTGATTAGTCGGCCATTTCCACCCCGCCGCTCCAGTGCGATCTCAACGTCCCGGTCACGCCGAAAGCGCTCGAACTTCTCTCCCCACTCTATCAGGAGAACGCTATTCTCGGCGATCAGATCCTCCAAGCCTAGGGTCTCTAACTGTCTGGGCGTGTCCACTCGATAAAGATCGATGTGATAGAGGTTGGCGGCGGGACCATGATATTCGTGTATCAGAGTGAAGGTGGGACTAGTTACATCATCCGGGGATGCAGCTTCGAACGCCTCGGCGATGCCTTTGACGAGAGTTGTCTTCCCGGCCCCAAGATCTCCGGTCAAAACGACAAGTTTTGGAGGAGTCAGCAGTGGCCTCAGTGAGCGCCCGAGAGCAATCGTCTCTTCTTCCGAATGAGTCAGAACCTCTCGCGTGGTCATTGCAAACAGTATAGCGAGAGCGTTTGGCTATTGAACCTTAGATGATGCGGGGACCAGACGAAAACTCACTGGAGTGAATACCGTTGAAATTGCGTTCGAGAACTGAGTCCAATGCGGTCCGCAGTTTGCGATGGTCTTCATCTCCCAGTGCGATGAAGCGAAAAGGTTGGAAGCACCCCTCGGTAGCTCGGCGCGTCGGACTCAACATCTCGGCCATGCCATGCACGGGACCCGACTTTGTTTGAAACGCAACTTCCACGAAATCACCCTTCCCAAGTGCCTTGGGAAGCTCCAGGAGCCCGCCAGTCGTCGAGATTGATTGTAGTTTCGCTTTTGCGCGGAAGCCGCTATCTAGCTGAACGGCCGCAGCAACGGAACCGCTGAGTTGGACACGCGGCGCGCGCCGAGACGGGTGCGGTTGGGGGAAATGGGTCATAGCCGAGTCGACTATGCCATCGTCCGAATGGACAAGGAAGATTACGGAAGAGCCTTGTCCGGATTCGCATGCCCGACGTGACAGAAACAGGAAATCTCGCATCTCGCGATCGTCCGGCAGGTCATTAACTAAATACTAAACAACGTTACCCACTTAATTGAGTGGATGGAAGACGGACAGATTCCTTCACCGTTCTGAAAGCTTCTGGCAGATGTCCCAGCAAATCGGTGGCTACAAGAGAATGCTCACCAACGTATTTACGAGCTACATCGCCTGCAACACCGTGCAAGTGTACGGCTGCCAAACACGCTTGGAAGATGTTCTCAGGGTGCTGAGCAACGAATCCCGCAATCATTCCAGTGAGGATGTCCCCAGTGCCGCCCGTTGCCATGCCGGGATTTCCGCTAGTGTTAACCCAAGTTTCTCCGGAGGGACTCGCAACCAGAGTGCGATGCCCCTTCAGGATGATAATTAGTTCGTGATCCCGTGCAACTTTTCTTGCAACTCCGAGCCGATCGCGCTGCACGTCGGGAACGGAACAAGCCGCCAGCCTCGCCATTTCGCCGGGATGTGGCGTTATCACGCATGGATGGGTCTTACCGCTTAACTGATCAATATGGCCTGCAAAGGCATTCAGGCCGTCGGCATCGATGATGACGGGGGTTTCGTATTTCTTAACGATTGCGTGAACGAAATCGACGGTGTCACGATTCCGAGAGATTCCGGGACCTACCGCAAGCACTGTCTTGCCCTTGATAAGGTTGTCGAAGCGTCCGTACTCCAGAGCTCTCATTGAGATTGTGCCGCTCTCGGTTTCTTCCAGCGGCTCCGTCATAAGCTCAGGATGAAAACCGGCAACTGTGGAAAGCACAGATTTCGCAGTTGCGACGGTGGACAGTCCGGCCCCCACGCGCAACGCAGACATTCCAGCCATAGCCGCGGCTCCGCTTTTTCCCAGTGATCCACCAACCGTAAGCACGTGCCCGAAACTCCCTTTGTTCGCATCAACCCGGCGCGGCCCAAGAAGAGTTGCTATGTCCGCAGCCGTGATCAGATTTAACTGGAGTTCGGAAGTGACCGCCTCGTTGGGAGATCCGATGGGTGCAATTATCGTCGGGCCGGTAGTCAACATACCGAACACGTGAGCGGGGCGTGGTGAAGTAAAAGTTACGATGGCGTCAGCACGTGCGACAACTCCGGTCTGCTGTCCCATTGCGTCCGCATCGGCACCCGAAGGTATGTCGACAGCCACTACCGGGCAAGTTGCAGCATTCGTTCGCTGAATGGCTTCTGCATACAGCCCTCGAACAGGAGGCCGGAATCCCGTGCCCAGGATGGCATCGACGAGCACATCCGCGCGGAACACCTCATCTAGTCGGTTCTCTGCCAGGTCTTCAGACGAGCGGACGACGATCCCGGCGTTCGGCACTCGCTTGAACATCTCCGCCGCATCCCCGGTTAGACTGGTTGGCTCTCCAAGGATTGCCACCAGCACTTTCTTGCCGGCCTCATGCAACTTCCGGGCTACGACGAAACCGTCCCCACCATTGTTCCCTTTTCCGCAGATGATCCCGATTGTGTGAGCGGATGAGTAAGCTCGCAGAACAAAGTCGGCGACAGCGGCTCCGGCGTTCTCCATGAGTGTGAGTGATGGAACGCCGAAACGCTCGCTGGTAAGACGATCGATTTCGCGCATTTCTGTCGCGCTGACTATTTTCATGATCTAGCCGCTGCCGACTGCTCCAATTGGCGCAACTGACTCGGCTCACCCATCGCAATCAGAAAATCGCCGGGCTCGATGCGGTCGTCTGGGGAAAGATTGAATCGCATGCCCTTTTCGCGCTTGATAGCAAGAATGATCACGCCACGATCCTGGCGGATACGTGAAGCTTCGATCGTCTTGCCTGCGAACTCGGAGGCCGGACCGACATATACCTCGCCGATCTCCAGGTCCATTCCAAGGTGAGTTGTAGCGGTGTCCAGGAAACTGACGACGTGAGGTCGTAGAAAGGATTGTGCAATCCGTTGGCCGGCGAACAAGTAAGGTGATACCACGGAGTCGGCGCCCGCAGTCAGCAAGTGCTTCTCCGCGTCTTCTTCGCTTGCGCGCGCGATGATCTTGAGCCGAGCGTTAAGTCCTCGAGCGGTGAGCACGATGTAGAGATTTGTGGCATCGGTCGTGGTCGCCGCTACCAACCCTCTTGCGCGATCAATCTGCGCGTCTTTAAGGGTTTGCTCCTGCGTGGCATCGCCGATCATCATCAGCCAGTTTTCGTGTGCATAGCGCTGGGCCTTGGCTTCGCTCTGCTCGAGAATGACAAACGGCACCGGCTTCCGGGCCAGTTCCCGCGCGGCACTACGGCCAACCCGTCCTGCGCCACAGATGATGTAATGGTCGGAGAGTCGGCTGATATCGCGTTCCATTCTCCGCCTTCCGAAGAAATTTCGCAGCTCAAATTCTAGCAAAGCCTGCGTAAGCGCTCCGATTGCGAGGAAAACCAGCGATACACCACCTACGATGACAAATACATTGAAGACACGGCCGGCGTGGGATAACGGATGGGTCTCCTGGTATCCGATCGTAGTCAGGGTCGTGATGACCATGTAAAAACCATCGAACCACGACCAGCCCTCGATGTAGTGGAAGCCCGCCGTGCCTAGAGCGATGACGAACAACAAGGCCATGGCAATCAGGCGGAGATTGCGGAGTATTCGCATGATGCAAGTAGTCAGGAGGCCGAGACTGCGGACTGACTATAAAACAAAATGGCCCTCCGCGTACGCGGAAGGCCATCGTTTGATGGTCTGGTCTTAATCCGCCATCACCTTAGGCGGCACCTTGGGCGGGTTCGCTAAAGAGATCTGTACCCGGCTATGGTGGCGCCCATAGAAAAAGTACAGAATCATTCCAATAATCAGCCAGATGATCAGCCGCAGCCAGGTATCGAAAGGCAAACTTACCATCATGAGGCCAGAGATAAGGATCCCCATTATTGGAACAAGTGGAACCCATGGTGTGCGGAAAGGCCTGTGCAGATCTGGGCGTCGCCGGCGCATGATCCATACTCCTGCGCACACAATCACAAATGCCAGCAGGGTTCCGATGCTGACCAATTCGCCGAGGACCGAGATCGGAATGATCGAAGCGAATGTGGCAACGAATAGGCCCACAAAGATCGACGAGAGATAGGGTGTGCGGAATTTCGGATGAACCGCGCTAGCCCACTTCGGAAGTAACCCATCTTTGGACATCGAAAAAAAGACACGCGACTGGCCGAGCAACATAACAACCATCGTGCTGCTCAGACCGCAAATTGCCCCGAGTTTCACCAGCATGCTGCCCCAGCGAACGCCCGTTGCGTCGATACCGACTGCGATCGGGTCTGGAACGTTTAGCTGGTCGTACTTCACCAGGCCCGTCAAAACACCCGAGACCAGGATGTACAGGATGGTGCAAATGACCAATGAGCCAAGGATGCCGATTGGCATATCCCGCTCAGGCTTGCGAGCTTCCTGCGCGGCGGTGGACACGGCATCAAACCCGATATAGGCGAAGAATATGACTCCTGCAGCGCGTGCAATGCCCGACCAGCCGAACTGGCCGAAACCTCCCTCGTTTGGCGGAAGGAATGGGTGCCAATTGGCTGACGCCAGTTCTCGGTGCACCGAGATATAGCTGATACCCAGTCCGATAAACACGAGTAATACCGCGACCTTGACGATGACAATGAAGGAGTTGAAATTGGCAGATTCCTTGATTCCAACCACCAGGATTGCGGTGACGGCTACGATTGCGAGAAATGCCACGAGGTTGAACACGCCGGTTTGGTGCGGAAGAGAATTGGGATCGATGTGAACTAGTTTCAGCGTCTTTCCAATGCGATTAATGCTCTCCCATTTGCCGTTGTAGAGCACGAACAACTGGCCAGGAGTACCCGCGATTGCAGGGGGAATTCGAATTCCAATGTCCTGCAAAATGCTGATCACGTATCCGCTCCAACCGGAAGCAACCGTCGCTGCGCCAAAGGCGTATTCCAGGATGAGATCCCAGCCGATGATCCAGGCGAAAATCTCACCTAATGTCGAATAACCGTAGGTATAGGCCGATCCAGCAATGGGGATTAAAGAGGAGAACTCTGCATAACACAGGCCCGCAAAAACACAACCGATCCCGGCCAGAATGAAGGAGAGCACAATCGCCGGTCCGGCGTACATGGCAGACGCGGCTCCCGTCAGTACGAAGATGCCCGTGCCAATAATCGCACCGATTCCCAGCGTGATGAGGTTGACGGGACCTAAAGCTCGCTTGAGACTGTGCTCACCGGTTTCATGAGCCTCGCTCAGAATTACGTCCAATGGTTTGGTTGCCAATAAATTGGCCATCCAGTTTGCTCCTTAAGCTATGACGGTTTTTGCGTTCTGCCCACCGCTTCGCCGAGACCAGAGATAGTACACAGGAATCCCGATCAAGACGATTATCAATCCCGGCCAAGTGTACTGCGGCTTGTAGCGTAATAGCACGATATCAATGAACAGTGCCATGATGATGTAAATACTTGGCAATATTGGATACCCGACCGCCCGGTACGGGCGCTCGGCTTCGGGATGTGTGCGCCTTAGCACAAAGAGCCCCGCGATGGTGAGTATGTAGAAGATCAGGACAGCGCAGACGATATAGTCCAGCAATTGCCCGTAGGTTCCTGACAGGCAGAGGATGCAGGTCCAGACCATCTGCACCATCAGTGATACCGCAGGGGTTTTGTATTTCGGGTGTAACTTCGCAACCTCGCGAAAGAACAGCCGGTCCTTAGCCATGGCGTAGTAAACCCGCGCCCCGGCGAGGATCAAGCCGTTGTTGCACCCAAAACTCGAGAGCATGATGGCAGCCGCCATCAGGAACCCTCCGGCGGCCCCGAACATTTGGGTCAGAACTGCGGTGGCAACTCGCTCTTCGCTCGCGTACTGAATCCCGCGCTCAAGAATGGTGGCGCCGTTCGGGCTTCCGGCCAATGGCAGCACGTTCAGGTAAATGAAATTGCAAAGAACATACAAAAGGATAACGACGCCTGTGCCCATCGCAAGCGACAAAGGAAGATTCCGCTGCGGGTTCTTAACTTCGCCGGCGGTGAAAGTCACGTTGTTCCAGGCGTCAGCGGAGAATAGCGAGCCCGTCTGTGCCACGGCTAATACGGTCACTGTCCCGACCCAAACCATTGGCCCGCCCATGCCTACCTGAATCGCATGTTTTGCGGTAAGGCCAGCATTGTCCCAGAAGTGCCCGCTGAAGTTCGCTGCCAAAGCGTGGGCATTTCTTCCGATAAACAACCCAAGAAACACAAGCCCGGCTAGCGCGAGGACCTTGGAAATCGTGAAGACGTTTTGGATGATTGCCCCAATCTTGACGCCGAAGACATTGATGATCGAGAGCACGATCACCATCACGATCGCGACCAAGTTCTGGGTGTTGAGCCCTACGTCCATGTTCCCCAGGACCATAGGGCCGATCTTTATCGGAGGAGCTTTCCAGAAGTGCAGGAGCCAATGAGTAGAAGAAATGGACGGAAAAAAGACTCCGAGAAACTTGCCAAAAGCGACACCAACCGCTGCAATCGTCCCCGTTTGAATGACCAGGAAGAGGGTCCACCCGTATAGGAACCCCCATAAAGGTCCGAGCGATTCACGTAGATAGACATACTGCCCGCCAGCGCGTGGCATCATGGCTGCCAACTCACCGTAGCTGAGTGCACCAACTATCGTCATGAACCCGGTGACTAGCCAGGCGCCAATCAGCAAAGCCGGCGAATTCACTTCCCGGGCGATCTCCGCCGAGACGATGAAAATGCCTGAGCCAATCATCGAACCCATGACCAACGTCGTGGCGCTGGTCAGGCCGAGACCTTTTACAAATTCGGTATTCTGGTGGGTAGCCGCTTCCCACTCATTCGAAACTGCCGGCACCGCTGGAGATTTGACCTGTGTACTCACGCAATTCCTTAGGTGATGAAGGAGAGCGGAACGACTTTACCTCAAGATGCGGAAAAATTCCTCTGCTGATTTTCCGGGATCCCGGACAAGATCACCAATGACAGCCACCGAATCCGCACCCGCCTCGATCACTTGTCGGCAATTCTCGCGAGTGATCCCCCCAATCGCCACTAGTGGCTTTTGGGTCAAACCGCGAGCTAAACGTACGCCTTCGAGACCGATGACGGGGTCGGGGTTGGCTTTGTTGGCCGTAGTAAAGATGGGGCCAATGGCGACGTAATCGGCAGACGTGCTGTCGGCTTCGACAACTTGCGAAGGGTTATGCGTGGACACCCCGAGGAGCAAGTCGAACCCGATGATCTCGCGAACAGTCTGTGGCAAAAGATCGTCTTGTCCGACATGAATTCCGTCGAATCCGGCAGCAAGGCACAGATCTGCTCGATCATTCATGATGAGCTTTGCCGCTTTCCCGATGCGCCGCTTCAACTGACTGGCACATTCGAGCATCTCGTCTGGACTGCCATACTTATTGCGGTATTGCACAAGCGTCGCCCCTCCTGAAACCAACTCCTCGGCAGCGTTTACGAGAAGACTTGGATGGCGGAAACAGGAAGCGTCAATGATCGCATAGAGTCGGGGCAGACTGAGCATCAAGCTCTCGCCGAGTTGGTGAGGCTAAGGTTCACCTCTTCGCTTCCTTCTTTGTAGCCGTCAGGAACCGTTCGATAAAGCCAGTATCAATCTTGCCTGCCCTGAAATCGGGGTCGGCGAGAATGCGGCGGTGCAGCGGGATGGTAGTGTAGATTCCTTCTACGATGAACATTTCAAGAGCTCGACTCATGCGGGATATAGCTTCATCGCGATCCTTACCTCGCACAACGAGTTTTGCGATGAGCGAGTCGTAATAAGGGGGGATCGTTCCCTCCGCATAGGCCGCAGTGTCGATGCGCACGCCTGTACCACCGGGCGGATGGAACGCCGTGATCTTCCCTGCCGAAGGAGTGAATTTTTCCGGATGCTCGGCGTTGATGCGGCACTCGATCGCATGGCCACGATGAACTACGGGACCATGTAGAACAGTTTGCATACGTTCGCCGGCGGCAAGCAAGATTTGGCTCTTCACCAGGTCGACATCCGTGACCATCTCGGTGACCGGATGCTCCACCTGGATACGGGTATTCATTTCTATGAAATGCAATTTGCCGTCCTGCGCCATCAAGAACTCGACCGTACCCGCGTTTACATACCCGATCTCCGAAAGCGTGCGACTCAAAGTTGCGCCTATTTCACTGCGTAGTTCCGGAGAGACACGAACCGACGGCGATTCCTCGAGCAGTTTCTGATGCCGGCGCTGGATGCTGCACTCACGCTCTCCCAGGCTGACCACCGTCCCATAGGTGTCCCCTAACACCTGGAACTCGATGTGTCGAGGATGCTCGACATACTTCTCCATATAGAGGTCGCCATTACCGAAAGCTGCGGCGGCTTCGGATTGTGCAGCCTGGAATAATCCGGGTAATTCTTCCGCACTTCGCACGATGCGCATACCCCGTCCGCCACCGCCAGCGGACGCTTTAATAATGACCGGGAAACCAACCTCTTTGGCCCATTCCATTGCCTCTCCGTCTGAGGCAAGTACGCCGTCGGACCCCGGTAAAATCGGGACACCGGCTTTCTTCATCGCCGCCCGAGCCTTCTCCTTTTCTCCCATTAATCGAATGATTTCAGGTGGAGGTCCGATGAACTTGATGCCACAGGTCTCGCATACTTCCGCGAAGTTCGCGTTTTCGGCTAACAGTCCATAACCGGGATGAATCGCGTCGACATTCGCGATTTCAGCCGCGCTGATCACAGCCGGAATGCTCAGGTAGCTTTGCGCTAGTTGCGGTGGGCCGATACAGATCGCCTCGTCGGCAAACTTGACGGCAAGCGAGTTACGGTCGGCCTCGCTGTAAATCGCGACTGTCCGAATACCCAATTCTTTGCAGGCGCAGATGATGCGCAGTGCAATTTCACCCCGATTGGCAATGAGAATCTTCTTGAACATGCGACAAGAAAAGTTGGCAACGAACGATTAGCTTGGCACCCGAATGTACTCATCCGAGTTCGGACACAAAAAAGGCGCGCTCGGCGCGCCAAGAGGTTGAACCCCACTCACTTCTTAGGCCGAATTGCGAATAGCTCGTGACCGTATTCCACGGGCTGCCCGTTGTTCACGAGCCGCTTTACGATTTCACCCGCTACGTCAGACTCAATCTCATTCATAAGCTTCATCGCTTCGACGATGCAGAGCACTTGTCCCGCCTCAACCGAGTCGCCTGCTTTTACAAACGGCGGAGCCCCTGGTGAGGGGGACTCGTAGAAGGTGCCGACTATGGGCGAGCGTACAGTGTGCAGGCCATCTTCCCCGGCCGCAGAGACGCTCGCGTCTTTGGCCCCCGCAGCAGGAGACCCCGACGCGGACGGAGCCGAAACAGTCTGGATCGGAGCAGCCGCGGGAATCGCTACAATGCGAGTCTCGGCAGGCGGGGCTGCTTGTACAGAGCGCTTGATGCGAACCTTTACATCCCCGCGCTCCAGTTCAAACTCGGCGATGTCCTGCTCTTTCAGGAATTCGATGAGCTCTCGTAACTCTTTTTGATTCATGTCCGGGACTTTCATACCGGCGGTGCTTGCCGGAGAGAACCCAGTGAGACGCACACTTGGATTCCCAGTTCAGACAGCGATGAGTTCTTTGCTGGTAGGAGTGAGCACTTCACAACCGCTGTCGGTCACGACCACCATATCTTCAATGCGCACACCCCACTTATCGGGGACATACGCGCCCGGTTCAATCGTGATCACCATGCCGGGCCGCAGCAAGTCGGACTGCCCGGCTGCCACGCGAGGGGCCTCGTGGATCTCTAGCCCCACACCGTGGCCTGTGGAATGCGTGAAGTACTGACCCAGACCAGCTCTTTTCAGTACACGTCGTGCTGCCCGGTCTACTTCTCCGATAGGAATACCGGGCGCCACCGCAGCTATGGCAGCTAACTGGGCTTGCCGCACAGCTTCATAGAAGCTTCGGGCTTCCCCGTTTGCCCGGCCCATATACAGCGTTCGGGTCATGTCCGAGCAGTAACCAGTGAGTATAACACCGAAGTCGCATACTACGAACCCGTTCGCTGGTATGGCGTCTTGTGAGGCGCGGCCGTGTGGGAGCGCACTTCTTCGACCGCTTGCAATGATAGTTTCAAACGACATCCCCTCAACTCCCGCCTTGCGCGCCGCATATTCAAGTTCCGCGGCCACCTCAGACTCCCGGGCTCCCGGTCTTACGGTCTCTAGCAAGACCTTAAAGAGTTTGGCGCCCGCGAGGACGGCTTTCCGCGTCGCCTCCATTTCGTCGGCATCCTTAACGACTCGGTGCTTTTCTATGACCCCAGAGACTTGCTTAATTTGGACCTTTTTGGGAAGGATTTCACGAAGCCGATGTTGCGCCGCAACGGTCATGTACTCGCTCTCGATGCCCAGGACGTGCTTCTCTCGGCCTGTTTTGCCGGCGATCCAGTCGCCACCTCCGAGCAGCGGAGAATTGCGCGTGATGACCACCCTTGCGCCCTGAACCTGCTCCCTCGCCTGAGACGTATACCGTCCGTCTGTGAAGAAGACTGCTGACCCGTGCTGTACCCACAGAGTGCCCGTGCTACCTGTGAATCCGCAGAGATAGCGAATATTTGGCAGGTGCGTGACGATCAGGGAATCCAGGTTGAGAACGGCGAGCTCACGCTCAATCCGCTTCAATCGCTTCTTATGATCCATCGTGCTGAGTGTAGCAGGCAGGTCGTATAGAGATGGGATTAGGTCTGAAGATAACGCCTTAAGAACGACAAACCGCCGGATGTCCTGACAGGTTCTTCAGGAACTCCGGCGGCGGTCTTCTTTCAACTCGTTAGAACTATGTCTGAATGATGCGAGGAGTGATGAAGAAAATCAGCTCCTGATTGGAAGTGCTCACTGTGCGGCGTTTGAACAAGTTCCCAAGCGCTGGGATATTGCCGAGCAGCGGCACCTGCTGAATGTTCGTATTGTTCTGCGTCTGGATGACGCCGCCAATCACGACAGTCCCGCCGTCGGTCACAAGCACCTGTGTGGTCGCCTGCTGAGTGATCAGCGTTGGATTGCCCTGAACAGTACGTCCGAAGTCAGGTGTCGTGTTCTCGACATCAACGTTGAGGAAAATTGTATTTTCCGACGTGATCTGCGGAGTGACCGTTAGGCGGAGGAACGCGTCTACATAGCTAACCGTCGGCGGCCCACCCAACTGAGCCTGGGTAACGATGGGAACGCGAACACCCTGCCGGACGAGTGCCTGTATGTTGTTTTGTGTGACCACTCGCGGACGAGACAGAATCTTGAGCAGGCCACGGGATTCCGCCATTGTCAGGATCGCATCGATCTGATAATGACGAGTGAAGTTCAAGAATGTGAAGCCGCTGGTCGGGCTCGTTACCGGCAGATTCGAGAAAAGCGGAATCTGCGTCAGGGTCGTAGAGCTCGGCGCAGAGGAGCCAACGACCGTATATTGCGGTTGCAGCCCGAACACACCCACTGGAGACGTTCCGGCGCTGCTTGCTCCGCCTACAGCAGTTGCGGAGTTGCCGAATCCGAATCCGAACTGGGTTCCGATATCACGCGCGAAACTGCGTGTTGCGGCAACCACTCGGGCTTCGATCTCGACTTCCTGTGTCTTGCGGTCGAGTTGTTGCAGCAAACGATCGATGGGCGGAATAACGGATGGTATGTCCTGGATGATCAGTGCATTCGTACGTTCATCCGCGATGACATCGCCACGCTGGCTCAGGAAGCTCTTCATGGTCTGAACAACATCCTTTGCGTGGGCATAGCTGAGGAAACGGGTTACCGTCACCTTGTCCACGGCCAGAGCTTCGGCTTCCACTTGTGCGCGGCGAGATTCGGCTTCCTTTTTCAGCGTATCGACGGTGGCGATTCGCAGAACATTGCCCTCCAGCTGACGCGAGAGGTCGTTGTTCTTAAGAACGATGTCCAGAGCCTGGTCCCACGGCACGTCATCAAGAACGATGGTCAGCGTGCCCTTTACGTTGGGATCAAGCACGACGTTGAGGCCGCTGATCTCGTGGATGAGGCGGAAGAAATCCTTCAGATCGACGTCCTTCAGGTTGACCGAGATCGGCTCGCCCGTGTACTTCGGACCCGTCGTGGAAGGATTGTGCGCCATTTCAGCTTTCTGCTCCGCAGCCATATTTACAGCCGGAGCGGCAGTGCCGGATTGCTGAAGAGAAGCGCTCGCCTTGGGAAGCATCGCGTCCGCGGGCTTATCGGAGAACTTCGCAGCAGCTTCGATCACGCGTGCTGGGGGCGCGATCACGTTGCTTGCTGTCGACTCCGCCTTCTCGTCCTTCGGACTGTACGACGGTTCGATGAAGGCAAATTCCGAGGCAGGCTTCGACGCTGCTACTTGTGTCGTTGCCGGCTGGCTCTTCGGAGCAGCCGTCATAGGCAGCTTCGCGTCCGCCACCGTTGCTTTGGGTGTCGTTACGGGAGCTGCTTTGGCAATGTTGCCGGCATGAAGTTTGAGCACCAGTTTCCCGGCTGCAGGCTCCATGTCATAGGCCATCTTCCGCTCGAGATCGATCACCAATCGGGTGGTGCCTTGGCCATTCGTGCCAAGCCGGACGGCCTTAACACCGGCGCTGTCGACTGCCAGGTTGCGCACGCTGGTAGCCGCAATCGTGTTCGGCAAGTCAACAATGACCCGGTTTGGGCGGTCGAGTGTGCTCAGCTTGGGCTCGAGTTGCCCGGTGCCAAATATCTCGATGCTTACGCCGTCGTCTCCGCGCACCACGTCCACGCTGCGGACGGCGGCACGTTTGTCGGCCGCTTGGGCAGTGGTTGCCGTGCCCGTGGTCCCGGTCTCAGCCGCTACCATGAAACTGACTATGAATAGCGGTAGAAAAACACCCAGCAATTGCTTTCGCATTTCGCTTCTCCCCACACGCGCGGGATCTATTCCGCTGCGTGTCTCTTCGCAAAATCCTTTTTCTCTGCCTATACGGCAGGGGTTGTAATCTTCTTCACAACTTCGCGTGTCGATTCCTTGCCCAACCGGTCCTGCACCGTTTCCTTAAAAACCACGGAGTCACCCGTGATCTTCACGACATATCCGTTGTAGACCGGGTCGTTCTCTTTCAAGAAATAGGCTTTATTCAGCGAATTCACCACAACGGCGATCATGCCGCTATCCGCCTTGACCACGCCGCGCACACTAATCTGATCGATGGCCAGGCATCTCTTACCAACACTGCAGTTGGGTCCCGACGCTCGGCTTACCACTGGGCTGATGAAGGGATCTCGACGGCCTTCGGCAGTGATGGTCTTCTTTTCCTTCGGAGGCTCAGCTAGTGCACTGTCGGTGGAAGCCGGTTTAGCTTCCTCCTTCGCTTCAGTCTTTTTCGGCGCTGCTTCTTTCTTAGCGTCTTTCTTCGCAGCAGACTTCGTTTTCTGCGCACCCTGTTTTGGCTGAGGAGCTACAGGAGCAATCGAGATCTTGGTCGGCGCCAGCTTGTGGGCGTCGGCTTTCGTGGTCGGCTGAGCCGGCTTTGTCGCTGGAACAACCGGCTTACTCGCCGCACTCGTCGCTTTCAATTGCGGCAGGGCTGGCTTGGTCTGCTGAGCAGCCGCTTTCGATGGCTGCACCACCGGCTTAGTTTGCTGCACTGCCGGCTTGACAGTCGGAGCAGAGGTCTGCGACACCGTCTTCACCGCGGGCTTTCCCGCAGGCGCCGGCTTGGCCGCAGAAGCCTGGCCGTTGCCAAGAGCTGCATTCTCCTGATCGACACGCTGCTGCTGTGCAGTGTTCAGCTTGTCTTTCGTATTCTGGAGAATGTTCGGGCTTTGCGCAAAAGCGCTGCCCGTCGTCATTGCCAATAACAGAATGCCTGAAGTCAGCTTCATAGGATTCCCTTATCGCTTCACCTGCTGCGGCGTCGGCGGTACCTGGTCGTGACTGAAGAAAGTTGTCGCGACACAAGTCGCTACCACGCTCTCATTCGGAGCATACGTATAGGTGTGTTTCGGTTTCGCGTCCGACGCTTTGCGAGTCGATGAAACCAGCAGGTTGGAGATATTCACGATGCGCTCCAGCTTGCTGACACGATCGAAGAAATTGAGCATGGAGTAGTAAGGACCGTCGACGTCCAGCTCGAACGGCATCTCGGTGTAATACTCCTTGCTCGCGACCGGCTTTGCCGTGAATCGGCGAAGCTCCACGCCAGCTTTGTTTGCTTCCGCGGTCAGCATGCGGATGAAATCATCGGCCTGCTTCTCGTCCGGAACGATACGGCGCTCGATCTCAAGCTGTTGCTTGAGATTTGCCACCTGCCGCTCCAACTCCTGCAACTTGGGACGGTACTGTTCCAACTCCGTGTTCTCGCGCATCTTGGAACTCAGGTCCTGCTGCGCTTTGGTATTCGCTTCGGCTTGGCCCTTGAACACGGTGAAAAACAGCGCCGCGCTTAGAACGGCCGCACCCAACAGCATCGCGCCCCACTGCTTGATGTCCGACAATTCACTGAAGTTCGCCATAGTTCCAGCCTTTACGACTTCCCTTTCTCGCAGGAAAGCGTGAACAAGAAAGCCTGCATATCCTTCACCTGATCATCCTGGTATGTTTCCTTAATTTCGACCGTCTTGAAGAAACCAGTTTTCTGCAAGTTGGTGATTAAGTTTGCGACTGCGTCCTGGCTCAATGCGAGACCTTCTACTTCAATGGTGGCACCCTGATCTTTCACATTGTTGAGCCAAACCGCGTCGGTGTTGTTGATGGTTGTACCCACCATGTTCAGCAGGTTCACTGGACCTGTCTGCGCCGCCCGCAGTTGATCGATGACGTCAACGCGTCGCTTGTAGTTCTCTGCTTCCCGTTGGCGCTCCATATAACGCGCCTTGACTTGCGATAGCTCCTGGTTTTTACGGATAGCGATGGTCATCTGCTGGTCGATCTTCTGCTTCTCTCGATCGAGCTTGTACCAATACACACCGTTCGCGGCTCCGGCGATCGCCAGCACAGCCACTGCTTTGATCAGCGGACTGATGCCACCGCCGATACTGATTTCCGGCATGGCGGGGGCGCCGCCGCGCTTACTTTTCGGTCTTGATGCACCCAGCAGGTTGATTCGGATCATAGGTCGTCAAAGCTCCTCAGGGCCAAGCCCACAGCGACCGCCATCTGCCCGGCATTCTGTTCAATCAGGTCCGCCGACATTCCATCCACCGGTGGAGCAATTTTCTGGAACGGGTTGAACAACTCCACTTGCAATGAGAACTCCTGGCGCAAGGCTTCCACTAGACCAGGGACTTTCGAAGAGCCACCCGCCAGGTAAATCTTCTCAATGTGCTCTCCAGCTGCGCTGGCGCGGAAGAAATCAAATGTCTTCTGAATTTCCAACACGATGATTTCCGTCACCTGCTGCAGGATCGGCGTCTTCGCGTCTTCGCTGACTGTGCCAACTTTTCTGCCCAGCTTCAGCGCCTCGGCGTCGTCAAAACTAAGATCTAATTCCTTCTGTAGCGAGTCGGTGTACTGATGCCCGCCAACACTGACATCGCGGGGGAACAAGGGAGTAGTTCCTTTTACGATGTTGATGTTCATGACACTGGCGCCGAGGTTCAACAACGCTACAACCTGGCCCGACGCGGGCTCATAGTTGTACTCGTAGCAGTTCTGCAGTGCCAGCGAGTCAATGTCCACGATAGCGGGTGTCTTGCCGGCCATCGAGAGTACGTTGGTGTAGTTCAGTATCTTGTCCTTCTTAACGGCTACGAGGAGAACATCCATCGTCGGACTGCCGGCGTCTTCCGAAAGGATCTGGTAATCCAGGTTGACATCGGCAAGATCGAACGGAATGTGCTGCGCGGCCTCTTTTGGTATGGCTTCCGCCAATTCCTGGTCGCTCATCGCCGGAAGCGGGATTCGCTTCACAATCACGGAATGACCGCTAACAGCAGTCGCCACTGCCTTCGTCTTGATCTGACAATCGGTAAACAATTTCGAGATCGCACTCGAAACCGTGCCGGAATCCACGATCATGGAGTCCACAACGATGTCAGGAGCCAGCGACTCCAGTCCCAGGTGTGCCACTTCGATGCCCGCCCGGGTCCGCTTCAGCTCGACGGCCTTGATGCTCGAAGAGCCCACATCCAGACCAACTATCGATTTCGATCCGAATCCAAACATGTGCCCGCCTTTATTTCGCCGGTTATTTCCGGTTTATCTCGATTACTGCGAAGTTGCAGCTCGCGCCGCTTTACTTCGTTTCCCATCGCGCGATTCAGTGTCCGCGCTTTGTTCTTCCATCCATTGGTCCAGCTTCGATTTCTTGAAGCGCCAGCGATTCCCTAACTTGAATGCCGGAATCTTCTGCTCGTTGACGTACTTGTAAAGCGTGTCGGGACTCACTCCCAGGTACTGCGAAGCCTGGCGAATGTTCATAACTTCGCGTGCATCTGCCATAAAGTTAGCGCCCCAACCACAGAAAAGCCGCGCGTCGCACCAGCTTTCTGCCGGCGCCCACAGCGCGATTTGGAGAGTTCGTCTTCAAAACTTCGGCCATGAAACTAGGTTTCGGGGTTAATCGTGTGCAGAGCATAGCTCAACCCTGAAAGTCCCTGACTGTTAGTGTATTTCCGTGTTTTCTGGGGTTTTTGCCGAGTTTCTCTGGAGGTAATTCTCAATTAGATGCAACCGCTCACCATATGCTGCGTGTATGTTTCTTGCGGATACTATATGTAGTGGGGTACCTGCACATTGCGGCGCAAAGCCGCATGCCACCGTAACTAAGGTACTAAGCACGGTACGGAGGTACTAGGACACGCCAGAAACAAACGACTTACGCATTATCGGGGGAGGATGAAAGATGGATTTGTCCCCCAGCTTGTTTCTTGAGCCGCCACTTTCCGGCGACCGCTGCGCATCTTTTTGAGCTGTTCTGTGTTCGTATCAGTGGCGAGAGTCCATATCAACTATGCCGCCGCAGAAAAGAGCCGGTTCCAGCTTGTCGAGCTTGGTATACCTGCTGAGCATCACCTTCCCTACGTGGGGAGGCTTGGTGGCAGCAGCATACCTTCTGTCCTGCGGCGGTTTGCGCGTTACCAGCTTTCGCAATTTCTTCAACTTCTGACCTTCGGCAATTTCTGCGCTTGGAGATCTCGCCGTCCCTCGCACACGGGCAACTCATCTCGGCGCTACAATAGCTCTTCGTTCCGGGGGCTGCGCATGCGAAAGTTCTTGGTGTGGATCGTTCTGCTGCTTGTCGGGTTTCTACTCGGATTCATTCCGGAGTTTGTGAGAGCACACGCTTCGCAAGAACAGGCGACTGAATGCGAAGCAAACCTGAAGCTCGATCAGGTGCGCCAGTATGCGGCTCTTACCTATGTCGCCGCCTCACAACTGAACTATGGAACAGCTTCCGGGTACGCACAACAGTGGTTTCAAAGAGCACAAGAACTGTCTGCTTCTACAGGCGACGCGAAAATAAAAGCGAAGTTGGCGAACGTGTTGTCCGCTCGTGACAAGATTACGAGCGATCTGGCAAAGGGCGATGCAGCAGTTGTCGGAGAACTTCAGCCGCTGCTCCTCGAATTGGAACAACCGACGTAGTACAAACAAAACAGCCCATCCGTTGGAGCGACCCAGAACGGATGGGCTGTTCCCGCTTCGAGTTCCCTGGGCGGGTCCAGAGACACACTTCGGATGTAGCTCACTCTTGTTAGGTTGTACCTCTGGTCACTTTTCGTGACCCTCTTCATCCTCCCGGCCATTTCCTCTACAAAGCACGAATCGGAAGATCCAGACGGGACCAACGCTCAGACTTCCAGATGTGAGGTTGATCACAGCCCAAAATCATTGATCCGCGTATCCTTCGTGTGGCCCGGGTCCGGGCAAGTGAGGGAGTATGGCTACTGGAGGTCAGCGTCTGCGCACCCTACGCGAGAAATTAGGCCTCACAATGCGGGATGTCGAATACGCAAGCCGGCGATTGGCACAACGACATCGGAATCCACGGCTAGTCGTGTCGCCCGCGCGCCTTTCAGTAATGGAGTCGAAGAACGTAGTGCCAAGTATGTACCGGCTGTACTCTCTGTCGCGAATCTACGGCTGCCAGGTGAACGAGATTCTGGTCCTTTATGGACTTCGCTGACCGCAAAATGGCAAGCGTTTGCGGGCAAACTCTCATCTCGGAATTCGCCGCAATTTTCGGATAGTTCCACCCATCCACATCTTCTAGCATCCGAAAAAGGCAGCTTATGACTGATATTCCGGAGAGGATTTCTCTTCTCAGTTGGCGGGACTTGGAGAGTTCATTATCCGAGTCAGGTTACGCCAAAACGCCGCCTCTATTGACGCAAGCAGAGTGTGAGGCACTCATCCGGCTGTATCCGCATAAAGAGCGATTCAGAAGCCACATCGATATGGCGCGCTTTCGCTTCGGAGTTGGTGATTACAAGTATTTTGCCGAGCCTTTGCCGGAAATCGTTCAGCAACTCCGGGCCGGCTTTTATCCTTACCTCGCACGCATAGCAAATATGTGGTCTGCGCAACTGGGCAACGAACAGAGGTTTCCCGAATCTCTGGACGAATTTCTGGCCATGTGCCACAAACACGGACAACGCAAGCCAACGCCGCTTATCCTCCATTATGAAGCCGGCGCATACAACTGCTTGCATCAGGATCTCTATGGCGATCTCGTTTTCCCACTCCAACTCACGTGCTTTCTCAGCGCCCCTGGTCGAGACTACACGGGAGGCGAGTTCTTGCTGGTTGAGCAGCGGCCACGCGCGCAGTCAAAAGGTGAAGTCATTTCGCCGATGCTGGGCGAAATTGTGATGTTCGCCACCCGAGACAGGCCTGCCCAAGGAACTCGCGGATACTACCGAATTGCTATGCGACATGGCGTTAGCCGCGTTCATACAGGAACACGATACACACTAGGCGTCATCTTCCACGACGCCAAGTGATGTTTGGGCAATCTCGTCACGCTCGGAGTACGGTTTGATTCGCTCACCAGGGCCGCCCGCCGGCTGCTTACCAAGCCTTGGCATGAAATTGATGGCGAGAACGCTGAGCAGAATCAGTGCTGTGCCAAACAGGGTACGGACACCTATCGCCTCCCCACCAAACCAATAGCCGATTGCCACGGCCACAACTGGATTAACATAGGTACGTCCCCACTTTGGTCGGCGATTCGTAGTGAAGCAGCCATACGTAGGCAGTGAAAGCTCCGACTGAGCCAGCGAGCACTAAATACGCCAAGGCCGCCCAGGTTTTGTAAGACACAGAAGTGAAATGGAAGCCGTTTATCTCACCGGTCAAGGCCGCGACCGCAAAGAGAAGAATCCCTCCAGTTAGCATCTGCGCCGCTGAACTCATCCCCTTCGAAGCAGGTAACTTCAACCTTGGGGTGAAAATCGTCGCAAAGGACCAACTCACAGCGGCCAAAAGCAGCGCCGAAGCACCTACGCGATTTACGGGGGGTTCGCCGAGTGCCGCGGAGTGATGCATGAGCACTGCGACGCCTGCCAAACCAATCAATAGCGCCGCGGCAAGGCGCAGAGTCAACCTCTGCGTATGGAGAAAAATGATGTCGAGGATGGTGATGAAGACCGGAATTGTTGCCAAAAGAACGGCTGCTATCCCAGACGGGACGCGCTGTTCCGCCCAAAAGAGGGCTCCGTAATCAAGGACGAATACGACCGCTCCAAGGAGGGCTGCAACGCCCCACTCCCGAGCTGAGGGGGAGTCGACTCCTTGAAGGCGCATCCAGGTATAGAGGATCGCACCGGCGCTCGTGAATCGAATGGCGGCGAGCAAGAACGGAGGGACTTCGCTCACGCCGATGCGAATCGCTAGAAAAGTCGATCCCCACACGAAATAAATCGCACCGAAGGCCAGCAGGATTTTCCAAGTTGCCGGACGCACGCTGCATACCATATGTGATGAACCAATAATGCATATTGGATGTGCGCACGTTTAGCTTTGCCACAGAATGTTGGAATAGAAATTCTTATTTTCTTAGAGGGTTTCTTTTTATAGGCGGGTATGTTGGTCAGAAGACCTGTGCGGCTTCCTCTTCGGCTGAAATCATTTCGTTGGGCAGTTGCCCACCGTTGTATTCGGCCATCCGATTCTTCCACTTCAGAAATTCGGTGATGGTTTGGGGTTCGATCCTGATTTCTACACGCCGTAGACTCGCAATCAGCAGCTTTAGCTCGGCAAGAACAGATGTTTGGTCCCGAAGATTGCGAACAGTTGGCTTGACTGTCAATTCAACATCTCGATTGTGGCATTCCAGCAACCCCCAGCCAGGAGGCAGATCCGCCCGAGTCAAAAGGCCTTTCGGAACCAAGTAAAAGCGTTCTCGACCCATACCAGTGTCGGGCGCCGCACGAGCGCTCTTCTTCTGATCAGCAAAGAAATCGGAGCGCGATACCTTACATTCGACCACAACAGAGTGGCCGTCGCTGCGCCAGCCGACAATGTCCGGAACTTCACCGCAATCCACCGTCTGTTCGCTGAGCACCACGCGGCATCTCCGTTTGCGAAGCCATTTTTCACCGAGTTTGATCAATTGGGCGTGGGTCACGAATCCGTTGTATCTCACCAACATTTACCCTGGAAGTACCCGCTTGGCTACTCCACGCCTTCGGGGTCCTTGGCCGTACCATGATGCGGCAGCGGGATCGGCATTTCCGAAACATTCCACGCCCATGCAGCCAACAGAGCAGCGCCCTCGTTGACCTCGCCTGGGATTACTTTGTCAAAAGTGTCAGCCTGACTGTGGTGAGCGTCGCCATAATGATCCGCCTTCTGTATGCAGAAATAAGCGGGAACACCCTTGTGCAGAAATGGCTCATGATCCGAAGCACCGAAAAAGCGAGTGCTGATCGGCGCCAATTCGAACACCTCTTGCAAGGGCAGGTAGATTTCGTTCATCAGCGGCGCCGTACTCCATAGGTCCTCAAGCGCAATACTGAACACTTCGCCCGTCCCGGTATCATGAATCAACACGGCATCAATTTTGGGAATCTCTGCTTCATGATTCTTGATGAAGGTGTCCGCCCCGATACCACCTTGCTCTTCCCCAGTGAACAAGATGAATGTGATTGTGCGCTTCGGTCGCAGGTTCAAGGCCTTCAGCGCACGCGCGGCCTCAAGGACTGCCATGGCTCCAGTTCCGTTGTCGAGCGCCCCCTGGCCCAAGTCCCAGGAATCGAGGTGGCCTCCGACAATCACGCGCTCCCCAGGTAATTCACTCCCTTTAATTTCTGCGACGGTGATGGAGGCCGGAGCCGGTCCCGTACTGAACTTGCCCTGCAAATCGACTCTGAGGCTAACTGCGCCCGCTTGCCGCAGGCGATAGATCAGACTGTAGTCCTCGTGACTGATGAACGCGATCGGCGCATCGGAAGGTTCAAAGTGGTTAAATCCGCCGCTCATGTTGAAGAGATTGTCGTTCTTGCTGCTGTCCAGAAGAATCGCGCCCGCGCCAGCTTCCGCAACCAGGCGCAACATGCGGAAACGCTCCCGCCATGTCATCTCTCCTTCTTTCGGGAGTCCCTTGGGTGGAGAGATCACAGCATCATATGCGTTGTCTGCCTCGTCTTCATTGATCGGATCCCGAGGCTTGCCAGGAAGGATAATTGCCCCGTGGAGCTTGTCTTTATACTGGGCCAATTCGTCAAGCGACTTCACTTCCACAATGACCACTGGTCCCTCAATTGGACCGTTTGTAGATTTCCCCCATCCAAGAGACCGCACATCAATACGCCTGGAAATGGGCGCTGTGATCTCGGCGTTGTCGTTGCCACGGGTCCATGCGTGCGGAATTTGCGCTGTCTCCAAGTGCGCATCTATCCCGTAGTCGCGAAAGCGCTTCAGGGTCCAGTCGCTTGCGTGCTGCATTTGTGGAGACCCGGTCAAACGAGGTCCGATCTCGGTAGTCAGGTATTCCAGATTCTTCATCAATTCAGAATGCGTCTTTACCTCGCTCGCGATCTTCTCATCCGCTTGCTCCATCAATCTCCGGTAGTCCTGTTTATCGGAGTCGCTGCGCTGAGCGGGAGCGGGTTGGTGAGATCCCGTCGTCTGCTGCGCAGTGGCTATTGTCCATTGCGGTAGTAAGCCGAGTGTGGCTACCAGGAGATAGAACGCAATCTGTCGTGAAAAAATGCTTCTCATAAGTTCTTTTTCTTCCCCGAAACAAGCCGCACATTGTACCAGCCGGCATTTTTCTCGAGGCGCGCGGACCAGGGTAAAACCTCGTAAAGCTTTGTAAAACCGGTCAGGTATGCTTTTTGCGATGCTAAATTAGTACGAGAGATGCTCCCCTCTCAGAGTTATCCGGTATGTCTGCGAAGGTCTCAAAAGTCGTCTTCTATGCGGCAATCGCTGTGGCTCTCATCGTACTTCAAGGTAAGCCTGCGGTAACTCAACAGCAGCCTCCTCCTACCACCAAAATCGCCGGCACGATCAAAGACATCGGCGGACAAGTACTAACGGTCGCTAACGATGACGGCACAATTTCAGTCGTACAGGTGGATTCTTCCACCAGAATTTATAGGATTGAAGTTGGCCAGAAAGACCTCAAAACCGCGACACCCCTCAAGCTCGACGAATTGACTGCCGGGGATCGGGTTGTTGTTCGTGGAAGTGCCAGCCCGGACAGCAAAAACCTGAAGGCCGTAATGATTATGGCCATGACGCGCGCCGACGTCGCCGCAAAGCAAGAGCATGACCGGCAACAGTGGCAACGCAACGGAACGGGAGGTCTGGTCACTGCGGTAAATCCCGCGGCCGGAAACATCACCATTACCATAACGACCCTGGCAGGGAAAAAGACGACTTTGATTCAGGTGTCGAGAAACACCATCGTACGCCGCTACGCTCCCGATTCGGTGAAGTTCGAGGATGCCAAACCTGCAAATCTTGAGCAGATAAAGGTTGGTGACCAACTTCGTGCTCGGGGTACTCGCTCCAGCGACGGACAAGAGCTTAGCGCTGACGAAATCGTCGCTGGCACCTTTCGCAATATTGTCGGGACAGTTATCTCCACCGATCCCTCTACAAACACCCTCACTGTCATGGACTCAATGATTAAGAAACCAGTCAAGGTGACAGTTTCGTCAGACTCGCAGCTACACAAGCTGCCAAGCGAAATGGCACAAAGGATTGCTATGCGTCTGAAGGGAGGAAATGCGGCAAGCACCGGCGAAAAAAGCTCAACCGGGAATCCTGGAACGCCTGCGAGTGGTGGTGAAACCGTTCGTCGTAATGGTGGTTCACCTGACTTCCAGCAGATGTTGTCGCATGTTCCACCTGTATCCATCAGAGATCTCCAGAAAGACGACGCTGTCATGATCGTCTCGACGGAAGGCACGTCAACGGGAGCAGTCACTGCTATCACTTTGTTGGCTGGGGTGGAACCGATCTTAGCGGTCTCACCGAAAGGGGGCGAGGGGATGGTGCTTTCGCCATGGACTCTGGGCGGAGGCGGCGGGGAAGACGCAGGGCAATGAGTTTGGATGACCTGTGCGGATTTCAGCTTAGTTCTTGGTATCGACGACTATGCGCTGTTCGAACTTATTCATACGCGTTCTGATTGTTTCTTGCGGCTTGTTCGTTGCCGTGCTCGCCGACGGCCAAACCAATACTGGGAGTATCCACGGGACGGTGACCGACCCGTCCGGAGCTGCTATCCCTGAAGCGATTGTGCAAGTGTCCACAGCGGAGAATAAGACGCTGAACACGAAGACAAACCGCACGGGTGTCTATGAGGTCAAAGGTCTTGCTCCGGGCGAATACTCATTAACAGTGGTGGCAAAAGGGTTTCAGACCTACGCGAGCGGTTTCACGGTGGCCGTTGGACAGGCGCAACAACTTGATGTTCCTCTTTCTATAGCCGTCGAAGAGGAAAAGGTTCAGGTCGACAGCCAATCAACAGGCGTTGACGTCAATCCTTCTGATAATGCGAGTTCGATTGTTTTAAAAGGCAAAGATTTGGAGGCCTTATCCGACGACCCCGACGAACTACAGTCGGATCTGGAAGCACTGGCCGGCCCATCAGCGGGTCCGAACGGCGGTCAGATGTACATCGACGGCTTCACGGCGGGTCAACTGCCGCCAAAATCTGCCATTCGCGAAATTCGCATCAATCAGAACCCGTTCTCAGCCGAATACGATCAACTCGGTTATGGTCGGATCGAGATTTTCACAAAGCCGGGGACCGACAAATTCCATGGCCAGTTTATGGTGAACGGAAACACATCGGCTTTCAACTCGCCGAACCCCCTTGTGAATTTTCAGAGCACTTTTGAAGACACCGGCGAGGGCAACGTGCGTATTCCGCCGTACGATTCGACGATCTTCAACGGGAATCTAGGTGGCCCTCTGAGCAAGAGAGCCTCTTTCTTTATCGACGCACAACGCCGAAACATCAACGATCAGGTCGTGGTTAGCGCGCTCGTACTGGATCCAAATCTGAGTCCCACCCCATTCAGTGCCGCCATTGCTCATCCTCGGACACGCACGAATGTGGGACCGCGGATCGATTTCCAGCTAGGAAAGAACAACACTCTTACAGCGCGATATCAGTATTGGCGCGATTCAGACCAAAATGAGGGCGTTGGGCAACTCTCCCTGCCTTCTCAGGCCTATAGCGAATCTTCTACAGAACACACCCTGCAACTGAGTGACACGCAGATTTTTGGGTCAAAGGTGGTAAACGAAACGCGGTTCCAGTTTGTCCGCGAGAACAACGATCAGATGGCAATCGTAAACGGCCCGACGATCTCGGTCCTTGGTTCCTTTACCGGAGGAGGCGGCGGCATCGGCCAAGTGAATAGCCGGACAGATCGCTACGAATTTCAGAACTATACGTCGGTGGCGCAGGGCTCACATTTCTGGAAATTCGGCGCCCGTATCCGGCGAACTCACGATTCGAGTACCTCAACATCCGGCTTCAATGGCACATTCACGTTCACCTCGCTCTCCGCCTATCAAGCCGCGGAACAGGCATTGCAGAATGGTGCTTCCACCGTTCCCGGCGCTAGTCAATACACCGTTGTCGTGGGCAATCCGCGGACAGCTGCCACATACGCCGACGCCGGTTTGTATCTCCAAGATGATTGGCGGCTCTTTCCGAATCTGACTCTTAGCTACGGTTTGAGGTTCGAAACACAGAATGCTATTCGGGACCACGGGGACTGGGCGCCCAGGGTAGCGCTGGCTTGGGGCATCGGACACGGCCGCAGCTCCAACCCTAAAACCGTACTGCGTGCAGGTTTCGGGATGTTCTATGACCGGTTCGGCGAAAATCTGATCCTACAAGCGAATCGGCTGAATGGAGTAAACCAGCAGGAATTCATCGTGCAGAACCCGGCCACGTTTCCTTGTCCATCTTCCGGATGCGATCTTACCGGCGCCCAGAGTGCGCTCACGACCTATCAGATCGATCCACGCCTTCGCGCACCTTACACGATGCAAAGTGCCGTCAGCCTCGAAAGACAAATCTCCCGAAATGCAAACTTCGCGCTTTCGTACTTGAACTCTCGAGGCGTCCACCAGTTCCTGACGCGCAACATCAATGCGCCGCTCCCAGGTACCTTCGAGCTTGACGACCCGAGCACCGCGGTAAGGCCGTACGGCAACCTCGGAAATATTTACCAATACGAGTCGCTTGGAGACTTCAAACAGAATCAATTGATCGCGAACGTAAACATTCGCGTACGTTCTGCGTTGTCGTTATTCGGCAATTACATGCTCAATTATGCCAACAGCGACACCTCTGGGGCGGAAAGCTTTCCCTCGAATCCCTATGACATCCAGCAAGACTGGGGACGTGCCGCGTTCGACACGCGCCACCGATTGTTCCTTGGCGGCACGATCGCACTACCGTATGCGTTTCGAGTGAGCCCTATGATCTTCGCCGGTTCCGGTTCCCCTTACAGCGTCACGATCGGCCAGGATATAAATGGTGACTCGGTCTTCAACGACCGGCCTGGAATCGTTGCAGGCAATTGCCCGTCCACGCCGGTTCCAAACATCACCTGCACGCGATACGGCGTATTTGACTTGGCACCGACGCCGGGAACGCGGCTGCTTCCGATTAACACATTCAGCGGACCAGCGCATTTCAGTGTCAATCTGCGCATAGGAAAGACGTTTGGATTCGGCAGAAAGTTGGAACGTCCAAACAGCGGCGGCGGTCCTGGCGGACCCGGTGGGGGCGGGCACCAGCATGGTGGTTCTTTCGGCAGGGGAATGGGGGGACCGATGATGTTGGGCGCGGCGAGCGATCGTCGTTACAACTTGACCTTCAGCGTTTTCATCCGAAATGCTCTTAATCATCCCAACTACGCAAGTCCAGTGAGTAATCTCACTTCGCCACTTTTTGGCCAGTACACATCGATAGTCGGTGGTCCATTCTCGTCAGGCTCTGCAAATCGCCGGATCGACTTGCAGGCGATGTTCAACTTCTAGAGCGAGACGCAGTATTCATGGATTCTCGAGAGCTATTGAGATGACGATATCGCGCTCCCTCGGGCCGTCGAGTTCTACTAATACAACGCGCTGCCAGGTCCCCAAGATCAGCTTCGAGTTCTCGATGGGGACACCGACTGATGTACCGATCAACGCCGAAAGAATGTGATCCGGCACATGCTCCGGATCATGTGGATGGCGATATCGAAGTTTGGGGATTAATGCCTCGAACGCGTCCAGCATGTCTAGATCTGTACCTGGGTCGAGGTCAGCCGTCGTCAATGCGGCCGTGGTGTGCAGCACGGAAAGAAGGCAAAAGCCTGTTCCCCCGGAGCTAGCCTTCTCAACGATCTTCTCCAGGCGATCGGTGATATCTACAATCTCCCGCTTTTTCTTCGTTTTAACCTTTATGCGTTGCATACCGTTTCCGTCCTCTTGCTGATGCCATTCCCCCTTTGAAATTCGCTAACGGATCACTGCGCGCCAACAAAATCATCGCGAGTTCTTTTACTATATCGCCCGTGAGCCGCTACATAGGAGCTATCGATCAGGGGACCACCAGCACACGGTTTGCGATCTTCGATGCCAGCGCGCAGATCGTGGCCGTTGCTCAACGCGAACATCAACAGATTTATCCCCGGCCCGGCTGGGTCGAGCACAATCCGCAAGAAATCTGGCGTTGCACGCAACAAGTAATTGCCGAAGCTCTTGCCACCTCTGGCGTTCAGTCGGGGGAGGTCGCAGCAGTTGGCATCACTAACCAGCGCGAAACCACGGTCGTCTGGAATAGAAAAACAGGGAAGGCGTTATCCAACGCGCTGGTTTGGCAAGACACACGCGTTGATCAGTATGTTTCCGAATTCGCGAGCAACGGTGGCCAGGATAGGTTTCGCGCAGTGACCGGACTCCCGCTGAGCACATACTTCAGCAGCCTCAAGATGCGTTGGCTTCTGCAAAATGTTCCCTCCCTGCGGTCCCAGGCAGAGGCAGGTGATGTGCTGTTTGGAACCATTGACACATACCTTCTCTGGAACCTTACGGGTGGTCCGGACCGAGGCTTGCACTTTACAGACGTGACGAATGCAAGCCGTACTCAACTGATGAATCTTCACACGCTCGCATGGGACCCAGCACTGCTTGCAGAATTCGACATCCCTCCAGACATGCTTCCTGAAATTCGGTCTAGCTCTGAGATTTACGGAACTATCGACGATGGGCCGCTCAAGGGAGTGCCGGTCGCAGCTATCCTGGGCGATCAACAAGCCGCCCTTGTCGGTCAGACATGCTTTGCACCCGGAGACGCCAAGAACACGTATGGCACCGGCTGTTTCCTGCTTTTGAATACGGGCAGTCGTCCCGTGCAATCGAATTGCGGTCTCATAACAACAGTTGCTTACAAGCTGGGGGATCAGGCGGCGATCTACGCTATGGAGGGAAGCATCGCCATTACCGGCGCGCTCGTCCAGTGGCTACGCGACAATTTGGGGCTTATCAAGACCAGCCCGGAGATAGAGCAACTTGCTCGCACCGTCGACGATAATGGCGGGGTGTACCTCGTACCGGCATTCTCCGGGCTTTATGCGCCTTACTGGAAGCACACCGCTCGCGGCGTCGTCGCTGGACTCACGCGTTACAGCAACAAGGGGCATCTTGCTCGCGCCGTCCTCGAGGCCACTGCCTTTCAGACCCGTGAAGTCGTAGAGGCCATGGTGAAGGACTGCGGAATACCCTTAGAAGTTCTGCGGGTCGACGGAGGCATGGTCGATAACGACCTGCTCATGCAGTTTCAGGCGGACATGCTAGACCGCCCGGTAGTGCGTCCCAAGATAAAGGAGACCACCGTGCTTGGTGCGGCGTATGCTGCTGGACTCGCCGTAGGCTTTTTCAAAAACACCGAAGAGCTTCGCACAAACTGGGCAATCGATCGGACATGGGAACCAGCTCTCAACCGAGACAAGCGCGAACAGATGTATCAATTTTGGAAGAAAGCTGTGGAGCGATCGTTTGACTGGACCGAGTAATCACTCCAGCGATTGGTAATTGCTCTGCTGGAAACGTGGGGTACAGACGCAATAGAAGACCAGATCGCCTGTACCTATGTTAGCGATACGTTGCGGGACACCAGGCGGAATCAATACCACATCGCCTGGGCCGACCTCTACGGGCGCAGAATGGCCTAGGTACACGCGTCCTTCACCTTGCACAATCAAGTAACGCTCTTCGGTACCTTGCACGCAATGTGAGCGAGTTTCGCACCCGGAGGGGACACGTGCCCGCGCGATGGAAACATGGGAATCGGCCTCTGAATTTGAAACTTCCAGGATGTAGCAGCCTTCGGCCGTTAGAAATTCCGTGCAATTGTTTCGTTGCAAGACTTTGGGCTGCATTGGTTGAAATGGCTAACGGAGGCTTCGAACGATAGGTGGCGTCACTTAGCTTTTTCGGGTGCCGGGGCTAGAGTTCGGACGTAAGTGATCAAACTCTGAATCTCCTGATTGCTGAGCTTATCCTTGAACGGCGGCATATTTCCCTTACCGTTCGTAGCGGCGTCGATCAGCTCCGTGTCCGGTTTGTTCTGAACCTCAGCCGATCGCAAGTCGGCTGCTTGCAAACTCTTGCCAAGAGCCGTACCCGATCCATCCGGACCATGACATCCTGCACACCGCGCTTCAAATGTTTCTTTCGCCTCCTTATCGCCTTTTGAGGCTTTTTTTCCGGCAGAAAAAGCGAAGGCGCTGGCAATCAGCACAAAGGCCATCATCCAAAGGACGACTCGAAGGCGGCGATTCTGCTTGAAGTCTGTGGCTATCACGGCAATTGTCCCCTCATGAACATAACAGACTTGGGACGCGGTGCCAAAAACGAGTTAGCGTGCCGCGTACGCGCCGATGGTTTCGCATCCAAGTGAGTAGCTGGATCCATTCAGTTGCAAATCCGCACATGGTCGATTTCCACGTAGGTTCATCGGTTAGACTTTCATTCTGTCCCATCTCTGGATATGGGGCACGTAGCAGGCGGAGGGACCAGGTTGGCACTGGATAAGGACGCACTTTGGTATAAGGACGCGATCATCTACCAGGTCCACGTCCGGACTTTTTACGACAGCAATTCCGATGGCATCGGCGACTTCCAAGGATTGGAGCAGCGGTTAGATTATCTGCAGGAACTCGGGATCAACGCCATCTGGCTCATGCCGTTTTTCCCTTCGCCTTTGCGCGACGATGGGTACGACATAGCTGATTATCGATCTGTCCACCCCAGTTATGGCAACCTCGAGGACTTCAAGAAGTTCTTGGCGATGGCGCATGAGCGTGGAATCCGCGTCGTCATCGAAATGGTTTTGAACCATACTTCCGATCAGCACCCCTGGTTTCAGGAGTCTCGCAGTTCCCGCGACAACCCTCGCCGCGACTGGTACGTATGGAGCGACACAGATACACGCTACAAGGGCGCGCGGATCATCTTCCTTGATACGGAAATGTCGAACTGGGCGTGGGACCCGATCTCGAAGGAATACTACTGGCATCGGTTCTTCAGCCACCAACCTGACTTGAATTTCGATAACCCGGCGGTACGCGCGGAAGTGTGGGAGATCATGAAGTTCTGGCTGGAAATGGGGGTGGATGGGTTCCGGCTGGATGCGGTTCCGTATCTGGTCGAGCGCGAGGGCACGAATTGCGAAAACTTGCCGGAGACTCACGGCATTATTCGCGAATTGCGGAAACGTGTTGACGCAGAATTTCCGGACCGGATGTTATTAGCCGAGGCGAACCAGTGGCCTTCGGACCTCCGGCCCTACTTCGGGACCGGCGATGAATTCCACATGGCGTTTCATTTCCCGCTGATGCCGCGAATGTTCATGGCGATCAAACTGGAGGACCGGAAGCCGATCACTGAAATCCTGCAGCAAACCCCAGAGATTCCAAGTTCCTGCCAATGGTGCCTCTTCCTTCGCAATCATGATGAGCTCACACTGGAGATGGTCACCGATATGGAACGGGACTACATGTATGACATGTATGCCCAGAACCGCATGATGCGGATCAACCTGGGCATTCGGCGACGTCTCGCTCCCCTTCTCGACAATGACCGCCGTGCGATCGAATTGATGAACGGCATGCTACTGTCGATGCCGGGCACGCCCATCATCTACTACGGCGACGAGATCGGAATGGGCGACAATATCAATCTGGGTGATCGGAACGGTGTTCGCACCCCCATGCAATGGAGTGGTGGCTGGAACGGCGGCTTCTCATTCGCCGACCCGGAAAACCTCTATGCACCGCTCATCTTGAATCCCGTGCATGGATATCCGGCGGTCAACGTCCTCTCGCAAAGACGAAGCGAGCACTCTCTCCTCTCGTGGATGAAGCGGATCATCAAAGTGCGGCGATCGACGAAGGTGTTCGGTAACGGCTCGATCGAATTTCTTCATCCGAAGAACCACCGGATCTTGGCTTATGTGCGGCAACTTGGTAACGAAACCGTTCTCGTCGTCAACAATCTCTCAAACGCTGCCCAGGCGGTCGAACTGGATCTACGGCGACATAAGGGCAATATCCTGATCGAAATGTTCGGCAAAAATATCTTTCCCCGTATCGGCGATCTACCATACTTGTTGACCATGGGACCTTACCAGTTCTTTTGGTTTCGGCTGAGACGTATCTGAAGTCCTTGACAACCAAACATGCCCTCTGATGTAACAACCCAGGCTGCGCCGGTTCGCACCGAGGTAAAACTCGGAGAGGACACTTTTCTCAGCGACGAATTCCTTCGACAGCTGATCGATGTCGGAGAAGTAGACATTCTTGTAGGAGTCCCCACCTACAACAATCAGAAAACGATATCTTCCGTGGTGGAGGTTATCCAGGCAGGTATCCTGCGCTTTTTCCCGAGAGAGCGGGCCGTGATCATCAATGCAGACGGCGGGTCGCGAGACGGCACTCCAGAAACGGTAACCAACGCCGCAATTGATGATGTTCGTCGTGCGCCGAACCTCTACACTCTCCGTACTCTGCATGCGATTAGCACTCGTTACGCAAACTCGCCGTCCAGCGGCGGAGCATTGCGGACGATCCTCGCCGCGGGCGAACTTCTGCGTGCCAAAGCATGCGCCGTCATCGACCCGGAAATGACTCATTTGGATGTGGAGTCGCTTCCGAACCTGTTGCGACCGATTTACCGGCAAGGAATGGATTTGGTTCTGCCGAGTTATCGTCGTCACAAGTTTGACGGACTTCTAGTTAGCAATCTTTTATATCCAATGACTCGCGCGATTTACCGCGTGCGCATCCGGGAACCTTTTGCAACGGAATTTGCGTTGTCCGGCTCATTAGGTTCGCAGTTCTTGGCCCAAAATAGTTGGAGTGACGAACTTCGAGGGACTTCTCCTGAGATTCCCTTAACACTCGCAGCAATCACGGGAAACTGTCGTATAGATCAGGTCTTCCTGGGGCAGAGAGAGAGAGCGGAGCGGCGATCCGCGGATCTTGTGCCTGCTTTGCGAAGTACTGTGGGCCTCTTATTCTCCTGTCTTGGTGCTGACTTTCCTTTTTGGAGCGCGCAAATCGCGCACGACCTACCCCGCACAAACGCCGAGCATGAATTTGATGTCGAACCACTGCGCATCAACCGCAAGCGACTGTTTGAGATGTACGTCAGAGGCATAGCAGAGCTTCAATCCGTATTTCACTCGATACTATCGCCTTCAACTCTCGGTCAGTTACAGCAGATCGCAGGCTTGACGGAGGATGAATTTCAGTATCCTGCCGAGCTATGGGTTCGCACAGTTTATGAATTCGCAGCGTCTTACTTTAAGTCCGTAATCAATCGCGACCATATCATTCAGGCACTCGCGCCTCTATTCCGCGGGCGAGCCTTCACCTTCGTGACGGAAAACCGGAATGCTACGCCTGACGAAGTCGCACGGGGGATTGAGGAACTGTGCCTGGAATTCGAAAAACAACGACCGTATCTTCTGGAACTTTGGAAGTCCAAACCGTGAGGCGATTATGCGGGAAGTTATCGTTAGTGAATTAACCCAAGCCGCCCAGGACTTTATTCGTGGATTCGCACGATTTCTACCACGGCTACTGGTGATGCTGATCATTGCCTTGGTGGGCTGGGCGATTGCCTACATCGTTAAAGTATTTCTCCGCAGCATTCTTCGGTTGGTCAAGTTTGACCGACTCTCGGAGAACGCGGGCGCATCCCAGTTGCTAACCAGGGCTGCACTTCCCTCCTCCTCAGAACTGGTAAGCCGTTTTGTTTTCTGGGTTGTGTGGCTCGGCTTCATCTTGATGGGCGTGAGCGTGCTCGGCATTTTCGGCCTGCAGGATGAAATTGCCAGGTTCCTGCTTTTTCTCCCTCGCCTCTTCATAGCGCTGCTGATCTTGTTCTTCGGAATGCTGGCCGCGAGCTTTTTCTCACGCGCCATCCTGCTGGCGGCGGTAAACGCCAATCTGCCATCTCCCCGCTTGGTCAGCGTGGCGATCCGCAGCATGATCATCATTTTTGCCTTGTCAATGTGTTTCGAGGAACTAGGCGTGGCGGAGCAAACAATGCTCCTCGCATTCGGTATCGCATTCGGGGCACTGATGCTGGGCTTGGCGATCGCCTTCGGATTGGGCGGGAAGGACCTGGCCCAGACTTTTCTGGAAAAGAAACTCACCCGAGAAAGACGGGAAGAAAACGAAGACGAACTTTCCCCACTGTAAATTCGGGCTTTATTAAGAGACGTACCTAAGTTCGCCGGCCTCTTTGGGACTGCTTTCTAGTATGTGACGCACTCGTGCGATCGCATCCAAACAGTCTCGCCTTCGTACTTCATCGAGTTCGCTGAAGGCCGGCCCATTCTCCACCTTGCAAAGCAAGTATTCAGCTGCACGCAGATCGGCGAGAGCATCTTCCATCGGAGCTGATCGAATTGACCTAGAGAGAACGTAGAGCGCATCCTGGTGGACATTGGGTTTGCGGCCGTTATCTGCCGATTGGATTGCAAACCCCGGTCGTTTCATAGTCGAGATCTTATAACCTTTTTCCAAACTCACAATGCCGAACAACAGGCTTATGAGCACGGCGATCACGATCACGGCTGAGCCAGCAACAAGTGCCCAGCCCATGAACGACAACACATTCGAAGATGCGTACGCGACGATCTCCTTCCCTTCGATAGCTGTGAGAAGTGCGATGCCGAACGTGATACCGGGAGCTAGAACATTATTGGACAGCATCCGTGTACTCCTTGTCGGTGGTTTCGGCGCCGCACGCGAAAATATCCTGTCGCACGATTTGGTTTCTCGCTGCAATGAGCAGATTACGCGGCGGTGGATGGGGACTGTCTGCTACAAAGGTCCGTACCCAATCTTCGGCACACTGGAACCAGCCATACAGGAGTTGTCTGTTGCGACAGCGCACATGCAGGTATTGCCAGCCAACACTATCGCCGCGCTCCTGCACCGGAGTGAGGCCTTGGGTGATCACCACCTCTACGCTTCGAGTGTCGGCCGTCAAACCCGTTTGAAGCAGTTTCAACGCGCTCTCTTTTGTACTCCACAAGAGAGTAATTAGGCGAAAACGGCAGGAGAGCTCTGACCCATCTAGCAGTCTCTGCTCCTTGGGAGTGAAGTAATCGCCGACAAAAGCGCTGCTTCTTGGCTCTACCTTCTCGATATCGCAACCAATGCCGATGCCCGCTAACGACAAACTGCAAAGTGCGAAGCCGCCGCGATGGCTGAGCGAGATCGAGATGGGTAACGGCCTAGACCGGTACAGAACTCGTGGTGCACCGGATGGCAACGATTCCAATTCGAAATCTGCCATTCTGGATTCATCGCAGCTCAAGCCCAGAACCGTGACCAATGCACGTTTTGCGGTCCAGCGCCCGAGAGTCCAATCCTCACGGCGTTTTGGAAATCGCATACTGCTCAGGCGTGTAACTTCCCGCTCCGTCATCCAGACCCTACCCAGGGGAACATCTGCTTGGACCTGTTCCAGGTAAACGATCTGGTTCAATTCCAGTGCTGACGATTGCACTTCTGATTCCTCGATTCGAAACGTGAGTTTCTGCGCTACACAGAAACTGATTGAGACATCCGGGTGGCGATTGCCTCCATTCTCTTGTTGTCGGCCGGGATCGGCACCGTCCGGTAGCCCTCTACCTCGAGAACACACGTTCCCCGCCCCTCCACAACTTTTGCGGAAAAAGTCTTGCCGTCGCTGGCGGGCGTAACCACGGCGTGTACCGGATAAGGGACGTCCTCACTGCGTTGCCAGAAGCGAATCCTGTCGACGTGCAGTGGAAGCCCCATGCGCCCCTGCACACCCATTTCCCACAACCCCGCTGTCTGGAAACATAATTCGATCAAACGTGGCGCAACGCATGTTCGAGATTCAGGGGGGATATGGTTTGCTGGGAGGTCTCTCGCGAACTCCCCAATGACCTCATCGCCATGTCGCCAGGCCTTTGCAATGACCTTGTAGGCCGGCCCGTGGAAATAGGCGGAATATATATCGTCCACATCGATCACTGCGCCGGGTGCACGCGGAACCGAGTAATTTGTTGGGGCGGTGTCTGTTTGTTTCTTGAGAATCACCCGCGCCGTGAAGTGGGTCGTTTCATGGAGGTCACTTTGGTGTGGCAGCTTCCTGAATCCAACCAAGCTACATTTTGCCAACAGGACACCATTGACTTCGCAGATGGTCGAGCGGATTGTCAAAGTCCTGGGCTCATTTCGATAGAACTTGAAAGGCGCCAGGAATTCAATATCTGCGATTTCGGATACTTGCCAACCAGGGGCAAAGCACTGCGATACTTCGGCGAAACCCTCAATTCCCATAACGCCCGGCAAAACGGGCGTACCCTCGATCAGATGGTCATAAAGGAATGGCTGAATTCTGGGATCGAGTATCGTTTCGATGGTCACCCCGCTGTAGATGCCGGCATCCGTAATTTTCCCGATCAGCGGCGCCTTGACAGAGGTTGTGATCGCCTTGCTTGCCGCAACTAAATCCAAACCTCCCCGCTCGTCCCATTCATGCAGGAGTAGTCCCAACCGCTCGCCTATCACAATCTCTCCGCGCGTTCCGCCCGCGGTGAGCTCACGACGAATGAGAGGAATACCAGCATCGGGCGGAAGCATGTCAATTCCCGCAAGTTCCATCATCTTCGGAATCGAACCACGACTTGCCATACCGATCCCTGCCCATGCGGTCCAGTCGATCGCAATGGCGCGAGTACCCGGACGTGTCGTACGGAAACTGGAGACGATCTTGCACAGCAAATCATTAGCCGAGCTGTAATCAGTTTGGCCGGCATTGCCAAACCGGCCGGCAATCGAACTGAAAGCGACTGCCGCACCGAGAGGCATATCGCCCATCGCGTGCAATAGGTGGAAGAACCCGTCTGCCTTCACGTCAAAAATCAGATTGAACTCTTTTGGATTCTTGTCGCGAAGCAGATGGCTACGCTCCATGCCAGCCGCATGCAGCAGGACGTCAACATGGCCACTACGTTGCCGAATCTGGGACAGCACCTTCTGCACGTCATCGGCTTTCGTCAAGTCAACACTGAAGTAGTGCGGGATTCCACCCGCAGCCCGTACCGCATCAATCGCAGCTTGTGCGGCCTGCGCACGTTCCAGTGCCGCTAGTTCTTTCTCAACCAATGCTGGGGTAGCGCGTTCGCCCCGCGCCTGAATTCGTGAAAACAAGTCCCGCTTCAATCCCTCCTTGTCGTTCACAAATCGCTTCAAGTCCTGGTTGGCTGGATCCGGTTCCGGCACTAAATCGAGCAAGTAGAAAGTGCCGCCCGATGCTGTCGCCAGATCGGACGTGATCGCGGACACAATACTGCCCGCTGCCCCGGTAATCATGAATACAGTTTCTTTGTTCAAATCGAGCCCAAGTCCGCCGTCGGCAGCCGGTTGCTGATCCAGACCAACTGTCCAGCGCTGACCGTCTTTGTAACCAACCTCAATGACTCCAGGATCGTGCAGTGTTTCTGCTATGAGGAGGTCGGCGACTTCAGTAGACTTCACACTGAACTCGAAATCGACCGTCTTGACCAGTGCATCGATACGTTCCCGCTTGTATGTCTTGGTGAATCCGGTCACGGCACCACCCAAAGGACATGTAGCCCCGGCGACTTCGTAACCGTGTTTCCCACCTAGACGCGTGGCAGACACAAGGAAGGTTCCGGGACCCGCAATCTGGTCGTACAGCAAGCGCATCGTGTGATAGAAGAGCTTCAACCGAACGTGAATCGCTTCCCTCCAGGTTCCCAGATCCATGCTCTTCAGATCGCCTTCATCGTCCAGACCTGGCAGCCAATAAATACCGTGTATCGGCCCCGTCCCCAGCCAGGCATTCAGCCGTTCAGTCAGAGTTTCTACGTCGGGCGTGTCTGTGATCGTGATGACTTCCACCCCGAGCGCACCAAGATGTGCTCGGAGCAGTTGGGCAGCACTATCCTTTTGCTTGTCGGCCATGATCAGGACTCGACGTCCGAGCGTCAGCGTTACTCCTGTGGTTTTGCACATACTGAGTGGAGGACGCGGAACCGGGACGGGCACTCTCCGGGGAACCTTGTTCGCTGCTTCAAAGGTTGCAAGCGGCGCACGCGGAATAACCGGACTTGCCGAGGTGCCAGATGGATCGTCCGCAGTGGAGGAAGACGGGGCCGGCAAATGGGTCACGGTCCCCGCTCTCTCAACGGCAAACCTTATGACTGCCGCTAAGGTCGGAAAGTCACGCAGCTTAAGAGTCTCATCGCGAGGAATGCTATAAGCTGCGCGCACGGCGGCAAACATCTCCGCTTGCTTTACCGTGTCTATGCCCAGATCAGCTTCAAGATCCAAGTCGAGATCCAGCATGTCCTTGGGATATCCCGTTTTCTCGGCGACAATCCCCAGGACGGTTTCTTTAATCTCCTCGTTGCCGGCAACCTGCCTCTGAGGCGCTGCCGAATCTGACAAAGAAGGTCCGACGGGATCTACGCTCGCTACCGTCGGAGTCGGATTCGTGATCCGAGCTCCGCTGGGTTCGGCAAGATCTGGTCGATTCTCGTAGACGAAGCGGATCACGTGTCCGAGGGTGGGGTAATCCCGCAGTTTTCGGTTCTCATCGCGAGCGATCTTGTAAATGTCCCTGATTGCCGCGAACATCTCGGCCTGCTTTACGGTATCGATTCCGAGATCAGCTTCAAGATCAAGATCCAAGTCGAGCATTTCTGCCGGATACCCGGTTTTCTCGACTACAAGTGCCAGGATGCGATCTTGCACGCTTTCGGCCGCCGCTGTTGTGGTTGGAGTAATCGCAGGTTCTGTCGTGGTCACGACCTCGCTCTTTCCGACAGTACTCTCTACCAAGGCAGACACCCCGGCCAAATCGGGGCGATGCTCAAGTACGAATCGAACGACATGCGCCAAGGTCGGATAATCCCGCAACTTGCGGTTCTCGTCCCGCGGGATGTTATAGATTTCGCGAATGGCGGCAAACATCTCCGCTTGCTTGACCGTATCGACACCCAAGTCGGCTTCAAGATCCAGATCCATATCCAGCATTTCTGGCGGATATCCGGTCTTTTCCACGACCAAGGCGAGGACGCGTTGTTTCACAGCGTCTGGAGTGACAGACGCCACCCTGCTAGTAGCCTCTGCGGTTTCAAGCTTTACCGGTTCAACAACGGGGGCTTTGCTTGTCACTTCTGCTTTCTCAATTGTGGCCGACTTTAGACCCGGCAGACGCTCGTGCACGAACCGAATGACGTGAGTTAATGTTGGAAAGTCGCGGAGTTTGATCTGGTCATCCCGAGGTATTCCGTAGGCCTCTCGAATGCTTGCCAAGACTTCCGCCTGCTTAACGGTGTCCACACCCAAGTCAGCTTCAAGATCGAGGTCGAGATCGAGCATGTCCACCGGATAGCCCGTTTTCTCCGACACGAGCTTGAGCACTCGATCCTTCACTTCGTCATCGCGGCCTATGACCGACTGGGCGGCTGGGGTGGACTCAACCTTTGCCGCGTTTGAAACATGGACTTCTTGAACGACCGGGATTGTAAGACGGCTCGCCCCGCTTGTCGCCGGCACAACCGGTACCGATGCAGGGTGCGGCTGGGGCGCCGGGCCCGGTGCCGGCCGGAGGTCTTGAGCCTCGGCAACGCGGGTCGGCGCCCCTTCATCGCGAATTCGCAACGTGCGATGGACAATCTCCAGTTGCGTCGCGGGCCGTCCTGACACTTCACTCAGCCATGTGTCCCAAGCCTTCTGATCGGTGATGCGATACGCATAACCTAGTTCATGTGGGGCTCGGCGAAGGCCCTCTCTCGTCGGCAGCCACCTGACTAAGGTCATGCTGATTTGCGACCCAAATCCCGCGCCCAGCCGCAGCGCGTACTCCACGGGATATTGACCGCCTTTAGACAAATTGAGTGGACCCAGCTCGGGATCAACTTCCTTGAAATTGGGAACAGGAGGAACAATGCCAGCTTCCAATGCCTTGACAGCGACAACGTCCTCGATGCCGGCACCCATGGCATGACCGGTGAACCCTTTTGTATTTGCGATGACAATCTTGTCCGCAACATCGCCGAATACTCGCCGCAAAGCGTAGATCTCCGCGGATGCACTTCCACCGCGGGCTGGGGTGTACGTTTCATGCGACATGAAGATGGTCCGCGGTGCGATCTCGCGCCGGTCAATCCCATGTTGTTTTTCAACCTGGGCCAGGAGCTGGTCCATAACCTGCCCGATGTGATCAACATCCAGCCGCGTACCATGAAAGGCGCTGTTGGCGGTTACCGCACCCAACACCTCGCAAATTGGCCTCAGCCCACGTTCTGCGGCTGCGGCGGCGGACTCGACGATGATCGCGGCAGCTCCCATGCCAATAATCAACCCGTGTCGCCGACGATCGAACGGTAGAGCTGCATCTTCCACGTGTTCGTCTGTGGCAGCTGCACCGCTCGCAAGAAATCCCGCACCGAACCAGTCGATCATATGATCGGACGTAATGTCGTCAGCGGATACAACGACTACGCGGCGGCAGCGGCCTTCACGGATCCAGTCATTTGCCAGCGTGACAGCCTGCGTGGTGCTCGCACATGCAGCATTGATGGCGGTGTTTGGACCTCTGGCTCCGATGTATTCCGCGAACTGCGAATGTCCCATCGACAACACGCGGAACAGCATGCGGCGATCGAACACATAAGGATGGCTGTCAATCTGAGCGCGAAGGTCGTTGATTCTGCGATCCAGTTCCTGACAAAACACCGACCGTCCATCGGCCTCCGCTGTAGTTCTGCGAACCGCTTCGAGCGCAACTAACTGTTCCCGCAAGCCGCGATCGCGGTAAAAGTGCGAGATC
This sequence comes from Terriglobales bacterium, assembly GCA_051984555.1. Classification (GTDB taxonomy): domain Bacteria; phylum Acidobacteriota; class Terriglobia; order Terriglobales; family Acidobacteriaceae; genus Gp1-AA122. The sequence continues at coordinate 52,999 of JBPYEW010000199.1, read as the reverse complement.
ATGTCGGCAAACGAGTCGTAGCCAGGAAAGGCCGACGCAAAGACCACCCCGGTGTCGTCACGTAATGCTTCCGGCAACATCCAGCGGTCGGGGAGATACGTGCCTTTTGTCGTTGTCTTGTATCTCAGCACGAGAGGAATGCCGGCGTCCCGGAGCGCGTCAATTCCGGCAGCGATTGCCAACTGAGTCACGCGGTCGAGTGCAGCAATGCGTTCAGCCGAAACTCCGAATTCATGGTCAAGATCAAATTTATTGCCGCGGCCCGCCAACTTGATCACGTCGCCAAGCTCTGCGATGGGCTGGAACGTTGGTCCGCCATTGTCCGTTTTCACCAAGCGCGTGATTCGCTTGTCCAGCATCGCTTGACGAAAAGGTGCGGGGATTTTGCTAATGAATTGCTGGCCATTCAGGATCTGCGCCAGATTGCCGTCATCGAAGATCCGCTCTGTTCCGGGTAATCCGAGCGCTGCCCCAGTTATGACGACCGGCGCACCAGTATGTGCAGGCTTTTCACCGCCGTTATACATCTGCCAGCCGTGCTCCAGCACCTCGGCGAAATAACGGCCAAGTTCTTCAAACCTGTCGTACTGTCGAGCCTCAGCACGCTTTCCCTGGGCAGCGGCCACTCTGGCGCTATCGAGTTCCGGTTTTAGCTTTGAAATCCGGTCGGTCTCAGGCCGCTCTCCGAGGTTCTGGCGCTCCACTGGCGATGCCGGCCTGATTGCGGCTGCACCGGCTTCCAATTGAAGTTGTTCCTCGACGCCGCCACCCAAACCTGATGCATACAATCCGCACAACGCCTGGTTGAAGGCTGCAATGTCGCCAAACTTCGGATGGTTGGTGAATAGCGACAGCACGTCGCCGCGGTCGGCCAGCACATCCTCTGCAAATCCCTGTAGCGCCTTCTTCGGACCGACCTCGACAAACACCCGTGCGCCGGCGTCATAGAGAGTGCGCAAGCCCTTTACAAACTGCACCGGTGCAGCAACCTGTTTCGCCAATATGTCGAGCATGTTCGGCACGACATCCGTGCCCCTTGGATAAAACTCACCATTCACGTTGGCCACAATCGGAATTTCAGGCGACTTCAGGCGCAGCCGGCTTAACATCTTTCTAAGCGGCTCACTGGCAGGCGCAACGATCGACGTGTGGAACGCATGGCTAACGGGCAGGGCTGCCACTTCGAATCCGGCATTCTTGAAGATTTCCATCGCCTGCTCGACGGCTTTGCTGGCACCGCCGATCACAGCTTGCGAACGGCTGTTGATGTTGGCTATGACTACATAGCCGTCAACTTTCTTGATCAACTCCTCAATCCTCTCCAGCGGGGCAAATACTGCGGCCATCTTGCCGTTGTCTGCCATCGATACGCGGGTCATCTCCTTGCCACGAGCACTCACTGCTTCGAGTGCGTCGTCAAATGGAAGCGCCCCGGACGCGACAAGTGCTCCGTACTCCCCGAGGCTGTGACCCATCGTGAAGTCGGGCCTGATGCCGTAGGCCGCGAGCAATTTCGTCATAGCAAGGTCGGTCGCTAGGACTGCTGGTTGGGTTATCGCGGTCTGCCTGAGATCGTCCTCTGCTTTGGCCACGGCTGCCGCATCAGTCTGATCAACGAAGATGTAATCAGTTAGGGGCTTGCCGAGGAGAGGCTTCATCACGCGATCCGCCTCGTCGAACATCTCGGCCACAATCGGTTCGGCAGCGCGGAACGTGCGTAGCATATTCACATACTGCGACCCTTGCCCTGTGTAAAGAAACGCTACCTTTGGAGCCGGCCCGGATCCCCGGAATACTCCTTGAGCGCGCAGCGCTTTCCAAATCGGGGCCTGATTCGTGCCAAGGGCTTTGAGTGCCTGACCGAGTTTGTTGGCCAAGTCCTTAGCGCCGTCATAATCGACAGCCAAGCGCTCCGGCGCGCAGAGATCGGATTCTGCCGGAGGCGCCGGTTTCGGAGCGTTGCCTTGCTTCGCCGCTTCATAAGTCTGCTTAACCCGCTGAATCAACTCTGCCGTGGAATTTGCCCCCAACAGCAACGCGCCACGCAGAGGAGTCTTCAATGAGCAATGTCCACCGCCCCCGTTGCCTTCGGACTTGCTGGTGTGTTGTGTTGAAAGCGGTGGGGTCACTGGAGGTAAATCTACGACCGAGATGGAGTCCTTACCCTTCCCGTTCAGCCTGCCGGGGATGTACTCCTCCAGTACGGCATGGAAATTCGTTCCACCAAAACCGAATGCACTCAAACCTGCACGTCGCGGAGTGTCAAAATTCACATTCCAGGGCTGAAGTTCGGTATTCACATAGAGTGGAGAGTGCGCGAAATCGATTCCGGGGTTGGTGTGCTCGCAGTGCACACTCGGCGGGAGAACCTTGTCGTGCAGGGCAAGGACAGTCTTGAGGAACCCGGCAGCGCCGGCGGCGCCTTTCAGATGTCCGATGTTGGATTTTACGGATCCCAAGGCAATCGAATGATTCGGAAGGCTGTTGGTTCCGAGTGCGTCCATCATGCTTTGTACTTCGACCACGTCACCGACGCGTGTGGAGGTGCCATGCCCCTCGATGAGAGTGACGGTCGCCGCAGGCAGTCCGGCGTTTTCCCAAGCCCGCTCAATCGCAAACTTCTGGCCTATGGGATTTGGTGCCGTGATGCCCTTTCCTTTGCCGTCGCTAGATCCTCCGATACCCCGGAGAACGGCATAAATCTTGTCGCCCTCCCGCTCGGCATCTGCCAAACGCTTCATCAAGAAGATGGCGGCGCCTTCGCCCATCACAAAGCCATCCGCTCCTTCTGCGAAGGGGCGGCTGCCCGTCGCAGACAGCGCACCAATTTTGCAGAACTTCACGAAGGTCGACGCGCCCATGTTGCGATCAATGCCGCCTGTCACCACGACATCGAAATCCTTTTCCACAAGTCCTTTGACCGCGGAAGTCATCGCCGCCATGGCAGAAGCACATGCCGCGTCCGCCACATAGTTAGGCCCATGGAAGTTGTAGATGTTGGCGATTCGGCCAGCAATGCAGTTGGCTAGTTCACCCGGCATGCTGTCTTCGGTGATAGGAGGCAGATCGTGGGCGATGCGCTCATGCATTTCGCTGAGAATAGTTTTGCGCACTGCTTCGGGCAGAGCAGCGAAGTGCGGGCTCGTCTCGAGTTCATGGGCGTACTCGGGAAAATAGATACGAAGAGCGGTCAGGTAATGCTTTTCCCCGGCCATCGCGTTGCCGAGAATCACCGCGGTGCGATCGAGATTCAGGGACCGTTTGGGATAACCGTAGTCCTCAAGGGCTTGCCGCGTACAGGCGATCGCCCACCGCTGAGCTACATCCATGGCGTCGACTACCTTCGGTGGTACAGCCAGATGCCACTTCATCGGCTCCCACTCCAACTCGCGCACCCAGCCTCCGATCTTGGAATAGGTCTTATCTGGCGCGGCAGGATCGGGATCGTAGTACATCGTGGGGTTCCACCGCTCGGATGTCACATCGGTGATGCTGTAACGGCCGCTTTTCACGTTGTTCCAGAACGCGGGTACGTTGGGGGCGTCGGGCAGAACTGCGCCAAGTCCGACGATCGCGATCGCACGATAGGCGGTGCTTTCCATGATGACACTCCTGGCTTTAAAAGGACTGGCCGGCCGCTGGTGCGGCCAGCCCAATGAATCTAAGCGGCGACCTTCGCGGGCTTCGCCGCGCGGTTGTATAAAACGTCGGCTATGTAATCCATGTCAGAGATAAGGCCGGCTTGCGCGCGATGCGCAGCCGGTAACGAGATCTTGCTTTCAAATTCGGCGACTTCAGAATCGTTGATGGTACCGCTGCCAATGATCAGCCGGATACCTTCTTCCACGACCTTTAATACGGCTTCCCGCGCAAATATGCGACTAATGGCAGAGATGCCTGCCACGTCAAGGCGCTGACTTGCCTTCTCAGGCAGCTTGCCTTCGCTCGCCCGGGCAGCACGGCGGGCCAGACATCCAGCGCATTCGGCATAGGCAATCAACTCGCCCAGACGCAGCAGAACATGCTGGAATCGGGTTAATCGACCAGTTCGTGCCTTCTCCAATATTTCCGCGAGCGCATGCAAAGACATCGCCGCAATATCAGCTCCCACGTTCGCTTTTTTCGCATGCAGCGCCTCCATCTTCTTTGCTTCTTCGTGATAGTGCTGCCCGCGCGTTTTGAGGTGTAATTGCCAGCGATCGCGGCTGATGGTCATCTCCATGATCTCGGAGGTTCCTTCATAAATCGTGGTGATGCGCACATCGCGTCTGATCTTCTCCACCATGTACTCATGCGTGTATCCGTATCCGCCGAGTGCTTGGATCGCCGCATCGGCCGCACTGTTCCCAGCCTCGGTGGACATATACTTAGCGATCGCACCCTCCGTATTGAGATTGGCTTTTGGATCGGCGTCGAGGCGCTCGGCGGTCTCCTCTATGTAGGCACGCCCGGCTTCTAGATGCACCGCATGCGGCACGATCAACTTGTGCGTATACCCTTGCTTCTCAGATAAGGGTGCCCCGGCCTGAATCCTCTTTGTGGAGTAAGGGATCGAGCGGTCCAGCGCGGCCCATCCTGCTCCGAGACCGAACGCGGCGACCATCAAGCGCGTGTATCCGAATACAGCCTGTGCCTGCAGCAATCCCTGGCCTTCAACACCGCCGATGAGCCGATCCGAATTCACATACACGTCGCTAAAAGCCAGTGCCGCCGTGTTGCTCAGGCGAATACCGTGTTTATCCTCAGGTTCGTCATGCGTGAAGCCTTTTGCGCCCTTCTCGACGATGAACCAACTCGGCCCTCCGGGAGCGTTCGCCAGAACGGTGTAGGCGTCCGCAATGCCGCCATTGCTAATCCACTGCTTGGCACCATTGATCTTGTATCCGACGATCTTGTCATCCTGCATCACGCGATCAGCGGTAGTCTTTAGTGATGGCAAGTCACTACCCGCCTCCGGTTCGGTGGCGCCATACGCGAACAAGCAGCCTTCGTCGGCGATCTTCGATAGCCATTTCTTCTTCTGCTCTGGCGTGGCCCCAACCGTGATGGGATCGCTTCCCAGGAACGTTGCGAACACGGCGGTCGCGAGCCCGAGATCGATATGCGCCATCTGCTCGCAAATCAGGTAGACGTCAAAGGTGCCGCCGCCCATGCCTCCGTACTCTTCCGGAACGAAAGGTAGCTGGATGGCAAGCTTGTCTGGGTCACACATGGTGCGCACGATGTCGATGGGGCACTCGTCTCGCTCATCCAGTTCTATGAGCTTTTCATCGGGAAGTTGCTTCTTGGCAAAATCCTTCAGCGACTTCAGGATCAGGTTCAGACTTTTTTTCGTAATCATGGCACTCCCCTATTTAGAGACGGCGCGCAGTTCGTTTACTTTGTCGGTGAGCTGAGGCAAGAGTTCGAGAACATCGCCAACGATGCCGACGTCAGCGACCTGGAAGATCGGTGCTTTCGGGTTCTTGTTGATCGCGATAAGGAACGGGTTGCCTTTGATACCAGCCAGGTGTTGGAATGCCCCGCTGATGCCGCAAGCCAGGTACACCTTCGGCTTTACCGTCTTCCCCGAGGTGCCTACCTGGCGCGATTTCTCCAGCCACTTGGCATCGACGACCGGTCGCGAGCAACTGACCGCGCCCCCCAGTGCTTCCGCCAGCTCTTCGGCAATGTGGATGTTGTCTTTTTCCTGAATGCCCCGACCAACCGAAACCAGAATCGCGTGCTTGGTGATGTCGACATCGCCCGATTCAGCAACGAGCGTTTCGAGGTATCGACGTTTTACCGTCAACACCCCAACCGCCGTGGATTTATCAACCACTATGCCGCTCACGTCCGCGTCGATTGGTTTAAACGAGCCGGGTCGGACAGTAATCACCGCGCCGGATGCAACATCCACCTGAACGTGTGCGCTTATGGCGCCTCCGAATTCCTGGCGAACGACCTTCAGCAGATTCGCTTGCACCGACTCGATTGCCTGGACATCTGAAACAAACGCCGCGTTCAGCGTTATGGATAATCCCGGTGAGAGGTCGATCCCGAAATGCTCATGCGCAACGAGCACAAGGCTGCCCTGCGGGATAATGCGAGTCAGCGCTGGACGGATGAGTTCAGCGTTGGGATATGCCAGCGACTCGTTTGTGATCTTCCAGACCTCGCTAAACATGGCTTTGGCGGCCGCGCAAACCGCATCGACCTCCGCGCCCGCTCCCGCGACAATCGCGATCGGCGATGATCCGGCATCAATTGCCTTAGCGACTGCAAACAGCTCCGCCGCAGAATCGTCCATCGCCCCAGCCTTGTGAATGATGTAAGCGAAAATCCGGGGTGTCATCGCAAACCTCCTCGTGCCTTGACCAGCTCAACCAATTCATCGACGATCTCTTCCTGGCTGCCTTCCAGCATCCGGGCTCCCTTGCCGGCGGGTGGAACAAAGTAGTCAATACGGCTGACCTTCGCGGCTCTCTTGCCAACGCTGGCGGGATCGAGTTGTAGTTCCTCAATTCCGAACGTCGGAATCGGAATCGATTGCACCTGTCGAATGCCCCGCATCCCGACATATCGAGGCTCGTTGATTCCGGTCTGGATGGACAATACGCAAGGCAACTCGACTTCGCTGATCTCGCGGTTACCGCCTTCAATTTCGCGCGTGATCTTTAGCTTCTTGTCGCTGACCACGTCGATCGCGTTGACCAGAGAGGCATACGGACGATCGAGCATTGCCGCCAGCATGCCACCAACTTGTGCGGCGCCATCGTCGGCCTGCACACCCGTGAGAATCAGGTCGTAGTTCCCTTTCTTCACAAACGCGGCGAGTGCTGTTGCGATACCCCGTCCATCCGATTCTGCGATGATGTCATCCGTGATCAGCACCCCGTGCTTGGCGCCCATCGCCATTTCGCGACGCAAAACTTCCTCATCGTCTTCCGTGCCGACGGTTACCACCGTCACGTTCCCGCCCACTCTCTCCGTGATTTGAATCGCCTCTTCGACCGCGTAGTTATCCCATTCATTGATTGAATAGACGAGATCATCGCGCTCGACGTCAGTCCCGCCGCTATTCAGTTGAATCTCGTTCTCCGATGTATCCGGCACTCTCTTGATGCAAACGAGAATTTCCACAGTTGACCTCCATCAGTTGTGTTGCGGAACTTGCCTTGCGACCTGCTGATCGACCAGTTCAACGAGATCGATTACCGACATCTTTCCTTCCAGTCCAGCCACCTTGATCGCATCTTCTATATTGGCCATACAGAACGGGCAGGCGGTCACGATGACATTCGCACCCGCTTCGGCGGCCATCTTCACCCGCTTCGAACCCATGCGCTCTTCTTCTTTCGGCTCGTAGAAGAGCATGAGCCCGCCACCGCCGCAGCAGAATGATCGGTCGCGCGATCGTTTCATCTCGACTCGCTTCAGCCCGGGTATGGCATCGAGCACACTTCGCGGATCGTCATAAATCTGATTGTGGCGGCCGAGGTAGCAGGGATCGTGATACGCGTAGACGTTGGTTCCATTCTGCAACGGGTTGAACGTGATTCTCCTCGACTCCACCTCGCGCGCGATGACCTGTGAAATGTGTTCAACCGGCGGCACATCTTTGTAGTCGTGCTTCAGCGTGTTGTACGCGTGCGGGTCTGCCGTCACGATTCGCTTCACACCGGATTCTTTGATCGCCTCGGTATTGTGGTCACGAAGAGACATGAACAGCATCTCCTCGCCAAAGCGCCGGACCTCATGTCCACTGTCCTTCTCTGCCGGGCCGAGGATGCCGAAGTCGTCTCCGATATGGGTGAGAATTCGCACGGTCGCGCGTCCGATCGCTTGCATGCGATCGTCGTAGGACGTAATACTGTCCACGAAATAAAGCGCCTGCGCCCCGACTTCGCCGGTTAGCACCTTGACTGGACAGCTCTGAGCAAAGTCTTTGGCCTTCGTCCACTCGGCCCGCTTCTTCTCGATTTTGCCGTAGGGATTTCCACGGCTCTCAAGTGCCTTGAGCGGCTTCTGCAAGGATTGAGGAACATTGCCGCCATCGATCAGCCCCCGCCGGATGTCGACGATCTTGTCGATGTACTCCGTCAGGAGGGGACACTCTTGTTCGCATGCTCCGCACGTGGTGCACGACCAGATCTCGTCCTCGGAGTAGAGGTTTCCGACGAGCGCTATGCCGTTTCCAGCTTTGCCGAACATCGGATAGTGCTCAAAAGCGTAATCGCGCGCTTTCGTTGTAAAGAATCTTGGCGAGAGTGGCCGGCCCACAGCGTTCGACGGACACTGATCCGAGCAGCGGCCGCAATCGGCACATGAGTAGAAATCCAGCATCTGCTTCCAGGTGAAGTCCTCAAATGTCTTCACTCCGAGAGATGTTGCGTCGGCAAGCTGCTCGTCTGACAAGCCCCACTTGGCGGGTTTCAGGACCTCGCGATCCAGCTTGGCGAAGAATATGCTGAACAGGGACGTTTCGACATGAAACTGAATTCCAAACGGCCGGTAACACAATAAGAAGAAGAAGGCGACATCATGAACCAGAAATGCAGTCAGATGAATGGTAGACAGCGACTCAACACTTGCAGACCTCAACGCGACTTGCGTTAACCATGGCAGCGACAATGCCGGCAGAATTTCGCCTTTGCCGAACTGAGCTTGTGCCGCCGCAGCGCTCCCCGCGTAGAAAGCATCGGCTAGCATCAAGAGCGCAATTAGAGCTAATAAGAAGATGGCGTCAGCAACATGCGCCTTCCCGAACTTCGCAGGAACTGCGTACCGTGTGGGCTTGAATAATAATCGGCGGACAATCGCGATCGCCATGCATAAGAACACGAGCGTGCCCGCGTAGTCAGCAATTACCGAGTACACATGACCAAATTCGCCCTTCAACCCCGGCATCACGAACCCATCGTAGGTTCCGCTGAAAAGCAGGCTGAAAGCTCGGGTGGCTAGGATAATGAAGCCCGCGAAGATCAGGATGTGCAGCAGTCCGGCACCTTTGTACCTCGGCTGTTTCCATTGCCCCAGCCAATATTGCAATACATGTCGAATACGCAGGAACACATGGTCAAATCGCGGGTCACGCTGCGCCCGCAGCATGGGTACTAGCCGTTTCGAGATGATATAAGCGAAGCAAACGATCCCGATCGTGTGAATGATCGAGAACAGCAACCAGCCGTAGATGAACCCGTAGGTAGCTTGTGCAGGAGATGGAAACCGGTCCACGGTAACTCCCGACGATCCTTTCGGACTCAGCTCACCCAGAAGCGCGGCAATTTAGGACGGGACAACTCATGCACACATGCTCGTGCTGCAATCGTTTGTGTCTTGAGATGAACGGCGAATAACACCGCCACTGACGTCATGCGTGCCCTCCGGTGCAGTCAGGACGTCCGGGATGCGGCGAACCTGGGAGTGAGCAACCTGTTATTTCCACGACTCACATGGTCAAACAGGTATCGTCGCGATTATGTGGAGAGTAGGTGCAATGGTCTGTGAGGCTCATCACAGTGCGAAGGGTTAAACGGTGCAAAACAACGTGAGATGGAGACGCCAAGAAATGCCATCTCTGGCTGGTCACGCTTCTTCGTGCCCCGCATCACAGACTTCGATCGAGGCAGGTCACAAAAATGGTCAGCAGGACTGCCAAGACTGCGACGGCATGTGCACTGGAAGCGGCAACAACTAACTTCACCAACATTGTTTAGATTGCTCCTCGCATGAACCGTTATCGACTCTCGGTCGACCACTGGAAGACAACAAACTAACGCGAACTCTTTGGACCACAACGCGGGCCCAGGTTCCCTCCACCAACCCCGTCAGGAGAACCGCGATGAAATACGAAGCGTCCGGACCCTTCGATAGCATCGAAAGCACTCATGAGTTCCTTGCTCTCTTATGTGAAATTGTCACCGACACAAAAAAAGATATCGAACAGGATGTTCAGAAAGAATCCTCCTCCAAAGCTTCACGGCGCATCGAGGCATTGAGGTTGGCAGTCTACAACCTCGAAAAGCTACAACTTCATGTCAGTAGGAGCCGCCGAATCCTAAATGACCTCCGCTCTATAAGACGACTTTTATTCGAAGAGCGTACACGCGTAGTCCCTGTAACGCTCAAGCCTACGCCCGAGCCGACCCAGAAACCCGCGGTGGCTCCGTTTGTCAGCAGTCTATCTCCGCACGTCACCAGACCCAATGCTCGGCCACAGAGTGCAGCCATCGCTTAGGCAGAAGTGCACGGATCCGACTTGGAGAAACAACATGAAAGAGATGAGATGTGCCATTTGTGAAGAGTGCGATTCAGAGATCGTTTTCATGGACGGGTCGCGCTGCGCTGCGTGTCTGAGCGCTCTGCACTCGGATGAAATCAATTTGAGCGAAGAAAGCACCAGCACGTATTTCGATCCTCTGGTTGGGGTGCAGCATGCGCCAACGGCCGACACTGCCGGGTGAACGAGGTCCTTGCTGGTGATGCTGTAGATCGGCGGCTAGGGCGAGAGGCCGAAGCACTACTTCCGATCTCTGAATTGCTCACAGGTCACCGTGGTGACGGGCACACGTCACCGCACTGCTATTCATGCCCGCCTAAGCTCGTATCAGCCCAGGGCCTACTCGCATCGGGAGCCGTCATGACCACAACTCAAGTACTGAATGAGTCGCCTAGACCTGCTCGCGTTCCCTCGACTTCCTCCACCTCATCGACGGAACAACCACACCTTGTTCCTAAGGCTGGCGGCACCGAACCGACGAATGAACGCCTTTCTTTTCTCGAGCAATTAGTCAGCCGCGCGAAAGCTGCGGCCGAGGTCTTCGCGACGTTCACTCAGGAGGACGTTGATCGGATCGTTAAGCCCATGGTCCTGGCGGGCTTGGAGCAGGCGCAAAACCTGGCCCGTCTCGCAGTGGAAGAAACGCATTTGGGCGTGCTTGAAGACAAGGTCATCAAGAACATGGTGGCTACCGAGTTCGTCTACAACTACGTCAAGGATAAACGCACCGTCGGTGTGATCCGGGAATATCCGGACCGTGGACTCATTGAATTAGCAGAGCCCGTCGGCGTGATCTTGTCTCTTCTCCCCATTACCAATCCAACATCGACAGTGATTTTCAAATGCATCATGGCGATCAAGACTAGGAACGCCGTGATTTTTAGTCCTCATCCGAACGCATGGCGCTGCTGTTCGGAAGCTGTGAAGATCATGTATGAGACTGCGCGCCATCATGGTGCTCCGGAAGGTGTGTTCAACTGCCTGGAATCTCATACCCTCGACGATAATGCGTTCCTTATGCATCACAAGGATGTTGCCTTGATCGACGCGACCGGCGGCCCAAACGCGGTGAAAGCCGCATACAGTTCGGGCAAACCGGCTCTTGGTGTCGGGCCCGGCAACACGCCGGTCTATCTTGAGAAATCAGCCGATCTCAATCTCGCCGTGGTAGACATCATCACCTCCAAGACTTTCGACAACGGAACGATCTGCGCATCCGAACAGACAGCCGTGATTGATGATGAAATCTACGATGCTGTATTGAAGAAATTCGAAGAACTCGGAGCGCATATCTGCAGTGAAGAGGAGACCACACTACTAGGCCGCACAGTCATTGATCCGAAGACCGGCTTCATGCAGCCGATGGCTGTTGGGCAGAAAGCAACAACAATTGCGCGCTTCATCGGGCTTCCCGTGAAGCCCCACACCAAGCTCCTGATTGCCCCAATTCGAGGGGTGGGTCCCGAGTATCCGCTGTCTGTTGAGAAACTCTTCCCCGTGCTGGCGGTCTACCGTGCGAAGACGCAGGAAGAAGCTTTGAAGGTCTGCGTGGCGGTAAATCACGCCGGCGGCCTGGGACATACCGCTGTCGTTTTTTCTCGCAACGAACCGCTGATTCGCAAGTTCGGTGACCTCATGAACGCCGGGCGCATCATCGTCAATTCGCCAGGTTCTATCGGAGCTCTGGGCGGCGTTTACAACGATTTGGTACCAACCTTTTCCTTCGGCTGTGGTACCGGAGGCGGTAACAGCACGACCGACAACGTCAATGTCTATCACTACCTGAACATCAAACGCATGGCTAAGAGGACTCCACCGCACATGTGGTTCCGCGTACCAAACCAGATTTATTTCAACCTGAACGCGGTAGAGAATCTATCGAACTTCCCAACACGAACGACGGTGATCATCACCAATCCACCGCTCGAAAAGATTGGACATGTCGATACGGTTCGCCGTTGCATCCCAGCCGACACGCACGTGCACGTCACGGTGATTCCGGATGCTGAGCCTGAGATTAAGGTGATCATGCAAGGTGTCGAAGCATTGACCTTTTATAAAGCTGACCAGATCATCGCCCTCGGCGGCGGTTCCGTCATCGACGCAGCAAAATTGATGAAGTTGAAATATGAATTTCCTGGAGCGGATTTCTGCGAACTAGCTGCGCCATTCCTCGATCTGAGAAAGAGGGTCGTAGAGTATCCCAAAGAGAAGACCAATCATGCACGGCTGATCGCCATTCCCACGACTAGCGGAACCGGCAGTGAGGTGACTCCATTCGCGGTCATGTTTGACAAAGACCACGGACGCAAGGTAACGCTCGCCGACTACTCATTGGCTCCTGATGTTGCCATTGTCGACCCGCGATTCGTAATGTCAATGCCGAAGGGTCTGACTGCAGATACGGGCATTGACGCTCTCACCCACGCCCTTGAGGCGGGCGTGTCAATTTTTGCCTCGGCCTATACCGACTCGCACGCAATGCAGGCCATTCGACTCGTATTCAAGTACCTGCCGACCGCATATGACCACCCAGAGGATGAAGAAGCGCGCAACATGATGCACAATGCTGCAACGATTGCCGCGATGGCCTTTTCGAATGCGTCGGTCGGGGTATGCCATGCGCTAGCGCATGCATTCGGAGCTCGATTCCGCGTTGCCCACGGCCGCGCAAACGCATTGATGCTGCCACACGTAATGCGATACAACGCCTCGGTTCCCACGAAGTTCATGCCGTCTCCCAATCAGGCTGGCTATGTAGCTCACCGAAAATACGCGACTGTTTCGGAGCTGTTAGGGCTCGGCGGGACTACGGTAGAGGAACGGGTAGCTTCGCTGATCACTGCCACCGAGGCATTGCTCGAGCACGTAGGTATGCCGCGCTCCATCGAACAGTTAGCCATCTCTAAAGACGATTTCCAGCGGGCTGTACCTGAACTGGCCAAGATCGCATTCGATGATCCTTCGTGGCGATCGAATCCGCGAATGCCTCTGATGAGCGAGTTGGAAGACTTGCTGTGGGCTGCTTACGATGGTCGAAGTCATGCAACTGAGTCCAGTCGCACCCAGGAAGCAACTGCGTAACGGGTCACTCTCGTGGTTGTCGTAAATCACTGCGGATGCGCAAAGCGAATTCTAGGATTTAGCTCAGCGAGGGTCTGCAAATCCCTGCTACGGTGACAGCGGAGGATGTAATGGGTAACGGTGGCAACGGTAACAGGCTGTCATGGGGCGATGCACTCTTCTTTTATCTCGAACGCGAAGGCATGCCCATGAATATCGCGTCCGTGAGCATCTTCGAAGGCAAGCTCAGCCTCACGGAACTGATGCGCTCAATAGAATCGAAGCTAACTCTCTTACCTCGCTATTATCAGCGCGTCGTGACAGCACCCATGAACATCGGCTTTCCCACCTGGGAAGACGATCCCGAGTTCAACATTTGCAATCACATTCACGAAGTCACCTTGAAACGCGGGACGAACGCTGAATTGAAAGATGTCGCAGGCCGCATCTTCAGTACGGGTATGGACCGACGACATCCTCTCTGGGATTTCACGGTCGTGCATGGATTGCGGCAAGAGCACACCGCCGTAGTTATTCGTGTTCACCACTGTCTTGCGGACGGAATCGCAGGTGTCGGGTTGATGTCTGTCTTAATGGACACGGAACTGACGCAACAATCTGGTGCGCCCAAGAACAGGAATACAAAAAAGACTGCCCAACAACAGATGGACCCTTGGGGCCAACTGCTCGACGCGTGCATCAGCAGCTATTCCAACCTGCTAGATCGTGCACTCGCGGCGCAGGCTGACCTACTCAACATCGGCGAAAGCTTCCTCGCGCCGACTGGATGGCCATCCCAACAATTCGGCAAGTTTCTGCCGGAACTGGTATCCCCGACCAAACGGCTGTTCTTCAACGTTTCCTATCGCGGCCCGCAGAAATTCGCCTGGGCGCGAATCCCAACGTCCTCGATCAAATCAATCCGGGCAAAATGTGGCGGTACCCATAACGACATCGTGTTGGCCCTTGTCACCCTCACCATCGCTCGGTATGCGGAGTTGCATGGTGACAAGCTCAAAGGGCGGCTACTCCGGATGATGGTGCCAGTCAATGTACGCGGAACGGGAAATGTCGCCGATTTAGGCAACTGTATCTCTCTGCTGCCGGTGACAATACCTCTCGATGTCCAAAATCCCAAGCGCCTTCTGGATGCGGTACACGAACGAACCGAATTTCTGAAGCGCGCACACGTGGCGGAGTGGGTAGCTCTCCTGGGCGGCCTGGCTGGAACAGCGCCGGCGCCTCTTCAAGCTTTAGTCGGGCCGATAGCCAGCCTGCTGCCGGTCACTCCTTTCAATCTGGTTTGCACCAATGTACGCGGACCCGACACACCGCTGTACTTGCTCGGTCACAAAATGCTGGAGTGGTACCCTTACGTGCCAGTTGGCGGTGAAATGGCGATGAACTGCGCCATCCTCAGCTACAACGGCGTGACTTATTTCGGTTTCAGTGGCGACGTGCATGCCGCTCCCGATCTCTCACGTTTGGAGACTCTGTTGATCGACAGCCTCTCAGACCTTGAGCGCGCCACCGAGCACTATCCGCCGAAGGTTAAGCGCACATCTGTGCCCCGTAGGCGAATCAGATCAAAAGCTGCCACAAAACGAAGTATAAAATCCTCTTTATCCAGATCTACACCCGTAGGGCGGGTCTCTTCGCCGACAAAAGAGATGCGACCTCCAGCCACGGAATCAGAACAGCCGTCAACACTGGTCGCGGCGGATTGACACCGCTCAGCAAAGCTGTACTGTGAAAACGCTCAACGAACTCTACTCATCGCTGTCTGCACGCCGCCGGTACGAAGTCTGGTTCGTTCGTTTCGGTCTCGCGGATGGCTCGGGGGCGTGGTGGTTTCGGTATCTGCTCACCAACCCGGGCCGACATGGCTGCGCTGCGACGAACGGCGACAACCAACATGATCGCCTGAAGCCTGCGCAAATCTGGGCGACATGGTTCCCCGCCGGGGCATCCCCGCAAACTTTCATTTGTGGTTTCGACATGGATCGAGTGGAGTTGAGCGATCGAGGATCTTCTCCCTTCCACTTCCATATTGGGAGCAACGGAATTGACGAGAGTTCCTGTAAGGGCGCATTGGAAGCCGATGGCCATCATGTCTCGTGGAACCTGCATTATCGGTCCACATTCCGCACCACCATGAGTGATAAGGGATGGATCGGATTCTCGCGGACACCACACTCAAACGCTCTGTTCTCAGGACAAGTCACGCTTGATGATCGTGTATTTCAGGGAAACCCGCTGGGCTGTGGTCTGCAAGGACACAATTGCGGGTACCGCCATCGCGGTTTTTGGACATGGGCGCATGTGTATTTTGTTCGCGCTGACGGGTCGTCGAGCAGCTTCGAGGCCCTCACCTATGACATGCCGCTCGGCATGAAGTTCCGAAAAGCTGTCCTCTGGCATGAGAGCAGGAAGATCATCTTTCGTGACCTCCATGAGATCAGGCGGGATCAAGAGACGCTTGCATGGGAACTGGACTGTTCTACTCGAGACGGTCTTCGGGTACACCTTGATATAGATGGAGCAGGCCGCAGCAAACATGTGCTCGCATACATGAAGACAGACTGCAGCGGAAATTTCGAAGTCCTGAACAACAGTTTTGCGAAAGCGCGCATTTTGCTCGATCGCCCGGCGGGTGCCGTTGAGACATACACCACAACGACGGGCGCCGTTCTGGAGATGGTGGGTCACGACTAGATTCATGGGGGACGAAGTAAATGGCCGCACCGAACGCCATCCCGGGCCGAACCGAACTCTCGCCAGGAGAGCTGCTTTTTTCCCTGCTTGCGGCGGATGTTTCACAGTCTGAGAAGATCAGGACGGTTGAGACTATCCTCGATAGTCACCGCGGAGAGACGTTTCGCGACCAAATGGCGTCGTGGGTTTTGCAATTCCTGCCCGTCGAAGTACTTGTCCCAGAAACGTATGCACATTGGCGGCCGCTGGTAAGCGAGGCGATGAGCTTTATGCTTGCGCGCCTTTCTACGCCGCGGCTTGCCCCAAAGTTAGTGGAGCAGATCGAGCTACCAGCCGACACGCAACCAGAGATTCGCCTGCTTAAGTTGATTGCAAGAGTCCCCGGACTGCAAAAGCTAGGTCAGGTCCTGGCACGAAACAAACATCTACCCGCACCTCTGCGTAAAGCACTCTCCGAGTTGGAAAATGGAATCAGTGACGTTAACCCAGATGATGTGCGCCAGATCATCGTCTCTGAACTAGGATCGCAACTTGACTCCTACGGAGTGCAGATTAGGCCAGGTCTTTTTTCCGAAGCCAGCGTCAGCGCCGTGGTTCGCTTTACCTGGGCGAATCCAGAAACTCACCGCCGTCAACGCGGAGTTTTTAAGGTCCTTAAACCGTACATCCCTGCATGCTTTTCCGAGGATATGGAACTTCTTGCCCGCCTGGCAAAACATCTTGGGGCAAAGTCTCGTGCTTACGGATTTGCTCCCCATGTTCTTCCCGACACGTTCAATGATGTACGACGGTTGTTACAGCACGAGGTCAATTTCTCCCGTGAGCAGGACACACTAGTAAATGCGGAGCGCCTATACATTTCGATACCGTGTGTTCGGGTTCCACATGTCATTCAACCGTTGTGTACTCCGAAAATCACTGCCATCACGGAAGAACGGGGGAAAAAAATCACGGATGCTGTCCGACGCGCGCCGCTCTGGGAAAGGGCTCAGGTGTCATCCAGACTGGTGGACGCGCTTATCGCGGTTCCTTTGTTCGCCCCTAGCGGCGATGCCATGTTTCATGCCGATCCCCACGCGGGAAACCTGCTGTACGACCGAAGCCGGAGCGAGCTCATCATTTTGGACTGGGCGCTGACCGAACGGTTGACCCGGGTCGATCGTCGCAATCTCGCTATGCTCTTCCTGATGATGTTTCTCCGCGACCCAGTTGGCGTAACGGAGGCAGTCACGCGATTGAGTCCCAAAGGGAGAAGAGACCGTTCGAAAAGGCGCCATGTCCGCGAGTTGATAACGGAATATCTCAATCGGTTGTCCGCCAAGAAAATCCCTACTGCAGTTGATGCGATGAACCTGCTGGAAGCAATTGCCTGGAAGGGCGTCCGTCTTCCCCCTTCCTTAATTATGTTCCGCAAAGCATTGTTTACGCTCGACGGCATTCTTCATGAAATAGGCGCTCCCGATTTCAGCATGGAATCCGTGATGGTTCGTCACATCTTGGACACGTGGAAAGGAAGTTGGAAGACAATCGGCTCGCCGCTGACTTTCGGAGACTGGATGCAACTTCAGTGCAGTGCCTTGTTATTTCCTGGACGATTGGGCTTGCAAGCCTTGCAGAACACACTCGAGCGTCCGCCAGTGATTCGCACCGGCATAAATGGGAGTGTCTAATTCAGTACCCGGAGGCCGTTCTTGCGCGAATCGGCTCGGGCCATACCCAAACGCTGCGCGATGATCATGTACGCTGAGGGATTAAATGCCATGCCCACGTGCGTACCGGGAACCTCGAAATCTCGCTCGGGGTCATCGGTGACGCAGCACTGCCAATCTACGATTCCATCGTGACGAGTGTAAACCGCAGTCTCTAGGACTGAGTCGGGTATCCGCCGCCGCAGTGATCCAATGAAATCGCAAGTGCAACGACCGGTGTAGCAATCAGGCAGCACGCCACGCCCACGCTGCTGAACAATCGCTTTACGAACAGCTTCTGCAGCCTGAAGAATCGTCCGATGGGCAACCGTGCCGCGGAATGGGGAAGCTAGCGTGATCACCGAAGCAATATCTCTCGCCCTCTGACCAGCCGCAGAGCGTGCGATGACGCCGCCCAGGCTATGCCCCACCAGGTGAACTTTACGGCCTGTCTCGGCAAGCGCCCTGTCGATGGTTTCGCTTAATTTTCTTTGGATCAGGAGGTTCGGGCAATCCGCATTGATGCCAATACCCGAAAAATATGGCTTGTAGCCGATGCGCGCCAGCCATGCATGAAGCTCGGTCAGATAAATGTCGGTTCCGAGGAATCCGGGGATGATGACGACGCCGGCGCCATCGCCGCGGGAAACGCCAAACCCGTAGAACACGGGAGATGCATGCAGCAACAGAAGCTCGGTCGCGAACAACGCCTCAGTCCAAAGTGAGACGTTCGCTTCCCCATCTTCGCGAATAACATTTCGAGCCTTAGCCATACGTTAGCTGTTGCAGGACTCTGGTTCGAGCCGCAACCTCACAACCGCGCTGACACAATTAACGATGGCCCCTTGGGCCCGTGCTACTTACCCACTTAAGAATTGGTTCTTGTCTGACCAGACTGCGTGTGTGGTGGCGATACAGAGTACCCGGAATTTTCATTGCTTGTCTACTATTTCGTTTCAACAGCCGCCACCAATCTTGCTGCCTGTCAGACGCGCGTCTTATTTTCCAGGTTGCTCAGTCGAGCTGTCTGTGCTCGGTGATGAATTTCGCAACAGCTTCGCATGCAAGAGCGCCGACGAACCTCGTGCTCAGGTCCGTCGGCGCAGAGGACTCCGGGCGCTGGTTTGCGCTCCCGAACGGAATCCCCGATACAAAATCAGGCTGCGCCCGCAGTTGCTGCTTGTTTCTTCGCTGGGCGTGCCCGTTTGCCACGCGTTACGGGTTCATGTTTCTGCCCTTTCAGCATCGCGTCCATGAGCGCTTTTTGGGCGTCAACATAACTCTGCACACCTTCTCTAGTCAGTTCCGCGAAAGGAACAAACGGGAAGGGTTTCAGCAATTCCATGGTCTTTCCGGCCGCCTTCACGTTGACGTTCATCTGCTTTCCAACCACATCAAACATCTTCTTCTGAGCATCAATGAAAGTCTGCGTTGCCTGGCGCGCCAACTCGGCCAGCTCGGTTTTCTTTAACTTCTTCGCCGCAGCCGTGTGCTTGCTGCCGGTTGCTTTCGCCGTCTCGTCAGCAATGACGTCCAGAAATTCCTTCTGTGCCTTGATAAAGCTCTCCATGCTCTCACGGCCGAGTTCGATCAGGCGCTCCCCTTCGAACGGTTTCCCGTTCTTTGCAGACTCCACCCATTCGTGACTCTGCTTGTGAGCGATCTTAAGGAACTCCTGTTGCATTCCGATAAAAGTATCCACGCTGCGCCGCAGCGTATCAGCAATGGCATGCGCCGCAGGCCATTCCCCAATACGTTCCTTGACGCCGCTCATGAGGATCTTGTTTTGTTGCTGTGCCAAATCGAGAAGCACTTTCTGCCCCTCGATAAAATTCGTCATGCCTTCGCCTACCATTTCGCTCAAAATAGCTGTAGGAGAGTGATGAGGATTCGACAGTTGTTCGCGCATCGCATGCATCACGCTGGCATTCTGGCGCATGGCTAGATCCAGCAGAATACGCTGCGTAGCAAACAAACTCTGGACCCCCTGCTGTGCCCAGTCGGACAGCAGAGATACGAAAGACAGCTCCCGGGGGGGACGGTCGCTCTTTTCTGTTACGGGCATAATTACCTCCGAATTGCTGCGTTGCAGCATTAGTTAGAATGTAGGATTAGTGGCACTCTGTGTCAATATGTAGCTGGCATTTTTGTGCGGTGCAACATACATCATTCCCAATATGAAACCCGATACAACGATCATCAAGAAATACCCGAACCGCAGACTTTACGACACCAACGGAAGCCGATACGTGAACCTCGAGGACATCGCCGCTCTCGTACAGCAAGGCAAGGATGTCCAGGTTATAGACGCTAGCACCGGGCAAGATCTGACCCGGGTAGTGCTTACCCAAATCATTACTGAACACACGAAAGAACGGCCTACTGGTTTACCCCTCGAACTCCTTCGCCAGATCATCATGGCTTCAGACCAGGTACGACAGGAATTCCTGATGTGGTATCTGAAATCCGCTTTCGATACCTATCAGAAGGTACAGGACACGGTTCAGAACCGGCTCACCGAAGTAGAATCGGCAATTCTCTCGCCGGTCGAAACCATGAAACGGCTTCTTTCCGGAGACGCATTGCCCCGCGGAAGTAAAGATAACGATCAAGAAGTGGCTGCCCTGCGAGAGCGGGTAGCCGAACTGGAATCATTGGTGAGGATCAACGCTCGGCCAACCTCCTCGCCGAAGAAAAGAAACACGCGGCCCCGATCGACTCGTAAGACGAAGAAGTGACAGCCGGGGATCAGTCGACTCGCGGCTATCCAGCTCCAGTACCTCGCGTCCGGCAGCCGTTCGACCTCACGATACGGTGTGACCTCGGCTGCTGACTCTCGCCCGCAGGAGTGGTGTACTACGGTTAGGTATTCTTCGGGAGCACATCCCATGACTCTGCGTGAGTGGTCTAAGTCTGAAGTTGATTACGGCTTGAAATTGTTGAATTCGGGAATAGAGGGCGCCTTGTCGGCGCAGCGGGAATTCCTTCACGGAAGACCCTTGGATCCCATGCTTCATGAATCTGCGCGACACGCATGGTTCCCCGCCGCCGTAGGCGCCTGCATTGGAATAATGGCGAGCGCTTCCGGCACCGGACGCCCCCGGTCTGCTGCGAAGATTTTTGCTTTCGCAATACTCGGCGGAGCGATCGGGTTTACAGCTGGAGTGGCATGGGAAACACGCCGCCTGACCGCGACGGCGGCTTCCGGGGCCTTCAACAATGTCAACAAAGTTCGCGACGAACACTGGTTCGAGAAACATCCCATCGATTACGCATAACTCGCAACTGTGAAGACCCGAAGTGGGGCTTCTATGCTGCCCCGCAATGATCAATTAGATTTCGACTACATCGTGATCGGTTCCGGATTCGGCGGAAGCGTATCGGCACTTCGCCTTTCCGAAAAGGGGTATCGCGTCGCCGTCATGGAGATGGGGCGGCGATGGAATCCCGAGGATCTACCTCGCACCAGCTGGGCTCTCCACCGCTATTTTTGGCGACCCAGGCTCGGTTTGCGAGGCTTCTTCAACATGCGATTTTTCCGTCACGCAACCATCTTCCATGGCTGCGCAGTCGGCGGGGGATCGATCACATACGCTGCGACTCTATTAGCTCCGCCGGATAAGGTATGGCATTCCGGGACCTGGACAGGCCTAGCCGATTGGACCGCCCAAATGCCAGCGCACTATCGAACCGCGGAATACATGCTCGGAGTGATAGAGAATAGGATCCTCGGCCCCGCGGACCAACTGCTCGCAACCGCAGCTGCCGTGGACGGCGTCGCCGATAGCTTCGCGCCAACTCGCGTTGGAATTTTGCAGTCTCCCGAGGGCCAGCCCGGCGGGCTGAAAGTATTCGATCCTTTCTTTCTTGGGCACGGACCCTCTCGGACCACCTGTACAGCTTGCGGTGGCTGCATCATGGGATGCCGATACGGCGCCAAGAACTCGCTCGACGTGAACTACCTGTATTTAGCCGAAAAATCCGGAGCGCAGATCTTTGCTGAATCCAAGGTCGTGGATGTGCGTCCACTTGGAAAGGTTGCGGATGGGTCGGCCGGGTATTCAATCCAGACCGTGAACACATCAACGCTCATCCCTAGACGTCGCCGGCGCTTCACTTGTCGTGGCGTCGTGTTTGCGGCGTCGTCCTTAGGAACAATGGAACTTCTGTTCCGCCTGAAAGAAACAGGTGCCCTCTCCCGCATCAGTAATCAAGTCGGCAAGCACGTACGAACGAACTCCGAATCCCTGATCGGATTGCGCGTCGCTCATTCGACCGACGATTTGTCCAAGGGCATAGCAATCGGCTCTCGTGTCTACATTGATGAGCATACCCATATCGAAGCGGTTCGTTATCCGAGCGGGTCGGATGCCATGAGTTTTCTCACCACGATACTCACCGATGGAAAACCTGGAGTTCGACGCATCGCATTATGGATCAGAAACGTCGCTTCTGAATTTATCCGTCATCCGGTCAGAACTCTTCGTGTTCTGCAACCTTTTGGCTGGGCGCGTGAGTCAGTCATCCTACTGTGCATGCAAGCACTCGACGGTTCTATTGAGATGGGCTGGGAACGACCATGGTTCTTTCCATTCCGCAAACAGCTGATCAGTCGTGGAAACAAGGTTCCCACATACATTCCGAGAGCAAACGACTTTGCCAAAACGTGTGCCCGGGTCGCTGGCGGAACACCCATGAGCATGCTGCCCGAAATTCTGTTCAACGTACCGGGAACAGCTCACTGTATCGGGGGGTGCCTTATTGCCGACTCTCCCAAAACGGGTGTAGTCGACCATCAACATAGAGTCTTCGGTTATTCCAATATGTATATCTGTGACGGATCAGTGATCGCGGCGAATCTCGGGGTAAATCCGAGCTTGACTATCACGGCTTTGGCTGAGCGGGCAATGTCTTTCATACCCAGATCTGGAGCCTCTTGAAAGCGAATACCGGTAAATCGCAGCAAGCAGGCTCGTTATCGTGTCGTGAACGTACAACGAGCAGCATTCGTTAGCACTACTTTACATTCTCCTTGCACCTCTTTTACCTGCGGAAGCCGCGCTTTCCGTGTACTATTAAATAGATTTTCTCCCTCGGGTTCGCCACTACCCGATTCCACCAGCGCGGTTGTCGTCTGTCCGCAATGTCTCAGCAAGAGCGGCTTAAAGACGGGGCAAAAACTGTGATCAAGGACTCGGCTCTAAGAAAGGAGAGGGTTGGCCGTCCAACCTTCCATACCGATTCGCAGGCGGATCATTCCCGACTAGAGGATGCACTCCGGACCTTGTACGAACTTCTGGAAGAGTATGCGCCCTCGTGGTACACCCGAGCGCATCACGACAAGGCCGCGACTGCGTTGGGCATCAAAGACGATCCCTGCTCCCGTAAATGACACGCACGGCGCGAGACTAGCCTGAATGCCGGCCCGCTTACTTAGGGCTTGTGAGTTCCAGCCAATCTTCCACTGTCCGCTGGTCGGGAGCGGGCCGTAGTTTTCGCGAAGCCAGCGGATCGTATTTCATCTTCTGCTCGTCGTTAAGAATCTCACGGATTCGTTCCACAGTATTATCTTGAAGACTGCGGAAGCGCTCCATCCGTGTGTTCCCGTTGATGGATGAGTCAAGTCGGAGATGAAGAGCTTCGCGTTGTCGTTCTTCCAGGATCGTCGCTACGGCTGTCTTCTGAGCGTCCGACAAATCCAAAGTCTTGGCCAGCACTTTCAAGCGGTCATCAAGAGTCAGGCGCCTTCGCCTATGGCTTTCAGCCAAGTTGGTGATGTGATCCTGAGTTGTGCCAGGGGGCATCAGCTTCCGCGAAAAGGGGCTTTGACGCATCGTCAGGAGGTCGCCGGCAATTGCATCAGTCTTATTTGTCCCGTCGCTGGATTGCGCTTGAGCAACAGGAAACAGGACGCAGCCGAAAAGAACAGCCATTAGCAGCACTCGTTCTGCACCACTGAGCGCAGCGATCAGGGCGTTGAGTGTTCGGTAAGGATCTCTTCTGCACACGTTGTTCGGATTTACACCCACACAGTTGACTTGCAGCAAGACTGCAATGGCGGGGAGGAGCCGCGAAGGAGACGTCTACGTTTAGCCCTAATCTACGATAAGTCCATCGGCTCGGAACTGCCCAATCACCACATTCACACGATCGCCTTTCCGCACGAAGTTACCCTTGTTGGAAAAGCCCATCCAGTACAACTTGCCTTCTTCTGGTGTGCCGGTCTGACGCAACTTCCCGACCTTGGGCATCTGGGGAATCGCCAGCTTCACACGCGCGCGGGGACATTCCAGGTACGGCTCGACCTTCTTATCGTTCAGCGTCTTTGCCTTCTCTGGATCCAACACGCGGTATGCGAACCGCATTATCTGACCAGACTCCACGGATTTAACGCTGAGCGAGTCAACTCCCCACACCAATCCGTAGTGCAGCTTGGCGCGATGGCTGAAGCGATACCTCGGATATTGAGTTGGGCCGCCGAGCTTGCCCGTTGTTTGTCCGTCCGCCGAAATAGTCGGTGGTTTGGTAGGAGTTGCTGCTTGAGACTGCGTCGTGCTGGTGGGTGCTTTAGGCGATGAATTGGGCCCCGTGCTTTGCGCCGCTGCATTCGACGCAGTGACAGCGAGGACCAAAATGAGGATGAAAGCTCCTGCACGCAGACTCTGTTTGCCCAACATTTACTTCCCTTCTCCTTCACTGCCGTTCGGCCCGATGATCACAGCCTTAAGCTGGTTGTGGTACAGGCCGGACATCCACGTGGTTGTGGGTATCCGGCCTGGTCGGGTTGTTAGTTTGCGCTGAAGTTGGAACTGCTCTTCGTCTGCGAGCCGCCACTTGAGTCCGGTCGCGTGACGTTGATGTTAACGTGTCCAGTTGCCAAGCTCGTGCTGCCAAGCGGCGGCGTGTAACGAACCACGATATTGCACGTGCCACCGCTCTGCAGGTTCGCACCGTTTGTGCATGTAGTTCCGTTATTGACGATGCTGAACGTGTTGTTCCCTCCCGGACCGGATACTTTGGTGACACTGGCCGAGCTGGTCAACTGCACGGCAGCACCGCTGTTATTCGTGACCGTCACAGTGCCGTTGTGTGCGCTCGACGACCCGTTTTGTAAGGAGGGCGTAGGACCCGCGAACGCAACGGTGATACTCGTCCCTGTGCCGCTCAGGCTCACTGATGCAGGTGAAACAGTTGCACCGGTATAGCTGATCGCCACAGATCCGCTAAACGGGCCAGCCGCGGTCGGCGCGAACCGAACTCGAACGGTGCAAGACGCGCCGACCGCCAAGGTCGTCCCGCAATTCGGAGCTCCACTTGGGAAAGTGCCAGTCGTCACTCGCGCGAACGGCGCTGCAATCCCGGTGAAACTACCGCCGGCGAGAGCCTGGTTACCGTTGTTGGTGACTGTTATGTCTCGAGTCGAGCTGAGAGTGCCAACCAACTGGTTGCCGAACGTCAGGGATGGCGGCGAGACGCGCGCGCTACTCGCTGCGGGGGACACCGAAGCTGCCAAGTTTACTGGCGAGCCAACGATGGTTACGCTTGACGAGTCCGTAAGGGTCACGTTGCCCGCGTAGTTTGTTGCCGTAGTCACGCTAGCGGGGGCCGTGAACGTCACGACGATCGTACAGTTGGCACCGTTCGCGAGGGTTCCGGAACAGGTTCCGCCAGTTCGGGAGAAGACGTTGGGACTCCCGACCGGAGAGGTGGTCGCGATTGCCACCGCGATGCCGTTCACGATGACACCGCTGTTGTTAGTGAGTGTCAGCGTCTGGCTCGGAAGAGCCGCACCACCGACGACAAACGTACCGAAGTTTACCGCGGTGGGCGCAACGCTGGCCGTGCCATTGCCGCCCGAGGTCATAGCGCCTTCCACTGCTCCGACATCAACCGACGTATCGCTGCCGAGATTCCCTTTTCTGCCGTTGCCGAAAAAGTCCGTGTTCGGCGCTGCATTGTATGTCGCCAGCGAGTTTAGTGAGGTGATGTAGTTGATGGCCGTAGACCCTGAGCCTAGCGCGTAATTACCCAGGATGTTGCTATCGGAAGCTCTGGTCATGGTCAGCGGACCCCAACTGATATTGATCCAGTTGTTGCCCTCGTCAGTCGTCGCGTTTGCCGTCAAATTGAACACGGGCGTAGGAACGTTTCCTTCATTGGTTCCCGGCGGCACGTTGTATCCCATCCCGCCGAACTCCGGCGGCACGCGCGAGCCATTGCAGTACTGACTTACCAGCACCGGATCCGACCCTGAGTTGTGATTGCTCGTGAGGTAATCACCGCTAGACAGCACCGAGGAGATAGGCGTCAGCGTAACTCCGGAGCCGTGGTTGAGTGCGCCTGCATCGCCGCGCACGCCAATGTCCCAGTAATTATTGGAACTGGCGGAAACGCATTCACCAGTAAATGCCTGGTTCAGTGTCGGCACCAGCTGAACGATGTTCTGCTGGTACGTCGGACTTAGCGATCCCACAGTGATGTTGAAAGCCCGGTTCTGCCAGATGATGTCGTTGTAGAGTTCGGGGAACGACACCGACCTGCAGTTTGGATGCCCAGTCGGACAGGTGATGTTCAGCCCTTGGAAGGAAGCGATCATGTTCGCACTATTGGGGGCGGCTGAAACTCCGGCCGGTTGGGGGGGCGAATTCGGCGCGCAGAACTGTGAACTCGCCGACGTGCACTGCGCTGCCGGGTCGGAACTTGCCAGACCGGAGCGGAAGGTATTCGACAGCGCACCGGAAGAGGCCGTGCTGTCGTTGGAAACGATTGTGTTGTTGATAATGTTCACCGCGAACGAATCAACCAGCGAGATGCCCGCACCATCCCAGCCGGCCACGTTGTTGGCGATGATGTTGTTGGTGACAGAGGCAGAATACCAACGTGTGGGCGACGTCGGGAAACGTGAAACCTCCGTTCCGTTTACGCCCTGGAAGCGGATCCCGCCGCCGCTGCCACTATCGGCGGAGTTACCCATGATTAGGTTTGCGTTAATCACCAAGCCCGGACCAGTCCCGTCGCCTAGACCCGGTGCGCAATCAACGTCGGTCGTAGTACCGCACTCGAGGCCTTGAGGATCAAAGCCGTCGGGGGCGGTGGTCATGATGATGAGACCGCCTCCACTGGTTGGAACGGTCGGGTTAGTGCTCTGGTTGAACAGGATCGTGTTGTGGTCGATCAGACCGTTCTCGCTGTAGCCTAGATGCGCGACGCCGGCACCGTCGCCGGTGCTCAGGTTGCCGCACACCCAGTTGAAGGTGAGCTTGTAACCATCCGAGCCCGGACACAGTGTGACGCCGCCCGCTCCTGCCGGAGTGGATGAGAACAGTTCGTCGCCCATCGACGAGTTGGTAGTGACAGCGTTGTACTTGATCGAAACATTCTGGTCGAAGCAGAACGGAAGTTCCACGCCGGTGGTGCCTGAGTTACCGCAAGAGCCCGGAGCTGGAATTCCGGCCGGGTCGGCGAGGTAAGCATCGGGAGTCTCACCCATTCCTATACTGATACCGCCGGACATGCTGCCCGTATTGTTGTAGACGCGGTTGTTGGTGACTTCCAGGTTGTGTGCCCAGCCGTGCACCAGGATCCCGCCACCACCTTGCGAGCTGTTGGTGACGCTCAATCCGTCAATGCGTGACGGATTACAGTAGAAGTTACTGGGGTAGCGGTTCGTGCCGCCGTTATTGCAATTTGTGCCATTCCCTGCGCCGGTGAGAAGGACGGCATCCGCAGGGAACGCGGATTCGGCGGCCGCGCCGAATGCACCGGCACTCCACGGGTTAGTGGTCGACAGCCTGACGCCCTTACCTAGGACCGTGATGCCAGCACCTTCGTAAGCACCTAGCAGCGTCGGTTCTTGCAACTGCTCGGCGAGGTTGCCGTTGGTCGTGGTGTCCCAACCGAGAATGCCCTCGAGTGGTAAGCGGTCGACTTGCGGATCTTGCGATGAGAAGTAAGCCCACGAACCGCCACAAGACGGATCGCCGTCGGTTCTGGGTCTACCATCCGGTGTCAGCCCGAACAGGCAGTTTACGCGCGAGCGCCACGCGTCCAGGATGCCTGATGGATGTGTGTTGGCGTCAATGACGGAGGAAGCGGCGCCGACACCCTGTAATCGGACCGGCTTCCACATCTGCACTAGCTCGTGATACTTGCCTGCTGGAACGATGATCAGGTCGCCTGGAGCGGCCGCATCGATCGCCGACTGGATGGTCTCCCCGCCAGTGAGTACGTGCGGTACTTTGCCGCCGATGGTGACCGTAACTGTATCGATCGACGTCTTCCCCGCGGCCGTAGTGATGACCAGTTCACCGCACTGCGCGGCGAGACCGCCATACTGCGCCTGTTGCGCAATCGAGCAGTTCGGCATAGAAGGCACATCGCCAGAAATTTGTGTATCGCTCCAATTGACGTTCGTCAATGGATGCTTGCCGCCCGTGCTGTCCACGAGCACCACGGTGCCTTGCGCATTGCCGAAGCCATAATGACGCGTGGTCCTCTTCTGGTTGTAGGGGGCCAGCGTAGCCGACGGCCCCGAGTATTGGTAGTTAGTCACACTCTGATCGCCAAGCGCCAGAATGGTGAGCCTAGCCGTGCCCGTGCGGACATTGGCGGTAGCCGTTGCTCCGCTGCCTCCGCCACCGGTGAAGCTGACTGTAGGCGCACTGCTGTAAGTGGAGCCGTGATTGGTGACATTGACGGCAACCACCTGGCCGCTGATTGCCGCGGTCGCGGTCGCCTGAACCCCACTCGCCGGCGGTGCGATGGTGATGGTAGGCGCGCTGGTGTATCCCGACCCGGGTTGGTCGATAGTCACCGAGGCCACCACGGTATTCGTTACCGTCGCAGTGGCCGTTGCGCCCGAACCGCTGCCGCCAGTGAATGAGACACCCGGCGCGCTGGCGTAGTTCGTGCCACTGTTTGAAATGTTCACTGCACCCACACTCATATTCAGTGTGATCGTGCCGCATCCGGTGCCCGAGCACCCGGTGATAAACGGGATGGAGACTGTCACCACGCCGCTGCTGTTTCCAGGGCGCGAACTGTAACTACCGCCCGAGACCAGCGATACAGCCGTGATGCGCCGCGGTACGGTCGTTCCAACCGTGACATGCACAACAGCACAGGTACCGCCCAACAGCGAGCAACCTCCTCCGGTAATTGGGAAATTAAAGCCGGTCGGGAAGTTGTTGTAGCCAGTGGTGCCAGTGCCCGGAGTAAACGAAGGCACGGCGCCCACTTTGAGCCTCGAACTAGCTGCAGCGCCGCTGCCGCCAGTCCCCGTGTTGTTGAAGTTCACCGATGGAGCACTGGTGTAGCCGCTGCCGCCGTTTCCGACAGAGATCGCTGTGACCCCGCCGGTCAGCACAGCCGTGCCCTTCGCTGTCGCTCCACCGTTGATCGGGGCACTGAACGTTACCGCAGGTGCGCTGGAGTAACCGCTTCCGTGATTGGTGACGGTGACTGCACTCACGCTACTCGAGATGATCGCGGTTGCAGCTGCTCCGGTCCCGCCAGTACCGGTGTTGTTGAAAATCACAGCCGGGGCGCTGGTATAGCCCGATCCGCCGTTTGAAACTGTCACGGTCGTGACCGCGCCTGAACTGGTGCTCGCCACCCATGGTCCAATACCGTCGCCATCCACTTCTTTCACTGCAGGAGTTGCGTCCGGGTACGCGCAATCAGGATTGTTGTAGCCGGCGCCTGCGAACGCGGAGTTCGGCACTACGGGAGTATCGAAGTATGCTGCTTCACCTGGCATGAACGGCAGTTCGTAGCAGAACTGGCTGTAGGCAGGCTGGAACAGCGGATCGTTCTGGCCAGCATCGTTCATGCACAACACCATCATCTGGGGCACGTAGCCGCTTGGATCCGGCGGATTAACGCCCCACGACGTGAAGTTCAGACCGTTGTAAGCACCCCACTGGTCCGCATACACGCGGCCAATGTCGTTGCCCGCCCAGTCCTTGATCGCGACCGGCATGTAAGGAGGCGCAAACTTCTCACCATACTGCGGAGAGAAAGGATCAAATTCCGCCGTGAAGTCGTCGGTGATCAAACCCGTGAATTGGGAAGCGACATGGGCAGGCGTGAAGACGTAGAACTTCGCCAGAACCGACATCTGGTCTTCCAGTGTGACTTCCTTCTTGTCGCACAGAGGGCGGCTTGCTCCCGCGAAGGGTGCATTCTGTCCCGCAGCCGGGAACAGGCTCATCCAATCGGGAACAATGCGAGTCTCACCCACGCATGGCCAGAAGGCCTCGATGCTTCCGGTGTCGCCCTCATGCCTTGGCTGAGCGCCGAGATTGGTATTTGGGATGAGAGTGTTATTCGGATTGTAGGCGGCGTAGACGGATGCCTGGTCGGGCATGATGAAAATGTTGCCCGCTCCTGCGAACTGCTGCGTGACAGGACCCTCATACGCATCACCCATCAGGATGTTCTTATCTTCTTCCTTAACCAGTTCGTAGCCTTCGGGAACCATCATTTCGACCACGTACTTGCCAGCAGGCAGCATTGGTGTTCCGTCGACCGGGTTGGGCTGGCAGACTGTGCAGTTCGTCTTGTAAATCGTCGGTTCGAACTCCAACGAATATGGAAGGGTCGGAAGCTGATTGTTTGGTTCCCCTTTCGCCACAACGCTGGGGAATTTGTACATGCCGTCGTATGGTGCTGGCTGGATCTGGTTCCAGTTGTGCATGCCGTCGAAGCACTTGAATTGCGAGTTATACGGCAGCGGGGTGCCGGGATTGAGCCATTGCTGTTGGCCGTTCAACGTGAAGAAGAACAGGTCACTGGCCTGCTGACCCGGGCAGTTCATGTTCGGAATTGGGTTGCCATCAGTTGCCATCACGAGGTTCCCGTTGGCATCCTTGCGGAAGCCCTGTGCCCACTCGTCCCAGCTCGTCGTCTTGGTTGTGTCCACAAGCTTCAGGGAGCGGCTGCCATCAGGGGCGGTGCCCACCTGGTAGAGATTGACGGTGACGTTGGGGACCGCGGGCTCCCAGCTCAACTGCAGCAATAGCGCCGGATCGTCGAAGGGTCGTGTGGAGGCATAAATGACATGCCCGCGGATACCGCCGTTTTCGCCGACGGCAAACGGCTTTTTGCCGAATTCCATGAATTGGTTGGAGTCGATGAAGCCCTGCCAACCTTCGCTAACAACTGAGGGGGGATCAACTCGGCCCGTGGATCCACCACTCATATCACCGGTGGGGCAATCTGCGCCGGCACAATATCGTGCACCGGGGATACGCAGCTCCGTCGGCAGAACGGCGTCTTCTTTTGTTCTCGCCAGGTTCTTGGCGATGACCGAGGTGCCGCAGGGCGGATAACCTGCCGTACCGCAAATACTCGCTCCATCCACCGGACCACCAGCGTCGTACACCACGTGTGTTCCTGTGTTCTTGTAACGCGTCGAATCCGTTTCGACTACGTACCAGTTAAACAGCGGGAACACCTCGTTGAAACCGGCAAAGCCGTCCAGGTCGGTGCTGTTGAAGTTCGAGAAGCTACCGTCTTTGTACCGAACGTTGGTAGCAACCAACGAGAGTCCGGGCTCGCCATCTTCAGAAACACCATTACCGTTCGCATCAAAGAACGTCCGGGTGTACAGGTTCGTCTTCCAGGAGTGGACCGCTATGTCACCCATATCCACCGTGGACTGGTCTACCCGAACCGGCGTTGTGATGCCGTCCACGATCATGTCATTCCACTGGTCGAAGACGGTGACGCGCCAATCGCCGGCAGGCGCATCGAGACTAAAGGTTCCATCGCCATTACACTTCGTGAATGCAAAGTCGGCACCGTCCGGACTGCCCAGGCTGACGTAGCATTGTGTATATCCGAACATGTCTCCGGATTCGCTACTGTAGAGTCGCTCATCTGGGGTGCGGCTCATGTGCACACCCGTGACTCTGCCGCTGACCGTCTTCCCGCATCCACCCGCGCCCGCGCAGACCGCAGTGTGACGCGCATTGATGATGGCGGGATTCGCGAACCCAATCGTGACGTGGAATCCTGCCGGACCATACTCCTGGAAGTATGCTGGTTCGCCGGCCTTCAGGAATGAGTCATGTGCTTTGCCGCCATCGAGGGTGTTGGTCTGCAGCCATTCCTCACCAGCAGCAATGCGATCCGCGGCCGGGGTTGCAACTACACCGTATCGTCCCGGAGGCAGATTCGCGATCACTGCTTGCCCTGCTAGCGGAGACAGCGTCGATCCATCCGACTCGTACCTCGGACACACGGGAACGACGCCTGTCATTGCGCCGGTGTCGAGCGAAGTTCCATCGAATCCTGTTTTGGAGTTGGCGACCACCGGGCAAGCATCGAGGCCTGTAGCGGGATCAATGGTTCCTGCCAGCGCATTCGACAGCGGCATGTTGAACATGTCATATGTCAACTGCCCAGCCGAGTCGCCGTTCTGTGCAATCTGGTCTTCCAAGGTGATGTTGAAACCACCGAGACCAGGCTCGTTGGGGGCTAGTACATCCACGCCTCCGCCAGAATCCTGTTCGCCGTTCAGCGGCGTGTCGTCTTCGAACACAAACACCGACACTTTGGACGTCGGCAATGGCATCGGTTCCACAATCACCGTGACACCGCTCTGATCGGGCGAAAACGGGGACACCCAGTGGCTGCCGTTCCAGCTAATTTGTGATCCGCCCATGGCATGGCCGATGGGGTTGTCGTTGGCATCGGTACTCATGCCATCGCCCGGCAGGATGGAGATGTAATATCGCTTATTCGGATCGAGAACGACCTGATCGGGTTTCAACTGCGTTTTACCGCCCGCTGCTGGCCGGCAGACGCCGTTACCGATGTCGCAGACGGCCGGACTGCCCATTATCGTTTGGTCGGCTTCGCAAGAGATGGATCCCGTGCAACCCTGTGCTACCACCGGTATATAGCTGGTATTGAAGTTGGTGTTCAGCGCGGGAAGCAGTTTGGCTGGCATCCCTGGCCAGCAACCCGCGGCGGGCGGGTTAGTGGTGCATTTAGGATCCACATAAAACGTTTTGTCTTCCTGGATGATCCACCGGTAGTCGCTGATTTGGCCGGCTGTGCTCGGGTTTGTCTTGTACTGCAACCCATCCACAACCTTAACGGCCATATTGCTGGGTGCGGGGAACGTCAGCGTAACGGTTGCGCTGCTGGTGCTGACGGTACCTTGCGAGTTCCGAGCTTTATACGTAAAGGTCGTTGTGGTCCCGCCCGGATTTGAGGTTAGCGTTGCGATAAACCCACCATCTTTCGACGGGGTAACTGTCAGACCGCCGCTGGCACTAACCGACGTTAGGTCGACCTGAAGCGGATAGCCTGCCGGATCTTTGTCGTTGGCAAGTACACCGGGGCCATTGATCTTGATGTATGTGGCGGTCTTGGCGGTGTAGGCGTCGTTACCCAGCGCGATGCTAGCGCCGTCTTCCAAACACGAGTTGGCGGCTGTACATTCGTTCAACGTCACCGTAGCGGTCGGTCCGGTGCCGTTGGCCTGATAGACAAAGGAGTCTGGGTCTGACCATCCGCCACTTGGTACGTATTGGAACGTGCCATCCGGGTTCAGCGTGAGTGTTCCTTTAGTCGGGGCAGTTTTTAGAATGACGTTGTAAACATAAGAGTCGTTGCCGATGACGCCCTTGGCCGGATCAGACACGGTCAGCGTCTGGCCGGGAATCACCTTATAAAAATCTGGAATCGCGGCCGTGACGGCCGAAAACGCGGGCACGTTGGGCAAACCGGCACCATTGACGCTGATGTAAGCCAACATTCCGGCATCGCGCGAGACGGCATTCCCGGACAGGCTTCCCTCGCGGTCGAAGATCGGCAGGGCGGTTGCACCCGCGGCCGGCACATTGATCATCACATCAAATGTCTTGCCGGCGGCCATGAAAGCTTCGTTCTGTACTCGTGCGCTGAGAGGCTTGCTTGTGGCAATGGCCAAGGCAACATCGGGAACCAGGTTTCCGTCTTCCGCGATCAACGAGAATCCTGCCTTTGGTGTTGACCCAGTCTGCGCGCCCACAATCGAAGGGACGTGCATGCGCAAGCCGGCGTTCACCATTCGTACCAGGACCGATCCGCTCACCGGCGTAGACAAACCATCCGGCGTGGTCTTGAACAACGACGATGAAGCGTGCGTCTTATCAAAGGCAACACCGTTGATCAGGTAATACAGCGGCGTGTAGTTCACCGTGGGTGGATAGCAGTTGTGAACAGCAGGGTCGCCACATTTGCCGGTGTGTCCATCCCATACGGCGCTTTCTGTGAAGCCAGCAGTTTTCACGGCGAGGTCCACTGCCGTGTTCTGAACTGGATCAATTTCGCTGAACAACATCGGTACATCAGCGCCGAGAGTTACGCCCGGATAAGCGTCGCCGTTGGATGCTGTGACAATCAACATTCCATACAGTCCCATCGATCCTTGGATCGAGGGATGGGTGCCGGACTCAATGAGGTAAGTGCCCGGCCTGAGATTGTTCCACGTCAAAGTTGCAGTGTTTCCAGGCGTAACGGGCGTTGCGAATGATTGAACACGCTTTGGTTGGAGTGGCGGGTTGTTCGTAGTCGTTGGATCGACACTCGGCCAAGTAGTGGTTTGCTGGGCGTGCAGAGGGCTGTTCACGGCATTTGCGCCGGTTCCCAAGCCACCGCCCAGCTGGCCGACGATGGTCAGCGATGTTTCCGGCACCGATGCGGGCAGGCTATTCGTCAGTTTGACTGTCAGACTGGCGCCCGACACTCTGATCACTAACGGAGACCATCCAGCCGCGCTCGGATTCAGCTTGTCGCAACTGGCAGGCGCCGTCGAAGCGGTGCAAGTGTAGCCCCACATCGGCACACTGTTGCCGTCAGGCAGAGTAGCGGTGGACGCCGCCGCAGTCAGGTCAACTGACTGGGCGAAGGACAGCCCTATGGATAGGAGGAGAACAAAGATCCCCAGTGCCGCCGTTTTTAAAATCTTGGTGCTGGAATTCGATGACATGTGACTGTTCTCCTCAGTTATTTCGACTCGTCGATTGGGA
The DNA here is from genome assembly GCA_051984555.1 of Terriglobales bacterium. Classification (GTDB taxonomy): domain Bacteria; phylum Acidobacteriota; class Terriglobia; order Terriglobales; family Acidobacteriaceae; genus Gp1-AA122. The sequence continues at coordinate 18,248 of JBPYEW010000199.1, read as the reverse complement.
ATTCCCGGCTGTCAACCAGCATCATCATCAGCATGCCGCCGGGGAAAATATTGTTGGTGGTAATCTCGCGCTCGTTGTGGGAATGCCACATAAATGCGAAGCCCGCCTCGGAGCCAATATCATTGGCAACCGTCCCGGATGGCGGGATGGTGCCGGTGGGCCCGTTAGCTCGTTGCGCCGCGTCCGGACCTAAATAGGGGCTGCCGCTGTACCAGGGACCCAGCGCCATGATGTTGGGATCGGGAAGCGAAACTGGGCCGCCTGAACCCACATCTCCGAACGGGAAACTCTCCAATGGTTTGTTATGGTCCTGGCACCACTCGAAGTAGTTAGTGGCCGTCGGATCGCCAGTGTTGTAGCCGTTACTGTCGGGTGTGCAGCCAGGATCTTGAGCCGGGTGGAGGACTCCGTTGGCATCGGTGAACGCGGCATGGTGACCGAAGCCATCCCAGTTCAAACCTTTCCCGGACCAGTAATAAATCCCATCGATCGCTTGGCCTGGGGTGGTCGTTGTCGTGAACAAGAGCGGGCCGGCCAAACTGTTGGGATCGCTCTGGCTGACAATCAAGTTGCCGTCGCGCGCTAAAACACGGACGTGGTTACCATGCTCATGAAATGGATGCTGCCAACGTCCTTGGCCAATGATGCGCAGCAAGGTCAGCTCGCCGGGATGCATGTGGGGATTGCCGTTGTAAGGCTGATGGGGATAGGCGTTCGCATACGCCGTATCCATGTCATCCGGCATGGACCGGCCATTGATCATGAAATATGTGGCGTGATAAGGCTCCGTCGCGACATTCATGCAAGCGGTACAGCTTTTCGAGGCTTGCTCCTCCGCCAGACGGTGAATCACCGGATCCATTTCGGAGAACTGGAATATGTACTCGCGGTCGTAGCAAGTCGCAGCGTGGTTGTAGGCGGCATGCGCAAGCCGGTAGTCAGACTCACCATGCTTCGTCTGGGCTTTCGCATTGCCCCCCGGATTAGTAGAGGGGAGACCAGCATCGCAGTTCGCGGGGTAGTTGGGATCGGAACTCGACGGCAACACGATGATGGCACCGTAAAGACCCATCTCGACTTGCAGGTCGCCCTGCGTGCCGCTGTAATAAGCACGTGTGCCCGGTGTTGAAGCAGTAAAAGAGTAGGTGACCGTATTGCAACCGGGGTTCGTCACGGGGTCGCAACTTTGGGCAACGGCTTCCTGGGTCAACAGTCCCGGAACACCACCGGTCGTACTTACGTTGAATCCCGGGAACAAGATCGAAGTGCTACCGGCCGCGCTGGGCAAGTTGTTCGTCAACTTGACGGAGACCACCTGTCCCTGGGTAACGACAAGCGTGGGACCAGGGATCTGCATAGTGCTGCAGAACCCGCCAGTAATCGCTGAAGGGACGAAAGCTGGTGTGGAGTTTGCTGCGCAACCGTAGCCCCACGAGTACACCGCAGCACCGTCCGGTTGGCTGATGAAAGCGGCTTCGGCGGTTAGGTCGAATGTTGCTCCGCTGGTGTTTGTTCCGGTAATGCCGGGAGCGGCAGCGAAAGCCGAGGCGGTCAACATCATGGCGACAACAATCACCACCGCCGGCACCAATCTTGTAATCGCGTTACTCATGTTTATTGGCTTCATCGCTGCTCTCCTAGTTGCACGTGTTTCCGTATGTGTTCCCGCCCGTCACGCTGGAACAAATGTGGACTTCAGTCATGAGCCCACCGAAGTTCTCTGCATCGTTGGCCAGGTGGTCGAGATTAGGCGTGTAGAGGTAATACGTATCGCCGGCGTGGTATTTGGTGGTGTCACTCGCGTCGAGAATCACATCGAGCGACTCGCCACCGCCTAATGTGATGGAATTGGTGTTGTAGTACAGGTTGTTGCCATCCTGGTCGCGCAACAACTTCGCGTTCAGCGCGATAACCTCCATCGGAATGCCGAGAGAAGCCAGCGTCTGAAATTCTGTGACGTCCAAGTCAGAGATACGCAGCAATGCGCGACCGCCGGCGGGGATGTTGATAATCGCTGGCAGGGGCTGCGAGTAGTGCATGGACCCATCCGAGCTCTGCGTCGCCAAAGGTCCTGGTGTGACGGTGTCGGGATAGCTACGTCCGTTCAACAGGAAAAACTTGTCTTTCATATCGGCGAAGCTTTCCGGATTGAAGGTCATTCCGACGAAGTGGAAGTTAGGATCGAAACCATGAATTTGGAGGGGATATTCGACGTCGTATCGCGTGGTGCCATCGCCATCGTTGTACGCATACGTCGCACCGCCGCCATTTGCCACGGCTGTGTTGACCTTGGGTAAAGGATTGCTGCAGAGGATGTCGCTGGAGTCGCATTTGGTTCGCAAGTCCTGTTGCTGTTTCTGCAGTCCGGCATAGAGGTCGCCGTTCCATCTGTTCTGCCGAGGCCGAACATAGATTTGTCCCACCATACCCATCTGCAGGTGCTCAGGCGGGGTGATGTGACAGTGCCAGAAGTAAGTGCCTGCATCGGGGGCTAAGTAGTAGTAAGTGAAGCTTCCGCCGATATTGATAGCCACTGACGCGTCGGGCACACCGTCATAGAACGCCGATGCGTTGGGGTATCCATGGAAGTGCACGGTGTGCTGCTCGAAGAGGTCCGGACGCATCAGTTGGCCGACGTTGGTCAGGGTGAGGAAGAACTCGTCATCTTCGTCAATGGCCATCAGGGGCGCCGGCATATTGCCGTTCATCACGCCCACGTCCATGATTTGCCGCACGTCGACATGACCCGCGCTGGGTGTGCTCGTATTGCCAGTCGTATCGGGCATCAATCCCACCGCGCCGTTGTAGTTAAAAACTGGATTGAAGGGCGCGGGGAAATTCATCCACGGATTGTCGCCAGCCGTAGCGCCCTCGGTGGTCGCTGGGTCACCCGGTACCAAGCCATTGAAGACCGTGTTGAACACGCTCGGGAACTGGGTACCGGGCCGGCCCGCGGCCATGTCGGCTAACCCCGACAGGGGTCCGAATGCAAACAGGTAAGTCTGCGTGCCGTCGGCCATGGTGGCGAAACCATCACCGCCCGAGATCTGCTGACACTTGATCGCGCCGTTTACGTTTGCCGGCGTGGTGCCGTATCCGTTCGTGCCCGCGTAAGTGGGACCGACATAAGTTGGCTCAGAGTTGTTATCGCCAGTCGGGCTGTTCGGGTTGCTCGCCGGGTGCGTGATCGTACTTGTCGGACACTGCACGCGGAAGCTCTGTGCGTTTGCTGCTGCGGTCGCGAGACAAACTAGAAATACGGGAATCCAGTTTCGATAAAACCTACTCATATGTGCAGCCTCCTTCACGACTGCCGGCGCTCTGCGCCGCCTGGTCAATGAGTCCTGATGTGTGTGTATTCGGAAGCCGTCAAACCACGCAGGAAAGGGAGTCGTCCTGGGGGGTGCGCATTCACTGCTTCCAAAAGGGGGAGATGCAGCAGTGATCGGAGATTAGGGGCAGAACAGAATCTGGAGTTTGTTGATGAGCAAGTAAATCGCTGTAAGAGACTGATTTAACGGATATTTAACAGTCGTTACAGATAACTTGTTTTTCGGGCAGTTGTAAACTCTTGTTACATGCGGTCGGTTGAAGTCGCACCCGCTAGTTGGCCTGTTTGCGGGGAGACGCAGTGAATTTGTATCCGACACCCGCCACAGTGACAATGAGTTCTGGGCGTTTTGGATTATCTTCTAACTTCTGTCGAAGACTTGCTATGTGCGTGTCCACCGTGCGCGTGAGAGCGTCTTCGTCGTAACCCCAGACTGATCGCAGTAATTCTTTACGGGGAACAGTGGTCCCAGCTCGTTCAAGAAAGTAGCGGAGCAATTGAAACTCGCGAGCAGAAAGATATATGTGCCGGCCATCGCGAGTAACTTCGCCGCGCTTGACATCCACACGGATCGCTCCGAATTCGTGGATACCGTGTCCCGTGTGGATGGGCACGCGCCGCAACAAGACCTCCACACGCGCGATCAGTTCAGCCGATTCGAACGGCTTCGTAACGTAATCATCCGCACCAAGCTTTAAGCCAACGACCTTGTCGATCGTCTCGGTGCGAGCCGTCAGAATCAAAATCGGAGTTGCCATACCAGCTTGGCGAATCTCGCGGCAGACGTCCAAACCGCTCTTAGAAGGCAACATCAAATCGAGGATGACCAGATCAAAAGGCAGATTAGTTATCTTTTCAAACGCTTCGTGTCCATCGACCGCAGTGTCGACGCTGTATCCTTCGCCGCGGAGTCTGTCACCGAGGGTCGTGCGCAACGATAGCTCATCTTCGACTAAAAGAATGCTCTCATGCATCTTTAGACACCGATTTCATTTCGGACAAGGAAGCGCCCGGATTTTCTTTTGCTTGATCGGCCACACGCAGATGTAAGGTGAACTTGCTTCCCACACCCGGCGTGCTCACACCAGAAACCTTTCCACCTAGAGTCTCCGCAATATCTTTTGTCAATGCTAGTCCCAGGCCGGTTCCGTGTATCTGCGCATTCACCACGACAGGGCTACGATAGAACGGCTCGAAAATATGGGCCAGTTCTGAACTGTTTATCCCAGGACCATGGTCTTCAACGCTGATTCTGACCTCACTGGAACCTGTATCGGAAGCGTGCAAACTTGCTGACAATCCAATCCAATGGTCCTGACCGCCGTACTTGATGGCGTTGCTTATCAAGTTTTGCATACAAGCACAGATGGCGGCCATGTCGCCTAGCACCGGCGGTAGTTGACGATCAATGCGTTGCTCGATCCTGAACCCGGATCCTTCTACCAGTTCCACCGTGTTTTTCGTGACGACCTTGAGTGCTTCCGAGACATTCAGTGCGCGGAGCGTGTATTGCGTCTTTCTCTCACGAGTGGAAGCGAACAACATGATCCGATCTACAAGATCGGTCAGTTGTCGCGTCTGACTGGTCAGCAGAGAGCCGTAGAACTGCAAGCCTTCCCTGCCTTCTACAAACCCGTCCCTGATGTTCTCGCTCGCCGAGAAGATCGCCGCCAAAGGCGTACGTAGCTCGTGCGAGACGGAGGCAACAAATTCCATTTGCACCCTGGCAAACTGTTGCGCTCGGATACCAGCCAATACCACCAGTGTCATGTTTGCGGCAAGCAACAATAGGACGACACTGCCAATCACGAGATCCCTATGCCATACGCTGCTGGCAACGGCTTCCACCGGTGTCGTTCTATGCTGTGCCACGAATAGCCACGGTTCATTACTGGAGGCATATCGAATCACTGGAAACCACAGCGGAGCAGCAAAGTTGCGCCACTCGTTGGGATGGCCAGTGCGCGGGTCAGTCTCCGACTTCGCATATTTCATCGCGCCACGGGTCGACCAACCGAACACATTCATTACGGAGTCGAACTCATCCGCAGTGCTGACCTTGAAGCTGGGATCTGACGAATAGATCGGCTTCGCTGGCTGGCCGTCCGAAATGATGGCGAGGTTGTACTCCAATTCTCCAGGCTGACCGAAGTACCGATTCGTTAATTCCGGCAAGATACGACTCTGCAGCGTGCCAATATCCAATACAACTACCAGCCAATCGAACCCTTGAGCCTTAACTTGAGTTCGGTCGTTGAAGGGATCACTATGATGGAGAAGTGGGTGGACTATAGCGGGGATCTTGGAGTCGAACTGCCATCCAGCTAGAGCATTACCGCGCCGTGCGGGATTCGGTCGATTCGGAGTATTCTTCTCATCTTCAGGAGAATTGCTGAGTTCCCATGCACGAAAGGCCTGACGGAGATCCGACGAGTTGCTCGCTAACCGCGTCAGCAAATCACGGTATTCGTTCGGCACTTCAGCAATGTCCACATTCTTCGATTTCGGATTAAGTCGCAGTAGTTGGACCGGCTGGATACTCGTCTGCCAGATATAGATTTCCCGGATTAAGTCGGGATTTGCATACAGGCCTCCAGCGACTTCGTGGCTGACCCCGTCCCGGTCCCAGTCGCCATACCGCTGGAGATAATCGTTCCAGGCATCATGGGCACCGGAATCGGGACCCACTTGAAGGGCGATGCAGATCGCTGACAACTCGTCATAAAGGTCGCGTTGCCAGCTGGTCATCACGGACTGCAGCTTGCTTCCGATTTGGAGCTCGGTGGCAGCGCGCAGTTGCTTGCTCCACTGGTACTGGAGCACTGCTATCACGACCAGAAGTATCGCCATCCCGAACAAAGCGATCATGAGAAACACCGGGGCGCGCCGTCTGCGCGCAGCTCCGAGTTTGCGAGACTTGCTGCCGATACTAGGCACTGTCAACCTCGCACAAGCGACTCAAAAAGGTGTCGTCAGGCGTCCCGTCATGGCTGTTGGCACGCGATCGTGCCGAGGCTTGCCGCCCGGTCCTGGACCTCAATGGCTTTGTTCTATTTCGAAAGATATGCGCCCCAGCGAAGTCTTGGGCGTCCCGTCCGCCCAGTGATTGAGTGCAATCATGCCACACGGAAGGGTGAACTGGAAGGAAGAATGCAATGTGGCTACGAGCGGCCTAGTGGAGCACCGATCAGTGTGTCTGGTTCTTCCGATGGGAGCCCCAAATACCCGTGAGACAAGACCTGTTCGGCGCTCCGGTTCGGTTGAGTGACTTCCCTGCCTCTCCACACGGCGTACACCGCAGGGTAAACGAGAAGTTCGAGTAAGAATGATGTCAGGATCCCGCCAACCATGGGGGCAGCGATCCGCTTCATAATCTCCGAACCCGTACCGGTCGACCAAAGAATCGGAATCAAACCGATACTCATGGTAGCGAAAGTCATGAACTTCGGACGCAAACGCTTCGCAGCTCCTTCGACAATCGCGTCGTACAGGTGTTCTTTCGTCAAGCGTGCAGTTTCGCGCTTCGCCTTCTCGTAGGCTAGATCGAGGTACAGGAGCATAAACACTCCGGTCTCCGCATCGATACCCAGCAAAGCAATGATGCCAATCCACACAGCAACACTCATGTTGTAGCCAAGGGCATATACACACCAGATCGCTCCGACCGCCGAAAACGGTACGGCCAAGATGACAATCATGGTCTTAACCGCAGACCGAGTATTCAAATACAAGAGGAAGAGGATCAACGCAATCGTGACGGGAACAATCCACATCAAGCGCTGGCGAACACGCTCGGCGGATTCGTACTGGCCGCTCCATGTAACCGAGTAGCCGGCAGGAAGTAACAGTTTCTCGAGGGCGCGCTTGCCATCCCGGATGTAATCTCCCGGCGCCCGAGTACCGGGGTCCACATAGACGTACCCGGTCAACAATCCGTTCTCGTCGCGGATCATCGATGGCCCGTTTAGGGTGCGCAGGGTCGCCAGTTCTGAAAGCGGGATCTGTTTCTCACCGTTAGTGGAAATGAGAACTTTAGCTAGCGATTCCAAGTCGGAACGAAAGTCTCGTTGATAGCGAACGTTAATTGGATAGCGAGCGCGGCCAGCGATTAGCGTACTGACGTTGTCTCCACCTACGGCCGTGGAAAGAGCATTCTGAGCGTCCTCGATCGACAGCCCGTAACGGCTGAGCGCTTGCCGGTCCCACTCGATGTCGAGGAAATATCCGTCCCCAGTGCGCTCGGCGAAGACACTGCGGGTACCGTTTACGCCACTTAAGAGGCGCTCCGCCTCTATACCAATGTCTTGAATTTTCTGGACGTCATCGCCCTGGATCTTCAATCCGAGCGGTGTGCGAATTCCGCTGCTCAGCATATCCACGCGACCTCGAATCGGCATCGTCCAGGAATTGGAGAGTCCGGGTATCTTCAAGGCGCTGTTCATCTCAGCTACCAGTTGTTCCTCGGAAATGTGATCCGAAGTGATAGGCCGTAGCAAAGGCAACAGCCAGTTTGGCGCCCAGCCCGAGTACCAGACGGGCGTTTTCCGCCATTCCGATTGAGGCTTCAATACGATTGTCGTCTCGAGCATCGACAGAGGAGCAGGATCTGTCGCCGTGTCGGCACGTCCAGTTTTCCCGATCACGTGGTCGACTTCGGGGAAATTCTTAATAATGCCATCGGTAACCTGCAGCAACTTCTGCGATTCAGCAATCGAGATACCTGGCATCGTAGTCGGCATGTAAAGCAGCGAGCCCTCATCAACAGAAGGCATGAACTCCGAGCTGATTTTCCAGAGCAGCGGGATGGTCGCAAGAACTATCAGGACGGCACTGGTAAGTACCGCCGCTTTTCGCCTTAGGGTCCACCGGACAACGCGATCATAAATTCGCATTAACGGACCCGTGATCGGATGTTCATTCTCTGCCCTGAGCGCCCCGCCCAGTAATGCATCAGCCATGCGTCGCAGTCGTCCGCCGGCAACCGCCAACGCAGGACGGCGCCGTACCAGCAGAAAGCGTAGCGCGGGATTTAAGGTTATAGCGAGCACCGCCGCTACGAGCATGGCAAAGTTCTTGGTATAGGCAAGCGGACGGAAAAGTTTCCCTTCCTGTCCTTCCAGCACCAGCACGGGGAGGAATGCGACTGCGATGACGAGAAGAGCAAAGAAAGTCGGGCCGGCAACTTCCTTCACCGCCTCCAGAATAATTTCCTGATGCGAGAACGGCAGACCGGACCGTTGGGACATCTCAAGTTTCTTGTGCGTCTGCTCGACGACAACAATGGCTGCATCAACGAGTTCGCCGCATGCAATGGCGATTCCCGCCAGCGACATGATGTTGATGCTGACACCTGTGTACTTCAGGGGAATGAATGTCAGCAAAACAGCAACCGGGATCGTGACCACCGGCACGACTGCACTTGGAAAGTGCCACAGAAAAATCAGAATCACCAAGACGACTGTGAGAATGACTTCAATCAACGTAAGTCGGGCGTTGGAAATGGATCGGCCGATCAACTCGGACCGGTCGTAAACGGGTACGATCTTGACGCCATCGGGAAGTCCCGGTTCGATTTCCCTGAGACGCTGTTTGACGCGGTTGATTACGTCGAGCGCGTTGCTGCCTTCGCGCATTACGACAACGCCGGATACTGCTTCGCCTTGCCCGTCCAGGTCCGAAGCTCCACGGCGGATGTCTGGACCGACGACGACTGTGCCAACATCTTTGATTCGAATCGGAGTGCCGTCTTTTGCTGAGAGAACTGTCTCGCCGAGGTCCTGTGGAGACTTGACATAACCACGACCACGGATCATGTACTCGGCGCCGCCAAACTCGAGGAGGCGCGCGCCCGTTTCATTATTGCTTGCCCTTACTGCTTCGGCTACACGCCCGACCGGAATTCCATACGCGCGAAGGCGGTTTGGATCAACGTTAACCTGATATTGCTGAGTGAAGCCGCCCAGCGAGGCCACCTCGGCCACTCCAGGCACAGCCTTTATGTAGTACTTCAAATACCAGTCCTGGTAGGCACGGAGCTCGCCGAGATTGTGTTTCCCGGACTCGTCTTTCAAGACGTACTGGAATATCCAACCCAGCGCTGTTGCATCCGGCCCGAGCTCGGTCTTCACACCTTCCGGCAATCGGCTTGTCAGGCCGGCCAAGTATTCCTGTGTGCGCGAACGTGCCCAATAGATATCGGTGCCTTCTTCAAAAACGATGTAAACGTAGGAAAATCCGAAGTCGGACACCCCGCGCACCGCCTTAACTTTCGGTGCGCCGGTCATAGCAGAGATGATCGGGTAAGTGACTTGATCTTCGATGATGTCGGGACTGCGATCCCATCGTGACAGCACGATCACCTGGGTCTCGCTCAGATCCGGGGTCGCATCCAGAGGCAAGTGCATCATGGACCATGCACCCCAAAGGCACGCCGCACCAACCAAAACGAACACGAGCAATTTATTTCGAACCGAGAGCTCGATGATGCGATTAATCATGGCCCTGACCTGGTCGCGTCGATGCCATGTAGTGCTCGGATAATGTCTGCGGACCCAGCTTCAGGCGCAACGAAGAATGCTCGGGGGCTTTCGTGGTGGCAGCCGCGCCGTGGATCATCGCCCCATGTACCTGGTGATTCATCTTGTCCATCTCGGCGTGGGTTACGGGCGCGGGAATGGCTCGAATCGGAGCACCTTCGAAATGCTGATCCCGTTGCTCAGACTGTGGCGGAAACTTCAACCGGCTTTCTGAATCAACCAGGAAGGTTCCCTCCGCTACGATTCGCTCGCCTTCCGACAATCCCCTAACAATCTCGACGCGATCACCAACGTGCCAACCGGTCTGTACGGTGCGAGGCTCGAACACTCCGCTCGAGCTTTCCACGAACACCCGCTGTTCGCGTCCCGAATTGATGATCGCATCCGCTGGAACTGTAAGGGCTGCAGGCATCGCACTCCCTAGCTCGACATCCACGAACATGTCGGGACGCAGTGCGAAGCCTGGATTATCAGCCTCGAGACGAAGCTTCAGAGTTCGGGTAGCAGGATCAACCTGCGGAAGAACATTGCTCACGCGCGCCGAAAAAGTCTTCGCCCCATCCCGTGACGTAATCCGTGCGATGCTCCCCGGGCGGATGGTTTGAGCGTCGCTTTCGAAGATGTCCGCCACGATCCACACATGGCTCAAATCGGCGATGCGATAAAACTCCATTGAGCGGTCGAAGTGTTGGCCTGGAGTGATGTTCCGGGACAGAATGAACCCATCGGCTGGCGAAACGACGTCAACACTCTCCGGCAGTTGACGGCTCTCCGCCATCTGTTTCAGCTGCGCCTCGCTCATTCCAAGGTTTCGCAGCCGATCGGTGTATCCCTGTAGGCTGCTCACACCCTGCTTCGCTACTGCACCCGGGAACGGCATCGTTCGCGAGCCGTCCTTACCGTTAGCGCCGGGTACCCCGGCGATTGCTGCCAGGTAACCGGATGCAACTGACAAGTACTCAGGTCCATAGCACGCTGCCAGCTTCTGATCTTTCTTCACTAAAGTACCGACAGAATCGTTGTAAGTTTCGCGGACAAATCCATCGGTTCCGGAATCGACCCGGTAAACCAGCGTGTCTTCTGGCATCACGTAACCAAGCAGGCGGACAGTGTGGGGACCGCTGCTTTTTTCCACTTGCGCAACTTGAATCCCGACTGTCTGCTGAACCGCAGCATCAATCGCGACGGATCCCGCGGGCGCTCCCGCGAGATTGATTGATGATGCATTGACTTCTGGAGCGTAGACAGCCTCAAGCTGCATACCGCAATCCGGCGCGGTTCCGGGCTTGCTGGACCGATAGGACGGATGCATGGGGTCGACGTAATAAAGGATGTGGCGGGCGGCTGCAGTTGATGATGATGAATGCTGGCGCGGGACCACGCTATAACGTCCAACAACGAACCCGGCGACCATGAATGCCACAACGGCAGCTGCGTGCTTTTTCGTCATTTCCTACCCCCAATCACACGCACTTCACGAATCTCAATGCGCATCCTTTTCATCATGTGGCGCTGGCGCGCTCGTCGCGGAGGACGAACTGGCTTGCGAGGTGGCAGAGTTAGCTGATGCGCGTTGCTGCAGAATCTGGTCGTACTTCGTTCGTTGCTGCTCAGTCAGCAAGGCGCGAAACTGCTTCTGCGAATTCTCCCGCAGTGCCCGCAACTTGGTCATTCTGTCTATCGGCGACATGGCCGGTTCGGCCCACAGCCGTTTGGCCTCGACCTGTCCGCTTTCAAGGATCTTTCGCGTGTCGAAGCGTTGCACTTCATTCAAGTCGAGTTGCTGGGTGAGGGTCTCGAGGCGCCGGTCGATGACCGCCTTTTGCGGCTGACGCTGCTGCGTTTGACGTTGATAGCCGGCGCCGTGTCCAGAGCCGAGGGCCCTCGTAACCGAAGCATTTTGTGGAATACGAGGCAGAGGAGCTTGTGCCACCGAAAATGAGCAGGCCATCAAAGTTAAGGCTAAACAAGCTCCGCTCAACAAAGATGCATTTCTCACTTCATTGCTGGCGCCTTGGCCGATACCTGGATGCATTGCGCGTAGTCTCCTTCGGTGCTCACTCACAATTACTGCAGCTTGGCGAACACGGCATCGTCGAGTTTTGGATTCACGACGACGCTTTCGATGTGGATCTTCTCAGCCTGCTTGACTCCATCAACAGACGTTTCAAGGGTGTGCGCTACCATGAGTCCATTGACAGATTGATAGTCGAGGAGATAAGTCGCGACGGAGTGAACTTTCCCATCGAGCCGGCGAGGCGTACCCTCGATCTTCGTCTCGAGGAATGTTTTGGCATCGACCCAGACGTGCTGCTCTTTCCCATTGCTGAAGGTGAGTTTGAGCTTGTAAGCGTCATCGCCTCTTACTTTGTCGAGACCTTCAACCTCAACCTTTGTGCCCTTCTTCGCGTAGTCAACGAGCGGGCCATCCAATTCAGATTGCAACGCGGTTTGTTTCATCTCGTCCGACGTATAGGGTTCCACTTCATGCCGGTTGAGGAATGGACGCAATTTCCAGCCATTCGTGCCATCGAACACCTGGATCGCAGTTTGACCGTTGAACTCCAGCTCCAAACGCATCTTCTTAGGACGCTTTAACTCCATGGTGAAGGGAAGTTGCGCCTGGTCCATAGGACGTTTTGCCGGCATTTCACGGCCTGCCTTCACTCCGGGCACTGGAAGAGTGGGCCGCTGGTTGCCCCCGGCTTCCATCTTGCCCTTCATCGTGATCGATTGAACCGCCCTCCAAGCTTGGAGTCCTCCACTGGCAGCGACACTTTTGTCAACGATCTCGGCTGCCGACAGCTTGGGGCGTGCGGGAGCCGTATCAGCTGCAACGGCAAGGGAAACGGCAAGTGCGAGGAAACTACCAAACATCAGTGGCTTTCGGGGCATTTGTCACTCCTTGTTCACTGACGATGGACGATAGCTTTGTCCGACTGCCAGCTCGTCACCACATAAGCGAGGGGACTGGGCAGAAGAACGTGGTCTAAGATCACCGTCGCGAAGTCAATAAAGCTTCGGATTTTCAGGGGAGGAGATACAGCAGGCTTTCAAAACGATAGCGCCAAATCGAGGTTGGTTATTTGCGCTAGATCAAACTCGTTGACCCGGATGTTCAAGAAATAGCACGAATTGGCTAGTCGACGACCAGCCCCTGCGCCCGAAACTGCCCGATAACCACGTCTACACGGTCGCCACGCTTTACAAGCCTTCCTTTATTGGAAAACAGCATCCAATACTCCCGTCCGGTCTCAGGCTCGGCAGTTTGACGCAGTTGCCCTACCTTTTCCATCTGCGGCACAACCAGCTTGACGTGCGCCTTTTCATCGATGAGGGACGGATTGTATTTCTTGTCATTCAGGGTCTTGGCCTTATCAGGGTCCAATATGCGATAGCTGAACCTGATCATTTCGCCAGACTCCACCGACTTAACCTCCAGCGAATCCAGGCCCCATATCTCCGTGTAATACATTTCGGCACGCTTGGGAAATCGGCTCGGCTTGTAAGGACTGTGTGCTGCTGAGGATCTCTGGGCCGGTGCGAACTTTTTAGCTGGGGGTGAGGTCTTCTGGGCTGGCGCGGAGTTCTGGACTGAATTCGACTGAGCCGCGGCCACACTTGCGACGGTGCTGACAAACACAATTGCCAAGACCAATGCCTTCGACAGATGCCCTTGTGCTCTGGACACTTCAACTGCTCCTGTGGGGTATGTCTTCTGGCGGAAGTGATCGGTTAATCACTCCCGCCAGAAGGCTTGCGAGTTATCTTACCCATCCCGTCAACGACACCGTCGGTGCATTCAGCCCGGCCGTATTGTTGATCGTCAACGTTCCCGTCTTCGGATTGGGCGACGTCGTGTCGCCGCTGGCTGGCGCGAACACGAGTCCGATCGTGCAACTCTGGCCAGCGGGCAAACTGGACTGACAGTTACCCGGAGCCGACGTTGAGCGCTGGAAGTCGTTCGCTCCCGTGCCTGACGTGGTTACTGCAAATGTCAAGCTGATACCCGTCAGGGTCGGATTGCCTGCTGGATTCGTCAGCGTCACAGTTTGCGTTGTGCTGGTGGTTCCCCTGGTGATCCGATTCGTCGAGCTGCCAAAGGTCCGAGATGTCGGGTTGACCGTAACCGGGAAATTGGTTCCGGTGCCGGTCAGAGTTACCGGCGACCCACCAACTTGGGCAGCCGTTCCCGTGAGGGTATCAGTTGCTGTGATGGTGGCGGATCCGGTAGCGGGACCCGTGCCAGTAGGCGCGAACACGACGTTTATCGTGCAACTGGCTCCCGCAGCCAACGTGGTGCTGCAAGTACCAGGCGAGGCCACGTTCCGAGAGAACGGCCCGGTAAACGCCACGGCTATGTTGTTCACGTTGATGACGCCGACGTTCTGCAAGGTCAGCGCCTTAACGCTGTTTTGGTTGACTACGACGTTTCCGAAGTTCAGGGGCGACGGCGAGACACCGACTGCCGCAGCTGTCCCGGTTCCGTTGCCCTGATACTCGATTGCGCCCACGTCGAAAGCGTTGTTGTTAGCTGGATCCGGCCGCGGCTTTCCGAAGAAATCCGTTGTCGGGTAGGGTTGTGTCGTCGGCACATAGTCGATTGCGGGCGAGTTCTGTGTGAGAGTGAAGTCGCTCAGGCTGTTTCCGTTGTTAGGATTCGACATCGACAACGGCCCCCACCGCAGATTGATCCAGTTATTGCCTTCGTCCGTCGTCGCTGATGGCGACAGGCTGAATTGAGGTATAGGTAGCGCGTTCGATTCATTGGTCCCTGGGGGTACTTGCCAGCCCAGGTTCTGGTAGCAGGCCGGCGAACTCAGATCTGAAGCACAAGCCTCAGGCGGAATTCGCGAGCCATTGCAGTACTGGCGGTTGATGTTGGGATTGGCACTCAAGTTACTGGCTCCATATCCCGAAGCATCCGTCAGGACGGAGTAAGCAGGCACCAGCAGCCCACCATTGTGGTTCTTGGGAGAGGTGTCGCCGCGGACCCCGATATCCCAGTAGTCGGAACCACTGACGCACTGCCCGGTTGCAGTCTGGCTTGCAGCCGTGGTGTTGCTTAGTCCGTTCTTCAGCGTGACCGTGAACTGCTGGTTGGTAGTTCCGGTTCCCAGAGCACCCACGCCGATAACGAACGTGCGGTTCTGGTAGATAACGTCGTTATTCAGCGCCGGCGCGGAGTATTGCGTGCATCCGGTACCCGACCCACCTCCATGATTCGTCGGGCAAATGAATGAGTTGATTCCTTGCTGCTGCATATTCGCCGATAGCACCGCACTGTTGGTGATGCTAACCAGGCCTGCCGGCTGCGGCGTGGAGCCCGCGCCTACCGGACATTGCCCCGTAGTTGGATCCACAGCCACAGGACACGGACCAGAAGCGCTGGCCAACGGAGCAAACAAGGAATTGAACAGGTCACCCGACGACGCAGTGGAATCGTTCGACACAATCGTATTGTTGTTCATGTCGACGTTCAACGCGTCCAGAAGTGCCACGCCACCGCCATCCCAACCGGCTACGTTGTTAGCGATGATGTTGTTCGTGATTTGGATGGCATTCCACGGAGAAGATAACTGGAATGCGCGTGAACCATCAGCTGGCTGTCCCGGCCACGACGTCGCACTATTCCCTCTTGGGAAATTGAGCACGTCGGTGCCGTTGATGTGCTGCAAGCGCAAGCCGCCGCCGCTGCCGCTGTCGGCTGAGTTGCCCATGATCAGGTTGGCATTGATAACCAGGCCCGGACCGGTTCCGTCGCTGGGAGAAATCGAGCCAGGAGCCGACACGCAGTCCTTGTCGTTCACCGAACCGCAAGCCGGATCCGGATCAGGAGCGCCCATGATCAACAACCCGCCACCATTGGTGGCGATTGTCGGGTTGGTGGTCTGGTTGAACATGATCAGGTTGTGGTCGATCGTGCCGTAGTAACTGAAGCCGATATGGGCCACGCCCGCGCCATCACCCGTGTTCATGTTGCCGCAAACCCAGTTGTAACTGAATTTGTAGTAATCAGCGCCATTGCAGAAGCTGACGCCGCCGGCACCGGCCGGGGTAGACGAAAACAGCTCGTCGCCCAAGGAAGAGTTCGCCGTCACCGCGTTGTTATGGACGTTGACATTCAAGTTGTAGCAATACGGCAATGCCAGGTTCACGGCTCCGGTGTTCAAACATGAACCCGGAGGAACGTTGACCGCCGGCGTTGCATTACCCACGGTCGGGCCGACCGGGATTTCGGTATGTTCACCCTGCCCGATCGTGATGCCTCCCGACAGCGTTCCCTGATTGCTGTGCACCCGGTTGTTCGCGACCTGGAGGTGGTGACCCCAGGCGTGGACGAAGATGCCGCCGCCACCCTGAGAACTGTTGATCAAGCTAAGCCCATCGATGCCCGATGGATTGCATAAGAAGTTGCTTGGGTATGGATTGTAGGCACTCGCACCGCGGCCCACTAAGCAATTTGTTGTGGTCAGCAGAACGCTGCCGTTCGGGAACGCAGATTCCGTTGCTCCGCTTCCGAATGGATCGGTAGCGCTGGCAGGAATGTTGACACCTTTGCCAAGAACGGTAATTGCCGCTCCTTCGTAAGCACCCATCAAGCTAGGCTCGATCAACTGCTCCGCGAGGTTGCCGTTGACCGATGTATCCCAACCGAGCACGCCTTCCATGGGAATGCGGTCGACGATGAGGCTTGGGAAAGTAGCGCTGCCGCTCGGCAGATACTTCATAGTGCTGGGGCAATTGGCCGGATTCGATCCGCTAGCCGCAGTTCCGTCCGGAGCCAGGCCAAACAGGCACTGGACCTGCTGCCGCCACGGGTCCAGCTTCGTAGCGGTTGAGAAGCCCTGGGGATGGGGGTTGGCATTGATGATGCTGGATTCGGCGCCGACACCTTGCAGTCGGACCGGCTTCCACATCAACACCATTTCGTTGTAGGTGCCCGGGGGAACGATAATCATGTCGCCCGGCTTCGCTTTGTCAATCGCGGTCTGGATCGTGTCTCCACTTTGCAGCACGTACGGCTGGCTGCCGCCGATGGTCACGGTCACTGTATCGATTGACTGTCTGAGATTAGCAGCCGTAATTACCAGTTGGCCGCAGGATGCATTCGAGCCGCCGTAGATTGACTGCTGCTGCACATCGCAGGCGGGCACACCGCTCGTAGGCACGTTGCCGGTAATTGTCATTCCGTCCGACGACCAAGACACAGCAGACATGGGTTGTCCGCCGATCGTCACATACGGGCACAACGTCGTCGCAGTACCGGTATTGCATGAATAGGTGAAGCCCGTCGGTGCGGCCGGAAATTGCGTGAACGTGGTCGGGGCCGAACCGAAGTTGTAATGCCGCACGACCCTCTGCTGATTGAACGGTGCCACAGAAGCTGAAGGGCCTGTGTAACCGTAGTTTTCTACCGGTTGATCGCCTAACGCCGTGATCGTCAAGTGAGCGGGTGTAAGCGTCCCCAGTGTTGCTGTAGCGGCGGCGCCGGTACCGCTACCACCGCTGAAGCTAACTGTAGGTGCGGCGTCATAGCCCGAGCCGCCGTTCGTGAGCGAAATGGCACCGACTTTCATGGTGGCCGTGCCGCTCGCCTGTGTTGTTGCGCCGCCACCCGAGAAGGTGACAGTGGGACGGCTACTGTAAGTTCCACCGGAAGTTACAGTCGTGGAGTTGACGCCCATTCGAGCTGTGGCCGTCGCTCCAGTGCCGCCGCCACCAGTGATCGTGATAGCAGGCACACTGGTATACCCTGCGCCTGGATTGGCGACCGCGATCCCCGTGATGTGGCCAGACGATCTCGTTACCGTTCCCGCAGTTGCCCTCACGCATGTTGATCCGTTGATGGTGCATGGCGGGAGAGCGAAAGTAACGGTTGGAGTGCTGGTATAACCGGTACCATCGTTGGCGGGCACACTGACTGACACCACTCTCAGATCATTCACCGTTGCTGTTGCACCCGTGGGATTGAAGCTGATCGTCGGGAGTGACGTGTAACCAGTTCCGCGATTCCCCGCGACATTGATCGAGGAAACCGCCAGGCTATCGGAGCCAGTGGCGCCCGTGCCATTGCCGTCGGTGGACGTTATGGTCACCGTAGGCGAACTGGTGTAGCCCGTTCCACCCGCAGTAAGCGTTAAGTTCGTCACAGCGGCAGTGGGTGCACTTACCCACGGACCAGCGATGCCGCTACTTCCAACCACGCTCTTGATGGCCGGCGTTGCATCCGGATACGAGCAGTCCGGATGGATGTAGCCTTCCGCGAATGCTGACGTTGGTACTACCGGTGTATCAAAGTATCCAGTTTGACCCGGCATGAACGGCAGCTCATAGCAGAACTGGCTGTAGCCAGGTTGGAACAACGGGTCGGTCACCAT
>JBPYEW010000198.1:0-3075 GCA_051984555.1 Terriglobales bacterium | reverse complement strand
ATTGGGTGGCTTTCGATGGATTGGGATGAGAGACACCGACCATGTGCACAAAGACTTCCGCATCGGCAATCTGAGCCAGGTATGTGGCACGGTCGAGCGCATTACCGAGCACGACATCGCACCCGTTCGGCAACTTGCGTTCGGAGCCTGGCCGAACCAAGGCGAGTACGCTATGTCCACGCTCCCGAAGGCGCGTGATCAGACATTGCCCGATATACCCGGTGCCACCGGCAATGAAGACGTTGCTCATGCGGATGAGTACTCAAGGTGCGGCTGGCGTGATTGCGCACAAACGGCAAACTACAGTGACACAACGATGGAACTTAGAATGTAACGGCGATTTCCGTTCCGTTCATTGAGCTTGGAATGACCACAGAAAGTGCCCCACTTTTCTGATCATGCTTCCAACCGGTTACGGAAGTTCCCGCCACCGCAACATTGTTTGGCTTCGTTTTCACACCATAAATTTGGACTTCGATCTGAGTCCACCATGGAGCGAAGCGGCCTTCCCCCGGCAAGATATTGAATACAATACCGCGGCTTTGGGCTTCACAGTAGAACCTCATTCGAAGGTACTCGCCGTGCTGATAATTCATCGTCAAGCCGTCGTCCATATAGATGGAACCTTCGCAGTTCGGTCCCGGATAGACCCGGAGTTGCAGCGGACCTTGAGGTTTCTGGCTCGTGGATTGAACAAGCGGTTGATGGGGGATGATGGCGCCAGCCCTGACAAAAAGTGGGAGCATGTCGAGCGGAACATCAAGGGTTAATTCTTTCCCGCCTTCGACAACCTGCCCTGTCCAATAGTCGTACCACTGGCCGGGAGGTAGGGTGACAGGCATATCGTCGACCATCTCGACGACTTTAGGAGCAACCAGGAAATCGCGCCCGAAGAGATATACGGGCAGGTAGCTGTTGTCCACTTCCCGATAGAAATCCTCAGCCTCGGGGTACTCAAGGAATACCGGGCGCAAAAGAGGAACACCGGTTCGGGTTGTCTCTTCCACACTCGTGTAGATGTACGGCAGCAGGTGGTAGCGAAGTTCGACGTACTTCCGCCGGATTGCCTCATGCTCCGGACCGTGAACCCAAGGCTCCTGGTCCTTAGTTCCTTTGGCGCTATGATCGCGAAAGATCGGTGTAAACGCCCCGACCTCGAACCATCGCGTCAAGAGGTCCGCAGGGGGGCTGCCCGCAAAGCCACCGATGTCAGCGCCGACGATGGGATAACCGGACATTCCAAGGCTGATCAGAGTCGGAGTCATGAGGCGAAGGTGATTCCACGAGGCCGTGTTGTCGCCGGTCCACGTGGCAGCATAGCGTTGGGCCCCTGCATATGCCGCTCGCGTTAAAACAAAAGCGCGGTCATTGGGACGTAAGGCGCGCAATCCTTCATAGGTCGCACGCACGTTCTCCATGCCGTAGACGTTGTGAATCGCTCGATGTGACTCGCTGCCTCCCGCATCAACCCTATGCTGGATGTCGAGGGGCATGGTTTTGCCCGGACCATCAAAGACAGAAGGCTCGTTCATATCGTTCCAGAACCCAGCGACTCCCATGCCTGAAAAATCTTTGTAAAGAGTCCCCCACCAGCGGCGCACACGATCGAGCGTGAAATCGGGAAAAACGCTGTCACCCGGCCACACTTTCCCAACGTAAACAGAACCATCCGAATTCTTGACGAAGTTGTCCTGCGCCTTGCCTTCATCGTAGGGCTTATAGCCGGGCAACTTCTTAATATGCAGATCGGTGATACAAATGATCTGGAAGCCGTCCTGACCGAGATCATGGATCATCTGCTCGAAAGTGGGGAAACGCTCACGATCGATGGTGAATGGTGCGTTGTCCTTCTGGTAGTCGATATCGAGATAAATAACGTCGGCGGGAATCTTGTCTTCGCGGAGTTTGCGCGCGATTTCGCGAACACGGCTCTCCGGGTAATAGCTCCAGCGGCTCTGCTGAAATCCCAGGGTCCAGAGCGGGGGTAACGGCGCCCGGCCGACCAGAGCGGTATACGATTCGAGAACCTTCTTTGGATGTGGTCCAAAGAAGAAGTAATAGTCGAGGTCCCCGCCTTCCGCGCCGAAAGAATATGCACTCCGGGAAGCCTTGCCGAAATCGAAGCTCGTGCGCCAGGTGTTATCCAGGAACAGACCGTACGAACTCCCATGCCGCATCGCCAGGAAGAAGGGGATGCTCTTGTAAAGAGGGTCGGTCGATTCCTCCCAGCCAACCGCGTCAGTGTTCCACATACTGAAAGCCTGTCCGCGATGATCCATGGAGCCAGCCTTGTCGCCGAGTCCGTAATAATGCTCGTCGGGGTCCATTTCCTTCCAAACACGGAAGGCGCTGCCACTGAAAGCCATGGGGCGATCATCGGCCAGAAGCAGCTTGTCACCGCCATCGAGAAACGAAATCAGAAGGGGAGACTTCTGCAATCGAACCTGACCGCCTGGCAGAGAGACCGTAACGACGTCTTTCCCATCCGCGACTTGCACTGCGGGGTGAGCCTGAACAGATTCCGGAAGCACCGCCCATGAATGATCTGCCGCGAAGTTGCCTGATTGGCTGACGTGTACGCGAACAACGCCCTCGCGAACGACGGTAATGCGAACCGCAGTGTTCCGCGTCAGTAATTCCACCCCATTCAGCAGGCTTCGAACTTGAGTGACAGGGCCGATCGCCTGCCACGACCGGTCGGAGGCGTTCGCAGCACCGGCCACTGCGATAACGGCTGCTATCATGCGTCGGACGATGCGGCTCATATCCAACCTCTTCGTACGATCTTGGTACGGAAGTTTCTGGCCCGAGGAAGGTCATTCTACGCCGCTCTGAACTTTGCGCGATTGGAAAGGCTGCATACCGTGCGTATTGGCATCAACGGCGACTCAGTTCCCACCGACCGTCAATTGGTACGCGCGATTGGCCGCTGGAGTCTTACGGCACTAACCATCAATTCGATCGTTGGCAGCGGAATATTCGGGCTTCCGTCGCTCGTCGCAAAGAAGGTCGGGCCCTATAGTCCGATCGCAGTGCTGTTAGCTGGGCTGTTCATTGGGATCGTGATGGCTTGTT
>JBPYEW010000197.1:0-3808 GCA_051984555.1 Terriglobales bacterium | reverse complement strand
GAACGACCACGAACCGGCGCCGTGCGAGCCCTTGCGCTTGCCGAGGAGGACCTTTCCGTCGTTCAGAATGATGGCTCCCACGCCTACTTGCGGACGCTGTGATTTCATTGCCTGAGCTTGAGACGAGGTGTGCGTCCCACTCCTCCGCACGAGACGAAAGAGTGGGACACCCAAAGGTGAGTTAGTCGGCAGCGGCGCCGAGTTTCTTTCTCGTCAAATACCAATCCGCAACTTCGAGCCCGGGGGCCCCGGCGGCGCGCTTTTCTGCATCGGCCTGAGTTGCGGGCGCGGGAACGATCACGGGCTCACCCGGACGCCAGTTTGCGGGAGTAGCGCAGGCGTTGGCGTCAGCGGTCTGAAGGGCATCGATGGCACGCAGGAGCTCGTCGATATTTCGACCGAGCGATAGCGGGTAATAAAGCAGAGCTCGAATAATGCCTTTCGGGTCAATAAAGAAGACCGCACGAACCGCCGCAGTGTCGCTGACCGCTTCGTGAACCATGCCGAACGACTTGGCGACTTTCTGGTCCAAGTCGGCGATAACGGGGAACGTAATCTTCACATTGTGCAATTGTTCGATACTGCGTACCCAGGCGATATGGGAATAGACGCTATCGATCGAATTGCCGATCAGCTGCACGTTGCGCTTCTCGAATTCGGGAGCGTGGCGTGCGAACTCCACAAACTCCGTCGTGCACACCGGGGTGAAGTCGGCGGGGTGGGAAAAAAGCAGGACCCACTTGCCCTTTGCGGCATAATCACTGAGCTTGATCATGCCTTGGGTCGACTTAGCTTCAAATGCCGGGGCTGGCTCGTTGATGCGAGGGATACGTGTGACGGGCGCGTTGTTGGCGGATGAAATATCGGTACTCATGAGTCTCTCCTCGTAGCTGGTCTCAATGGCCTGGTCGGGCCTGTAGTTTCCGGCGTCTACCGACCCAGCTTCCTCGAATGGGGTGGATTCAGTCAGAAAAACGAAACCCACCCGATTGACCTGCCGGGTGGGTAAGAATGCCTGGGCTAGCTACCCACACGACGGCGGCATACAACAACAGCACATGATGCACATCGGGCGGAAGCTACGCATAGGCGCGATGATACTAGTCGGCTGAAAGGGGTGTCAAACGACAGCTTCCGGCTGCTGGTAAGGCTTCCAGCAAAGAATCGTACGGCCCGACGAATCTTGCATTCAAGTTGATATCTGACGTGGCGATGCCGGGTCCTCGGACGGTTGTTTCAAGAATTCGAGGCGAAGCAGAAGTGTCGAGCATCGAATCTGTTGTTCCGCAGAATCCAGAAAATCCACGGCACGGAGGTCAAGGTGGCCAAGCATCTGAAGATGGTCCAAGTGGATGTTTTTACCGCGAAAGCGATGGAGGGAAATTCGCTGGCGGTGTTTCTCGACGGCACGGGATTGACTGGCGATGAAATGCAAGCTATCGCCCGCGAGATGAACCTGTCGGAGACTACGTTCATTCTGCCGGCTGAGAGTACGGACGGATCCCACCGCGTGCGCATCTTCACGGTCCAAGAGGAGCTGCCTTTTGCGGGACATCCATCCCTGGGAACGGCCTTCGTCCTGCGCGGGTCCTCCGGAGCGAAACAGGTCGTCCTTGATCTGAATGTCGGGAAAGTACCGGTCACATTTGAAGATGGGGAAAGCGGGATGCCATTTGGCGAAATGACGCAGGTGGATCCGAAGTTCGGTGAAACGCATTCGCACGAAGCGGTCGCGAGAGCTTGTGGGCTGCCGATCGACGCGATTGACGCTTCCCTGCCGATACAAACCGTGTCGACAGGGGTTCCATTCACGGTAGTGCCTCTGAAGTCGTTGGAGGTAGCACGAAAGTTGCAGATCGATCAGGCGCGAGCGGCGGAATACCTCGACAAACACGAAGGAAAATTTTTTTATTTCGTCACGCGACAGACCGAAGATCCGAAGGGCAGGCTGCACGCACGGATGATCTTCTATAACGGCGAGGACCCGGCGACGGGATCAGCGGCAGGGTGTGCGGCCGCGTGGGCGGTGGCCAATGGCGTGGCCACACCGGACGAGCGGGTGCTGATCGAGCAGGGCATCGAGATAAAGCGGCCAAGCAGGATTTTCGTCCGTGCTTCGAAAAAAGATAACCGGGTTGTCAATGTGCGTGTCGGTGGAAATGTGGTCGAGGTCATGCGGGCGGAGTTTTTCTTTTGAAACTGAGGACAGGTTTCGAGCAGAAAAATCAACGCGCGCACAATCGTCCAAAAAATTCAATAGACAAGATTTGCCATTAACGTCGGCGTCACTTTACACGGCACGTTTCTATCGCTACGATTCCATTCGCTCTAGTGCTCCGAAGAAAAACTTTTGCGAACATTCTAAAGGGCCATCCTCCCAGGCGGCCCGGCGCCACTCCGAGAGAGAAATGAAGCCGAAGCGAACTATCCTGTGCGTCGATGATAATGAACAATCGCTGTCCATCCGAAAAGTTCTGCTGGAGACGCGAGGATATCGAGTCGTGGCTTGCACCAAGGGGGATGAGGCCCTGGAGTTGTTCAAGCGCGGCGGCGTCGACTTGGTCCTCACAGATTTGATCATGCCGAATTTCGATGGCACGCGGTTGATCCAGGAGATCAAGGCGATTTCGCCACAGACGCCTGCAATTCTGCTTTCGGGGAAAGTCCGCGTGTACGACCGCGACAACCAGGCCGATGTTTTCCTTCCCAAAGGCATGTATGCTCCGGCCGAGTTGCTGGAGCGGATTCGTCTATTGCTGGTGCGCAAACGCGGACCTAAGCGAGCGCACGATACCGCTAAGAGCAATTCAAAGAGCAGCGCGGCATAAAGGCTCACGCCTCGATCCAGCAATAAATAGATATGTGCAGGCCTGCACAGGTCGGCTTGGCCCCAGTCACTTGTTAGTCGCTTCGTGTAATATCGTTGATTGGCATGGCGATATTCATCGAGGCTGACGATCTCCGCAAAACCTACCACATAGGCAAGATTGAGGTACCCGCGCTGCGTGGGGTTTCGTTCCATGTTGATCGGGGCGAGTTTGTGACAATCGTCGGCCCGTCGGGCAGCGGGAAGTCGACGTTGTTTTACTTGCTAGGCGGATTGACGCGAGCCGATTCCGGACGGATTGTCGTAGATGGGGACGATTTCTCACGCATGTCTGACGCGGAACGCACCGCTATGCGCAAAAAGAAGATAGGATTTGTGTTCCAGAAGTTCAATCTCCTGCCGACGCTCGATGCGCGTTCGAATATCCAGATTGCGAGCGATATTTCGGGCCGGAATGGAAAGAACGATCCCGCGTACTTTCAACGGATTACCGACCTGCTCGGATTAAGCAAGCGACTGGAGCACCGGCCTTCCGAGTTGTCAGGGGGAGAGCAACAGAGAGTCGCGCTTGCACGGGCGCTGATTAATAAGCCGGCAATCGTGCTGGCGGACGAGCCGACGGGAAATCTGGACTCAAAGAATTCCGATGCAGTGCTGACGATGTTGCGCCAATCGAATAAGGATCTCGGGCAAACCGTGATGATGATCACCCACAATCCTGAAGCAGCCGCATATGGCGACCGCATCATTCATGTGCGCGACGGGGCGATTGTTCCGCCCGAGCAAGATCCGCAGTGGGTGCAACACTGATAGTCGCGAATTCTCATGAGAGCAACTGCTTGAATAGTTGGATCGGCGATTCTGGTGCTGTTGGAATTATGCGAGTCGAGGACCTGAATGAGCAGCGCTGAAGATCTGCGAAAACCCATCCTTCCCGGAAAAGGCGCTTCGGACTACGAGCGCTACCTGCGAACCGACGAA
>JBPYEW010000196.1:0-5951 GCA_051984555.1 Terriglobales bacterium | reverse complement strand
TCTTCGGGTTGTGCTTGGACAATACCTTGGTTATCGCCGCCGTCAACGTCGTCTTGCCATGATCAATGTGACCAATCGTCCCTACGTTCACGTGCGGCTTGGTGCGTTCAAACTTCTCTTTCGCCATAGGATTGCGAGCCTCGCTAGTTCTTACGGGCGAAACGCCCGTAGCTCCACCTCAGTAATATCGGTACAACTTTTGATATTTCGTCCGCAGCGCCGGGTCGACTTCTTCCAGCTTCAGCAGATAAAACTCGCGAACCGTACCCCGGTCGCCCGCGGATAACGTTTCATACAGCTTCCTCGCGCCGGTCAGGCGATCGTCCACTTTTTCGATCGCTCCGCTCGCCAGAACCAATTCGAAATCGCGGATCCGGATGCCCTTTTTCTGCAACTGAAGCAGGAACTCTTCGACCTTGCTATCAGAAAAAATGCGAAGCAGGCTTTCCTTGAGCTGCGTCACTTCGATCTCGCTATCAACTTTGATACCAGCTTGCTCGAAAGCCACCGGAATAAGCACCCTCAATCAAAATCTGGAGCGGGAGACGGGAATCGAACCCGCGACCAACAGCTTGGAAGGCTGTGACTCTACCACTGAGTTACTCCCGCGTAATTCAGCTGTCAGCTCTCAGCCGTCAGCTACTTCCAAACTCTGGAGCCGATGACCAGGATTGAACTGGTGACCTCTCCCTTACCAAGGGAGTGCTCTACCAACTGAGCTACATCGGCCTGAAAATCAGGCTTCAGACGCCTGGCTCTGGGCTTCAGCCGTTTTCCCTTGGGCCAAAGCCTACCGCCCAGCCTCTGATTCGTCGTCCGAGTGCTTCGCATCGTTGCGGTGTAATAGCGTCTTGACGGCGAACAGGGCCAAGATCGCAAAAGTCACCAGCCGAACCTTCTCATCCGTGAGGGTGGTCCAAGCCAGAACGCCCAGCAGGATGTAGACAGCGAACGCGATGGACAAACGGTTCAAAAGCAGATCCCTCGCTTGCGCTCAGGACTCGGCATGTGCTCAACACGCACAGCCGCAATCTGGTGCACAGGGGAGGATTCGAACCTCCGTAGCTCGCAAGGAGCGGCAGATTTACAGTCTGCTGCCATTAACCACTCGGCCACCTGTGCAGACGCCGGAAGTTCCAGCTTTCCCAATTAACTGTTCCGGACCGCAGGGGCATAACGGCACTAGGCGATTGCTTGCGCGACGAAAAGAAATCAGGACGGTGCGAACATACTTCCGCACCCGGCTCACTTCACTTCGGAAAATTCCTTATGGAGTGCGTTACTTGGTGATCCTGCAGTGCCGCCGCCAACCTGTTGTGCTTGCCTTGCGTTTTTCCGGAAACTATCCTGGAGCTGGCGAAGGGATTTGAACCCCTGACCCTCTGATTACAAATCAGATGCTCTACCAGCTGAGCTACGCCAGCAAAGTCAGACTCTTCGGCCCTTCGGGCGCGAACAGCCCACCTAATCCCTTCCTGATGTCCGGGACAACTATAAAAGGTACCACAGCGGCACCCTACGTGCAAGCAAAGTAGACCTTAGTTTGGAACAGGATACGGAAAATCGGTCGTCCCGGATTGCGACCCCGCACCGAGCCTGATGGGTGGAGATACCGGGACTAGGCCGGTCGAACCGTCCTTATTCCGACACGGTCTTACCCTCCAGGCGATGCTATGATGTGCGTTCCCGAAAATCGGGAAGGGCCCTCAAAATTTGTGGCCGCAGAACATTGCAGCCAACGCACTTCATGCGCATTCGACGCCGCCTCCCTCTGATCATTGGGCTAGTCGCAGTCATAGCGGCAGTCGTGATTGTCGTCGAACTGCGAAAACATGCCCCGCCTGAACCTGTCCGGTTATTACCGAATGCGGACGCATTCTTCTACATCAACTTGTCGTGGATTCGTCGCGTGAACGTGGTGAACCAACTGCCCCCGGTCTCTCACGATCCCGAGTACGAACGTTTCATCCAGGAGACGGGATTTCAATTCGAGCGCGACCTGGACCGAGCGGCATTTGCGGTGCATTATCCACCCGGAGAGACGGGCACGCCGGGTTCAGGTGAGTTGAGGTTCTCGGATGTCATAGAGGGTTCGATTCATACAGAAAAGCTGAATGCCTATCTGAGAAGAACGGCTCGTTCCGTGGATACCTACCGTTCGGTAGACATCTTCAACATCCCGTTGGAGGGCCGCACATTGCGGGTCGCTATTCTGGGTGTGGATACGGTGGCGGCGTCGAACCATGACGATCCCATGGTCATCCGAGGGATCATCGAGCGCTCCCGGAAGTTGGCGTCCCCGTTCGGTGGGCCGGCGTTTCTGCGGCAGTATTACAAGCATGTGCCGCTTGCGAGCCTGACGTGGGCAATTGTGAAGGTGAATCCGACCGATCAACGATTGCCGCTCTCGCAGGGAATCTGGTCGCTGTTGTTCCCGAACAAGGCGGTAGTTGTGGCCTCGGCCCGGTACTTAACCGCGCTACATCTGCGGGCGGAGGCGTTTACTGAATCAGAAGACGATGCCAAGCGGGTCACGGACCAGGTAAGCACGTTTCTCAGCATTTTTCACACAGCGGAGAGCAGTGCATCGACCCAAGGAACTGATAAGGACGTAAAGGAATTCTTTGACAGCTTGAAAGTCGAGCAGAAAAGCGACCGGGCGGTTTTAACGGCCAATTTGCCGGCGGGCTTTGTCAAGAAGGTTTTCACCGAGTCGCCGGTGAGCGTAACACCTGTTTCACCTCCGCCGAAGAACGCACCCGAGGTCTCGCCGGGCCGGAAGCACCGATCGCCTCGACCAAAGTCCACCACGACCGACGAGTAATAAGCTGTAACATTCCTCCCGGAAATGCATCCTTTAATGAGGTCCGGCCTAGAGACCAGTGTGCTGATCGGCACCTTCGGCACAATCGGTGCCAGTCCTCGATGCGGGTACAATTAACGAAAATGTCGAGTCTGCCATTACCTATTGCGGCTTTCCTGGCGGGATTGGTTTCATTCCTGTCGCCATGTGTATTACCGCTGGTTCCGGGCTATGTGTCCCTGATCTCCGGAGTTGGGGTTGAGGAACTCAAGTCACAAGAGTCGCAGCTTCTGCGGCGGGTGATGATAAATTCCCTGACTTTCATCTTGGGCTTCAGCGTTGTGTTCGTAACGTTAGGAGCTTTGTCGACAGGGGTCGGACAGTTGCTTGCGATGTACAAATCAAAGCTGTCGATCATCGCGGGCGTCGTCATTATTTTGTTCGGCTTGCATTTAACGGGGATCTTCAAGATAAAAGCTCTCTATGCCGACAAGCGACTCCACAACGTTAAGGGCGGGAGTACGCCGATTGGAGCGTTCGTCATCGGTTTCGCGTTTGCGTTCGGATGGACGCCGTGCGTTGGGCCGATTCTCGCGGTCATTCTCGGTTTTGCTGCCGAGCAGGACTCAGTGATAAAGGGCATTATTCTTCTTGCGGTATATTCTCTTGGGCTCGCGGTACCGTTTCTACTGACTTCACTTGGGATAGAACGGTTCCTGAAGTTCTACAGTCGATTCCGGGCGCATATGCATGCGGTAGAGGTTGCGAGTGGAGTGTTGCTCATAGCGCTCGGTGGATTGCTGGTATTTGGCCGGTTCACAATCATTTCGAACTACTTGTCATTTCTCAACCGGTTTGCGTTGTGAGGAGATTGTGGTGAATCGTAATACATGGGTGTGGATCGTAGTAGTGATCGTGGTCGCCGTGATGCTGGTTTCCGCTCCTTACTTAGCCAATCGCGCGGGTCTGGTGAAGAGTAGACCTGCCCAGAGTGATATCAAGGGAAAAGACGCCCCTGAGTTCTCATTGGAATCTTTGCAAGGCAATACGATTCGTCTTTCCGATTACCACGGGAAAGCTGTTTTACTGAATTTCTGGGCTACGTGGTGTCAGCCTTGCAAGATCGAAATGCCATGGTTTGAAGATCTCCAAAGGCAGTACGGACCGCAAGGATTGCAGGTCGTCGGTATTGCTATGGACGATGCCAGCAAGGAAGATATCGCGAAGTTCGTAAAACAAATGGGTGTTGACTATCCCATCCTGCTGGGGAAGGAGTCGGTGGGAGACGCCTACGGCGGGGTGCAGTTCTTGCCATCCACCTTCTTTATCGATCGAAGCGGGAAGATTACCGATCACATTTTCGGATTGAAAAGCCGCAGCGAAATCGAGGACGAGATCAAGCAGGCACTGGGAGGCGGGCGGCTGGCGGAAGGTAAACCCGTAACACGAAGGGCCAATCAGGCGGCTGAACCGACCGCCAACTGAGCAGGGGCGCTAGTAACATGCCGGCCCAAGCGAAGTCGGCTTTAAAATCCCAAAATGGCTGTTTACCGAAATCTCGGCTGGGCGATCATCCTGATCGCAAGTGCGGCATTTTCGCAGATTCTGAACGCACCACGAACGCCGTCGGTAACTTCTGTGGCAACGCCGATGTCGTCTATCCGCCGAGGAGAGCCCGGTGAGGTCGATCTTCGGTTCCGTATTACACCCGGATACCACATAAATTCCAACACTCCGAAATCGGAATTTCTAATTCCTACCACTTTAAAACTAGACGCGCCGACCGACATCGTAATTGGAAAGATCACGTATCCGCTCGGCCGCGACATGGCATTCCCGTTTTCGCCAGATGAGAAGCTGAGCGTGTACAGCGGAGAATTTGACGTTGCCGTTGTCGTGAGACCCTTGCATACGGTGTTACCGGCTAAGTACATGGTTCGAGGGCAACTCAAATACCAGGCCTGCGACAACGCCCAGTGCTACCCGCCGAAACAACTGCCTGTGCAGTTCGAAGTGAAGGTCGAGAAGGGGAAACCTACCGGAAGCGGAAAGCGAAACCCTGCCCAGAGTCCGCACGCACACCGATAACTCATTGCCAGTTCAGGTTGCGTACAGGTGCGAATATCGCAGATTACGCGATTGATACCCGCCGCATGGTGCGTCCGACTCGCAACGTGAATTCTGCTGGAAGCTTTACCGTGCGCACCAAATCTGTGGTTACTTCGCCGTCCACGCGCACGGATTTCTGCTTGATCTTGCGAGACCCATCGCTCACTGATTCGGCTAGGCCGCATCGGGCCAACAGTTTGTCCATTTTGATCTTCATGCCATCGGAGGTGACGGCGGCGACATCGGCGAAGGGGACTGTGACGTGTTCGATGTTCTCGGGCGTTTCGTTTTTCTGGAACTGCGCTGCCCAATCGCTTTCTGCCTGCTGAGCAGCGCCGGAAGAATGGAAGTCGGCGACGATTCGTCGTGCGAGATCCTTCTTAATCTGCATCGGGTGCGCTGTACCGCCGGTAATGTCTGTCCGCATCTTCTCGATGTCCGAAATCGAGACATCGGTCAGAAGTTCCCAATAGCGCCACATCATCTCGTCGGAAATCGACATCAGCTTGCCGTACATTTCAAGCGGCGGTTCCTTGATTCCGATGGCGTTTCCGTAAGACTTCGACATTTTCTGCACGCCGTCGAGGCCTTCGAGAATGGGCATGGTCAGAACCACTTGCGATTCCTGCCCATAGCCGCGTTGCAGTTCGCGTCCCATCTGCAAATTGAATTTCTGGTCGGTGCCGCCGAGCTCGACGTCAGCCTTCAAAGCCACCGAGTCGTACCCCTGGACCAACGGGTACAAAAGCTCGTGCAGCGCAATTGGTTTCTCTTCGTGAAATCGCTTATGAAATTCCTCACGCTCCAGCATTTGCGAGACCGTCGTCTTGGCGGCGAGGCGAATCCAATCGGCCGCGCCCATTTTTCCGAACCATTCGTTGTTAAATCGCAACTCCGTCCTGTCTCGCGAAAGGATTTTGTACACCTGCTCGGTGTAGGTCTCGGCATTTCGCTTCAGTTCTTCGGGAGTGAGCGGCGGACGAGTGACGGAGCGGCCTGTGGGATCGCCGATCATTCCAGTGAAGTCGCCGATCAGGAA
>JBPYEW010000195.1:0-34036 GCA_051984555.1 Terriglobales bacterium | reverse complement strand
CACCAAGCTTTCAACTTTGATCCCGCCCACTATAAGCCGGGGCAGACGACTGTCGATGCCGATCCAACTTCTCTTACCTTCGGCCAAGTGTTCGGGTTGGGAACCGATCCTACACAGCCCATCTCGTTGACCAACTTGCCTAATGGCATCGTGCAGTGCGGCGTCACTCCTGGAGTGCCCGTCGGTTGTATGACCGGACATATATTTAATCCAGCGCCGCGACTGGGATTTGCGTGGGATCCGACCGGTACGGGGAAAACTGCGATCCGCGGCGGCTATGGCGTGTTCTTTGAACACACAAATGGAAACGAGGGCAACACCGAGTCTTTGGAGAACTCGCCGCCATTAGCAACTACGGAGCAACAGACCAACATTCCTGGGTATTCAGCCATCGGTGCAGGCGGCGCCGGCGTACAACCCGTATTTCCGCTCGGTGTCACTTCGATTCCAACAAAGGCAATCTGGCCTTATGTGCAGCAGTGGCACCTCGATGTCCAGCGCGAGATTGTGAGTAGGACGGTTATTACCGCTTCCTATGTGGGCAGCAAAGGCACGCATCTGACCCGTACGCTGGACTTCAATCAATTGCTACCTGTTCCGGCAAGTCTGAATCCATTCCTTCCGGGTGGAGAACTGATCGACGGCAGCAGTTGCGGCACACTGGACTCTTTTGGAGTACCAGTTGGCGGTACTACTCCCAGTGGCGCGGCAGTTCCTTACACTCCCGGCGGCGTGTGGAGCCCCGCGGTTAACTTCGGGATCGCAAATGCATGCGGTACCTTGGCTGATGCGTTCCGTCGCTTCACGGGGTACTCCAGCATCAACCGTCTCGAAGATCGTGCCTCCTCGATCTACCACGCATTTCAATTCTCGGGGCGGCGACAGATGGGTGGACTCCAGTTGCAAGTGGCCTACACGTACAGCCACTCCATCGACGACTCCTCATCGCGAGGCGACCTCAATCTGGTGAACGCCTATGATCCGGCGGCTAACCGAGCGAGTTCGAACTTCGATCAGCGGCATATTTTAAATGCGAGCTACGTTTGGGATCTGCCGTTCTTCAAGCGTCCCGGGCTCACTAACAAAGTTCTGGGCGGCTGGCAGTATTCCGGAATTATGACGTTCAGCACCGGTACGCCTTTCTCGGCCACGTTTTCTGGCGACAACGCTGGAGTGGCGAACGGAATCAGTTCTGGTTCCACAACAGCGTATGCGAATAGAGTAAGCGACCCGAACTCCAACGTTCCTAGTGTTCCGGGACTGTTGCAACTCTACAATCCCGCTGCGTTCGCGCCTCCGGTGGGTTTGACGTTCGGAAACTCCGGGCGAAACTCGCTGGTAAATCCAAATCGGACGAACTTTGATATGGCGCTCTTCAAGCGCTTCCCCATCACGGAGAGCGTTGGGTTTGAGTTCCGGGCAGAAGCCTTCAATGTCTTCAATCACACCCAGTTTGGGTACGTTGGGGGCGATGGTGGCTCGGCGGCGTGGAATAGCGGGAATTTGACATCTGGCACAGCTGATCTGGCCGGAAGCAACTTCCTTCAGGTACTTACGGCACACAATCCGCGCATTCTGCAACTCGGAGCGAAGTTCATCTTCTAAGCCTGTGGTGGAACGGGCTTAGATACAGAATCCCGGTCCTCTCCTGGAGGCCGGGATTCTTTTTTGCTCTGAAGCTGTCAGGATTTGGCGAATCGGCTCTCAGCGTATGCAGGGCTTTCGCTTAGGGTGCAAGAGAAGAAGCCGTTCTACCGGTGGGCGACTTCGGCGTGCTGATGCTTAGAGCCCACTGCTGCGAAACCTTGCTCTAAGTCAGCGATCAGATCATCGACGTTTTCAATACCAACCGACAGCCGGATCAGTTGCTCGGTTACGCCCATCTGCCTGCGTTCTTCGGCTGAGATCATCGCATGTGAGGTGAGCACGGATACGGTCACAAGCGAATCCACTCCGCCTAAACTTGGGGCGAGGGTGAATAACCGGAGAGCCTCTGTGAACCTAAGCGTCTCCTCGGCTGTGCCGTCGAGTTCGAAGCTGAGTACACCGCCGCCGCCGGTCATCTGCTGAGTTGCCAACCCATATTGGGGGCTAGTCTGTAAGAAGGGATAGTTCACGCTACGGACTTGCGGGTGTTTGGCCAGATATTGCGCTATTCGCAACGCGCTCTCGTTCTGCCGCTGCACCCGAACGGCCAGCGTTTTCATGCCTCGCAATAGCAGCCAGGCCGCATGCGGGTCCATGTTCCCGCCTAGCGTCGTGCGGGTCTCATGGATTCTGTCGATCAAATCCTGTCGCCCAATTGCGACGCCACAGATCAAATCGGAGTGCCCCGCAAAGTATTTGGTTCCAGAATGCAGCACGAGGTCAATACCGAATTCGGTGGGCCGCTGGTTGATCGGCGTAGCGAAAGTGCTGTCGATCATCGAAATTAGGTTGTGCTGCTTCGCGATGGCGGACACCTTTTTTAAATCGATGACCCGCAAGGTTGGATTGGTTGGCGATTCCAAATAAAGAATCTTGGTATTCGGCCGGATGGCGCGCTCATGCTGCACATAATCCGTGCTGTCGACCAACGTGGTCTCAATTCCGAGCTTAGGCAGCCACTGCGTGAAAAACTTCGTAACACCACCGTAGATGTCGCGCTGCGAAACAATATGATCGCCGGCTTTTACGATCGAAAGGATGGAGGTTGTAATGGCGGTCATGCCGGAGGCGAATAGCAGAGCAGCGTCGGCGCCCTCGAGTTTCGCAAGCGCATCCTCTACAACTGTGTGCGTCGGATTCCCGTACCGTGTGTAGAACATGTCGGTATGGGTCGCGCGTACCTGTTGTTCGGAATCAGTAACCTCGAAAGTCGACGTTTGGTAGATAGGCGTCGACAGCGGCCCGTTCTTCTTACTCAGGTCGGCTGCGCCACGAACTGCTTCGGTTTCAGGACGATGCTCATGCGATTTCATTGTGAATCTCCGTTATGCCTTTACGCTAGCCGCGAAAGCCGGCACGTACGATAACCATTGTTCCGAGCGCGGGTGGGCGCCGGTCGTGACTTTGTCGAAAGACTTTTGCAGAGCGCGTGCGACTGGACCTGCTTTGCCGTCGCCGATCGTGCGGTAGTCAATTTCGCGAATAGCGATCACCTCGGCGGCGGTTCCGCAAACGAATACTTCATCAGAGATGTAGAGCTGATCGCGAGAGATCGGTTCCTCCACGACGGTGTAGCCCAGTTCGCGGGCAAGCGTCAGCAGGCTCTCGCGTGTGATGCCCTCCAGGATCGAACTCCTCGGTACGGTGTAGATGATTCCTTTACGCGCCACGAACAAGTTCTCGCCAGTGCACTCGGCGACGTAGCCGGACGGGTCGAGCATGATGGCCTCATCGAAGCCCAGGCGAACTGATTCGGTTTTGGCCATGACCGATCCCACATAGTTTCCGGAGATCTTCGCCTTGGTCATGGAAACATTAGGGTGAAGACGGGTCAGGGAAGAGACGTTGGCGCGAACCCCGAGCTCCTTCGCGTCGGCCGTGAAAAAAGTAGTCCATTCCCAAACGGCGACAACAAGGCGCGGCTTGCCGGTGTCGATCACCATGTTCATGCCGCCATCCAGGAAAATGAGAGGCCGGACGTAGCAGGCCGGAAACCCATTCGCGGCTACAGTCTGGTGTATCGCGTCGACGATCTGGTCACGAGTAAATGGCAGATCACGAAAGCCGACTATGTGCGCCGAGTCGATCAGACGATCGACGTGTTCTTCGAGACGGAAGATGGCTGGCCCGCGCGGGGTCGCGTAGCAACGTATACCTTCGAAAACGCTTATTCCGTAATGCAGTCCGGCATTGATGAAGGGAATCGCACCTTCGGAGAAGTTCTTGAGATCGTTGTCCATCCAGATGTAGCGGGGTGTCGATGCCATGGGCCCTCGGGAACAGAGATTGGTCTTCTTAGAGTATCGGTTCAGATGAGGGCGCGGCAAGCGTGACGAGGCCGCGCATCCATTCGGCGCCGGCCAACTCATAAGCCGCGTTTCCCGAATGGTAAGGGCTGCCATTTATAATCCGTCGGCTATGGATCTGGGACTGAAGAACCGAGTTGCGATTGTGGCGGCCTCGAGCCAGGGGATAGGGAAGGCGACAGCGGAGGCTTTTGCCGCGGAAGGATGTCGAGTTGCAATGTGCGCTCGAAATGCCGACACACTGCGCGAGGCGGCCGAGAAGATCAGAACAGAACATCACGTGGATGTTTACACCGAAGCCTTCGACGTTACCGACCACCAAGCGGTGCGTCGGTTTGTGGAGACGGTGGCAAATAAATTTGGATCCGCTGATATCTGCGTGACGAATGCGGGTGGACCGCCGGCAAAGGGTTTCCTCGCCACTACGCAGGAGGATTGGGAGAAAGCGGTCGAAGCGAATCTCCTGAGCACCATCCATTTTGCTCGCGAGGTCATCCCTTACATGCAGAAACGGCGATGGGGGCGCATTGTGACGATTACTTCGATCACGACGAAGCAGCCCGTGCCTGATTTGATTTTGTCGAATGCCGTACGGACGGCGGTAATCGGCCTGGTGAAGAGCCTCGCGAACGAATTCGGCAAAGACGGGATTTTGGTAAACAATGTGGGGCCGGGCTTTACTGCGACTGACCGTCTGAAGCAGTTGGCAAAGGCAAGGTCCACGGCTTCTGGCAAAGCCGAGAAAGAGATCTTCGAGGCATGGGCCGCGGAAGCCGCAGTAAAACGAGTTGGGGAACCGCGGGAGGTAGCGGACACAATCGTCTGGCTGGCTTCGGAAAGAGCGTCCTTTGTCACAGGGCAGAACATTCTTGTTGATGGGGGAGCTTACAAAGGTCTCTAGTAACTGAAGGTAAACCCCTGATAACGAGCTAAGCACGCCGAAGGCGTTCTCACCTTGTCAGCCTTGCATTTTTCGAGTAAGCTATCGCCCATTCAGCAGAGTTCTATTCCTTCAGGATTTCTTGAGAAAACGTGTTTCTCCCAAGCTGGGGTAGCGCTGTGGAGTCGGCGGGTTCGTGGTTCAGTTTGCCGTGCCGATTCAACGGTTTGAGCCCTGGCCGTGGGTGAATTTCCAATCCGCGGATTCAGAAATTTGCGTTTTAGACGGGGGCCGCACCGGGGCGGCAAGCAGGGAGGGCGCATGTCAGGGCCGAGAAGAAGCCTATTAGCTTCGTTGTTATTGATCGTTTTGTCTACTCTGCAGCTTTGGGGTCAGGGTGGAGCCACAGGCGCAATTACCGGCACAGTGCAGGATCCTACTGGAGCGTACGTGGCGAATGCAGACGTTCGCATCCTGAACCAGGACACTGGCGTGGTAGCGCGAACCCTCAAGACCGACGCGAACGGGTCATTTACCGCTCCGCTACTTCCGGTGGGCACGTACACGGTCCAAGTAGAGAGCACAGGTTTTAGCGTGGCAAAGTTTCAGGGCATCGCGGTGCGCGTGACGGAAACTACGCGTATGAGCGCGAAGCTCGCCCCGTTGCAAGTGATGGAGAAGGTCGAGGTTCAGGCCGAGGTGCAGCAGGTTGAGACGACTACTGCAGCCACGGGCCAGGCCATCGAATCGCAGACGATCCGCGAACTGCCACTCGCAACGCAAAATTTCGAGCAGTTGCTCACATTGTCGACGGGAGCCCAGAGCGATCTGAATAACTCGACACAACTGGGGCGCGGGAACGTCCGAATCATCGTCAACGGACAGCGCGAGGACAACAACAACTATCTGATCGAAGGCATCAGCGCTACTGACTACAACGTTGCGCAGGCGACCAATATCCCTCTCCCGAATCCCGACGTCGTCCAGGAATTCAAGACTCAGACCTCGTTGTATGACGCCAGCCAGGGGCGGAATAGCGGAGGTAACGTAAACGCCGTTTTGAAGTCGGGAACCAGGCAAGTTCACGGGGACGTGTATGAGTTCTTGCGGAACGATGTCCTCAACGCGAACGATTACTTCCTGAACCGAAGTGGTTTGAAACGCCCGTCGGTCAAACAGAATATCTTCGGCGGCAGTTTAGGTGGCCCGATTGGGCCCGGCGCCAAGCTGGGCTTTTTCTTTGTGAACTACCAGGGGACACGGCAGCGTAGCGGCCTATCGCCGGGCACCCTGATTAGCACGACACTCCCAGTGTTGCCGACCGATCGCTCTGATGCCGCCATTGAGGCTGCGTTCGGGGTAACCAGCATTGACCCGGTTGTACACAACCTGCTGAACTTTCAAAGCAGTCAGTTTGGCAATTCGCCAGGCGGTTTTCTAATTCCCTCGATTTCCGGCACTCCGGGTCAGACGGCCCCGTTCGTGATCAGCAAGCCGGGGAAATTTACCGATGATCAGTTCACCACCAATTGGGACAAAGAGTTCCATGGGGGAAAAGACAAGATTTCGGCCCGCTTCTTCTTCTCCGATTCTGAGCAGCTGCTGCCATTCGGCGCTGGCGGATTGCAAGCTTCGTTAGGCGGTACCCTGTCGACGAGTATCAGCCAAGGCGACCTGAACTTCCCGCTTGATCTGCCCGTTCATAATCGCCTGCTGACGATCAACGAAACCCACCTGCTTTCCAATGCCTTGGTAAACGATTTCCGGTTTGGCTATAACCGGATCAACAACAGCCTGGACAACATCGCGCCTGTAGGAACGCTCAATGGCGGCAGCTCAGGCCCGCTTACGGCTGCCATACTTGGAATCGATCGTCCCACTAACAATGTCACCGAAGACATTTACAAATTCACGCTGGCTAGTTTCCAGCTGGGACCGACTCCATTTGCGAATCAGACTCAGAATCAGAATAACTACAACGTCGTGGATACTTTGAGTTGGGTGCGCGGAAATCACACCTGGCGTTTTGGCGGGGAGTTCACTCGCGTGAACCTCAACAAGGTGTTCCCGCAGGTATTCAACGGACAGTTGTTCTTCGTTCCCACTCCGGACGGCAGCAGCGATTTTCAGAACTTCCTGACCGGAACGGCACAAGCCAGCTTTGGC
The DNA here is from genome assembly GCA_051984555.1 of Terriglobales bacterium. Classification (GTDB taxonomy): domain Bacteria; phylum Acidobacteriota; class Terriglobia; order Terriglobales; family Acidobacteriaceae; genus Gp1-AA122. The sequence goes on along the minus strand of JBPYEW010000195.1, from coordinate 27,037 downwards.
GGTTCGGGCATTTCGAATCACGAATACCGCAGCAATAACTACGGATTGTTCGTGCAGGATGATTGGAAAGCACGCCAGAACCTTACGTTGAACCTTGGCTTCCGCACAGAGATGTTCGGAGCTTTCTATGACAAGCTTTGCCACATCGGCAACTTCGATCTTGGCGCTGCCAACTCTGGGCAATACCCGATGGTGTATGGCGGATGCGCCAATCACTTGGGTGTCAATGGCCTGACTGGCAAGGGTAACGACAGCACCATGCGGAACAACTACAGCACTACAATCGGTCCGCGGGTAGGCTTCGCATGGGACTTGTTTAATGACCACAAGACCAGTCTTCGCGGCGGCTTTGGTATGTACTACGTGCGCGAGGACGTTGGAAGTGTCGATCAGTTGTCGTTCCAGGCGCCGTATCTGCCCATCGCGGGATTGCCTGGTTCGGCAGGATGCTTGGGTAGTTTCTTCTCGGCGACTCCGCAGCCCGGTTGTCCGAGTCCGAACCTCAACGCCTTGCCAACCGCCGGAACCATTGACTCAGGTTTCGTGCCCTGCGCGGGTGTGCTGGATTCGTTCCCGGGAGGCGACACGACGCAGTTCCCGAATTACACCTGTGCCAACGGCAGCCCTGGATCATTGCCAGCCCAGTTCCTATTTGTACTTGCCGTGCCTCGGCATTACGTTGTCCCGGCAACCCAGGCTTGGAACCTGACGCTGCAGCGTGATCTGGGGAGAAACTGGATTATAGAAGTTGGCTATGTAGGCAACCACACCATCCACCTTCGCGAGACCCGAACCAATGTGCAGGCACGCCTCGCCACCGCCGCCAATCCGATTAATGGCGTAGGGGCAAATGGAGTTCCTTATTCGATTACCGAGAGCACCACTGCCAATGCGGTCGCTCGGTCGAACCAGCAAGGCGTGAACGGATATGGCGGTATGCAGATCTTCGCGAACGACGCCTACTCTCACTACAACTCATTGCAGACCACACTCTCTCGTCGTTGGGGTGCAGGATACTTCCAGGCAGCCTATACGTTTTCGAAGGCACTGGATGCGACCTCGACTGGTAACACGGCCTTCAATACTGCTTTCAACGATGAGAGCGACATTCGTAATTCCTACGGGTTGTCCGATTTCGATCGACCGCACCGCTTCACGGTGAGCTACCGTTACGATCTGCCGTTCTTTGCGAAAGCGAACGGGTTCGTGCACCACGCACTAGGCAACTGGTCGATCAGTGGCATCACTACCCTTCAATCGGGAACGCCATTTTCCGTGCTTGACGCGACTGCCGGCTCTGCCTACATCGCCAATGGTTTAGCATTCGAAACGCTGGGAGCGACGTTGGCTCCTGGGAAAACCATCGCTTCGGCCAATACCTCGGGCGACATCCATCACAGGTTGGATCAGTACCTGAATCCTACGGCTTTCGTGAATGCTCCACTGGCGGATCCGGCTGGTTGCGCGAGTGATCCGAGCGGTGCGGCGTGCACAACGGCCTTCGGTGACTTGCGGCGCAACTTATATCGCGGTCCTCGACAGCAGAACTGGGACTTCTCGCTGATCAAGAATTTCAATATCACCGAACGGCAGCAGTTCCGATTAGCGGCGGATTTCTTCAATATCTGGAATCATGCGAACTTCGCCAGTCCTGCAATCGCGCAGCAGGACATCAACAATCCGAATTTCGCGCAGATCACCTCGACGGTGGGCAATCCCCGCCTGATACAGCTATCACTGCGTTATGCCTTCTAACGCCGGTGTGAGCGACAACAAGGGCCGCGTCCCGATGCTGGAGCGGGATGCGGTCGCTCCAGAAATCGCGGCGATCTACGACGTCCTTCTCAAGCAGAGGGGGGTTGTACCGAATATGTTCAAAACCGTGGCGCAGATTCCCGCAATGGCGCTGGGATTTGCCGCATTCCTGAAACCTATCGTCGGCGATGGCGCCCTGCCTGGTTGGTTCAAGGAATTGATTGCAACGCGCATGTCGGTTCTCAACCAGAGTGAATATGCGGTCAGCGCTCATTCGCTTTCGGCCAAGCAAAAGGGAGCAACCAATGCGCAGATCGAGGCGGCCAAGGCGGACTTCGAGTCCGGCCCTTTCAGTGATGCCGAGAAGCTCGGGTTTCGTTTTGCTGAACGTGTACACCGATCGGGTGTTGCCGTCGACGACCGCATCTTTGCCGAACTGAAGGCTGTCTACAATGATCTGCAACTGATCGAATTGACGGCCGCCGCAGCTGCCTTCGAATTCTTTCCGCGATTTGTCGATGCTCTGCGCATCCCCATCACCCCGATTCCGGCCTCCGCGATAAAATAAGAGCCTCATGAAACCGATAGCATCGCGGATATCCGTTATGACCGGGGAAGGTGCTCTGTCTGTTTACGCGCGATCGAAAGAACTCGAGCAGACGGGCAAATCGATTATTCACCTGGAACTGGGCGAGCCAGATTTCCATCCGTCGGCCACGGTAGTGAATGCCCTGAAACAGTCTCTGGAAGCGGGCAAGGATCGCTACTGCCCGGTACAGGGTCTGCCGGCGCTCAGACAGGAGATCGCTCAGTACCTCCATCGTACTCGTGAAATTCATGTCTCGCCGGATCACATTGCAATCGCTCCGGGATGCAAAATCGCATTGTTCATGGCGTTGATGGCGCTCATTGAGCCCGGTGATGAGGTGTTATATCCAGACCCGGGTTTTCCCGGGTATGCCTCGATTACCGCAGGTCTGGGCGGAGTGCCAGTTGCCTTCGATCTGGCGGAGCGTAATCGCCTTCAGCCCGATCCCGACGAGATCGCCTCTAAGATCACCAAACGCAGCAAAGCCATCATCACGAACTCGCCGGGAAATCCCACTGGTACGGTATATACCGACGCGGTCCAGCGCCAAATCGCCGAACTCGCCGTGAAACATGACCTGTGGGTTCTTTCGGACGAGATCTACGGAAGAATCATTTACGGCTCTGAATTCCTCTCGATGTTGCGTTATGCGGGGATGGCAGAACGGACAGTTCTTGTGGATGGCTTCTCGAAGAGCTTCGCCATGACAGGGTGGCGTTTGGGCTACAACGTGGCGCCCCCTGAGATGGTGGAAGCACTGAACATGATCGCGGTGAACAGCTTCACCTGCGTGGCAGAATTCACGCAATACGCTGCGATTGAAGCTTTGCGCGATCGCGAAGAAGCGACACCGCGCATGGTGGCAGAATTCTTGAAAAGACGGGATCAATTCATCCATGATCTCAATGGGATTGCAGGCTTCCGGTGCATTCCCCCCGAGGGCGCATTTTATGCCTGGGTAAACATCTCGGATACCGGCATGTCGGCCGAGGAAATCTGCCGCATCATGCTGGAAGAGGCGGGTGTAGCCGCCATTGCCGGGGAGGCGTTTGGCTCGACGGGCAAAGATTTCGTGCGTTTTTCATTCGCTTCATCGACTGCAACTCTTAAGGAAGCGGTTGAACGAATCCAGAAAGTCTCGACTGCTTGGCAGGGTGCTGCGGCGACCCGCTAAACCGGTTGTTCGTTGACCACCGGCCTCTGCTATTTCTGTGTACTTAGGCGAGCAGTACCCGAACCCAGGAGAACTTTGATGAACACCAGTGGATTTCGTGCAGTGCTCGGTGCATGCGTTATCACCCTGCTGAGCGGCACAGTCTTCGGGCAGGCGCGCCCGCTGCCCGGTCCGGATGTTCAGGAGATTTACCAGCGGCTCCTGCCGGAGATCGAGAAGATTCCTATCTTTGACCATCATGCTCACCCCGGCTTTTCCGACGATCCGGATGTCGATGCCATGGCGGCGCCTCCGGGCAGCGCTGCATTGCGTGAGCGCGACACCAATCCCGAACTCGTGGCGGCCGCCAAGGCACTGTTCGGTTTCCCGTATTCTGACTTTTCGGGTGATCATGCGAAGTGGCTTGTGCAGAAAAAGGCCGAGTTGAAGAAGCAGTATCCCGGCGCCGCGTACTTCAACATGATTCTCGACAAGTTGAATATCGAGCAGTCGGTCGCGAACCGCGCCATGATGGCCGACTATCTCGACAAGAACAGGTTCGTTTGGGTGTTCTTCGTAGATTCCTTCCTCTACCCATTCGACAACTCGCAGGTGACACATCGCAATTCCGACGAGGAAGTCTACATCCCGCTTCAAGAGAAGATGCTGCATCGCTGGATGAAACAGGAAGAGGTTTCCCAGTTGCCCGACGATTTGTCCGGTTACTTGGCGTTTATCACCCGGACTCTGGAGGACAACCAGAAGAAAGGCGGAATCGCGATGAAGTTCGAAATCGCCTATTTTCGCCCTACTAAGATCAGCGATCCCACGCAGCAGCAGGCCAGCACGATTTACAACAAGTATCGCTCGAGCGGTGTTCCCACCTGGGACGAGTACCTTACGTTCCAGGATTTCATTTTCCGGTACTTGGCGAAAGAGGGCGGACGCCTGCACTTGCCTGTGCACATTCATACGGCGGTAGGGATTGGCGATTATTTCAACATCTCGCAAAGCAACATCATGAACCTTGAAAGCGTCCTGCGGGACCCGCGCTACGCGAGTACGACCTGGGTGATGATCCACGGAGGATATCCGCTGGAGCGAGAGGCGATCTGGCTTGCGGCGATGAAGAACGTGTATATGGATTCGTCGTTCATGGAAATTGTCATGTACCCGTCGGCGTTCAAAACATCTCTTAAGCAGTGGCTGGAAACTTTTCCAGACAAAGCTACATTCGGTACGGACTGTTTCCCCTACAATGAAGTCCTTGGGGCTGAGGAGAGCTACTGGCTGGGAGTGCAGTCCGCTCGCGAAGGATTGGCCGCGGCACTGGCCGAAATGATTTCGGAAGGCGAAGTCAATGAGGCGCAGGCTCTCCAGTTGGCACATGGCTACTTGCATGACACTGCAGTGAAACTATACGGCGGGAAGGCGCACTGATATGGCGAAGTCGAGCGCGACCAAGAAGCAATCGGCCAGCAAGAATTCCGGCATCACCAAGAAGAAAACGATTGTCGCGCCGGCCGGAGAAGCTTCCGTATATCGGCAGCAGGGCATACTCAAGCAGCGCGGCGAAGCGGAGTTGAAGCACGTCCCCTGGAATTCGGTGGATATCGAAGCCCTGAATCCTCTGATTGGACGCCAGTTCATCGTCGGCCGCGACATAATGGTTGCGCGGGTGCTCATGAAGAAGGGAGCCATCGTTCCGGAACACAGCCACGTGAACGAACAGGTGACGTACATCCTTGCGGGAGCGCTGAAATTCTGGATCGACGGTAGAGAAATCGTGGTTCGTGAAGGTGAAGTACTGACCATTCCCCCAGACATGCCCCATAAGGCAGAGGCATTGGAAGACACCATTGATCTCGATGTTTTCAATCCGCCTCGGGCTGATTGGATGAATAAGGATGACAGTTATCTGAGAGGGAAGTAAATCAGGATCTTCGAACCGAGTCGTGACGAACTCACTAGCATCGGAAACGCAAGCTGACCGCGGCGTATCAATCCTGCGGTGCATCTCCTGCGCCAAAACCACGAAAAGCCCCGGCCAAGACTTTCGCTGTAGCGATTGCGGCGACCTGCTGGAGGTGGTGTATCCCGGATTGCGGCATAATCCGAATACTCTGAAGTCCTTGTGGCGCGAACGCAAAACTCTGCTCTCCCCTGTCGATCAAAGCGGCGTCTGGCGATTCCGAGAACTCCTTCCTGAAATCAACGCCGATTTAATCATTACCCTGCGGGAGGGCAATACTCCCGTGTATGAGTTGCCCTCGTGCGCGCAAATTGCCGGCGTAGACCGAGTACTTGCGAAGCACCAAGGCATGAATCCTACGGGTTCTTTTAAAGATACGGGCATGACGGCTGCAGCTTCGTTTGCCAAGCAGGGCGGCTTCCGCTGGGTGGCGTGCGCGTCAACGGGCAACACCTCCGCCTCCATGGCTGCCTACGCGGCTCGGGCAGGCATGCGCAGCCTGGTTCTGATCCCGGAAGGGAAGATTTCTTGGGGAAAACTGTCGCAAGCGCTGGACTATGGCGCCGTGACCTGTCAATTGCGCACCGATTTCGACGGATGCATGCGCGTCTTGAACGAAGTGGTGAAGCGCATGCCCGTGTATCTGCTGAATTCCATCAATCCGTACCGTTTGGAAGGACAGAAAACGGCCGTAATCGAATTGTCGGAGCAACTTGATTGGGAGATGCCGGACCACATCATCGTCCCGGGCGGCAACCTCGGCAATTCTTCAGCTTTAGGTAAGGCTCTACTGGAGATGAGAGAGCTTGAGCTGATTCAAAAACTCCCCAAACTTTCGATCATCCAGGCAGAAGGGGCGAACCCCCTCGTTCGCCTGATTCGTTCCGGAGCAAAGGAACTTAGCCCGGTTCAGGCCGATACGTTTGCAACGGCTATCAGGATCGGTAATCCCGCTTCATGGAAGAAGGCTTTGCGAGTACTGCAAGCAACCGGTGGAACAGTCGAGCAGGTAAGTGAAGTCGAGATCGCTGAAGCCAAAGCAGAGATTGGCGGCGACGGTATCGGATGTGAGCCCGCTTCCGCAGTCACTCAAGCCGGCCTTAAAAAGTTAGTGAAGCAAGGTTTCGTTAAGCAAGGCGACTCGGTCGTACTGATTTTGACGGGACATCTTTTGAAAGACCCCGAATTCACCCTGAAATTTCATCGGGGCGATCTTTTTACCGGAACGCAATTCGAAGATCAGTCTCGTGCGCTCCAGTTGAAGCAACGCGCACCCATTGTCCTGGATGCATCGGTAGAAGCAGTTTTGAAAACGCTAGAGAGTGCTGAAAAGGTGTCGTAGAGGAGATGCCTACCCACAAACGATCCAAAATACCAGGCCGTTTGCGGATGCAATTCCCCGCGACTTCTGCCAACCTCGGACCTGCTTTTGACGCGGCGGCGCTGGCGTTCGATCTGTGGCTCAGGCTGGACGCGCATGCGGCCGATGCGTTCTCAGTTTCCGCAAAGGGCCGTGATTCGGATGTCTGTGGCAAAATCCAAAACCACCTCATCATCGAGACATATAAAGAGGTGGTAGCCAGCCACGGCATGCCTGCTCCTGCGCTTTCTATTCACATTGACAACCAGATGCCGATCGGCAAGGGCTGCGGCTCTTCAGCGGCGGCACGCCTCGCCGGTATTGCCCTCGCGGTGCACTTCGGCAAGCTGGATTGGAGCGACGATCAGATCATGGGTGAGGCTTCTCGCCGTGAGCACCATCCCGACAATGCGGCGGCGTGCTGGTTGGGCGGCATCGTAGTCGCACGAATGACTTCAGAGCGTGAGGCACAGGCCATCAAGATCAAGCCCAAAGGCAAGTGGCCCCTACTGTTCGTGGTTCCGGAGCAGCCGTTGTCCACGGAAGAAGCTCGAAGAGTGCTACCCGCCGAATATTCCCGGGCAGATGCGGTGACAAATATTCAAAATTCGATGCTGCTTCTGGGGGCTTTTGTTCAGGGTCGCCCAGGTCTGCTTCGGAGTGCACTCGATGACCGCATACACCAGCCTTACCGCGCTCCGCTCTGTCCCCTGCTACCAGCCATGCAGCAGCGAGCGGGCCGAAACGGGTTGATGGGCGTGGCGCTGAGTGGAGCGGGGCCCTCAGTCCTCGCATTTCTTGATCCTAACGTCTCGCTGAAAGAAATCAGGTCTGAAGTCTCGAAAATACTGCGAACTCAGCGCATACCGTCCGAACTCATCTCAACCGAGATCACTCAGATCGGAGCAGTGGACTCTCCGGGCTGGCGACGACGGAGGTAATCAGCTGGTCTTAGATACCGCGACAGCGCCGGCTCCGGCGTGCAACGCGTGATGTCCCAATCCCCAGCACCGTCTGAAGGTGCTTTTGGAAGGTCAGGTTGCGATGCACAGCGAAGTGCTTGGCATATGAGTAGAGAGCGATCAGGTAGGCTTGTACATCCTGTGCGGTTTGTGCCTTATCTGTGATTTCGAAAGGGACTGCGGTACTGCGAGTGGCGTTTACTGACATGATGGTGTACCCCACAGCTTGCCTTTGGGATATCGGAGAATCACGACTGAGGTTGGGACCAGGAATCGTGGTGCTCTTTCAATTTTTCCCTGGGGCTGGTTGCAGGTAAGTTATTAATCAGAACCGGCTATGTAAATAGCACCTTGGTGCCATAAGCCGAAATCAACGCTTGAGACACGACGCCGCTGGTTCGTGCAATTTGTCCCCGCGATAGGAGTAGCGGCCGTCCAGTGCTATGGATGGCGATTGACCAGCGAACCAGGAGAAAAGCGCTACGTCCTGAGGGTGGTACAGCGTCGTATTCGAACTGATGACAAATGAGAGCCGGGAATCTGCCTGGATTACGTCTCCCACCTCAAGCAGATTGGAAAAACACACGCCCGTATTTGGCTGGACCCACGCGGGCACGACGTTACGGACCAGCGGATCGAAGTACCACTCCGCAACTTCGTGGCTGAGTGCCGTAATGTCCTCAATCGGCGATTGGAAGATGTGCGGATCGCTGTAGCTCGCCCAGACATACGTATTCAAGTTTTGTACTCCGCTTGGGCCCGGAGATGCTATAGCGCTGTGAAACCCTATGACGCAGCACTTTGCGGGATTCTCCGCGAACAGAAACGTGTCATATGTCAGGAAAACGGGCAGCGTGTGCGGATCGATGTTCAGGTCTTTTATTAGCTGTTCCAGTTGTTGCTGAAACCAATTCATGTCTACCAGTCCGATCGATGTGCCGGAGGAAGAACCCCAAAATTCAAAACCACGTTCAGCTGGAACCGTAATGGTCTGTGTTGCGAATACCGCAGGCGTGCCGAGTAAGACATGCCAGTCAGGGCTGGTGCCGCGTACCGCACTGTAAAAAGAGGTGCGAAAAACGGCGTCTCCGAACTGCGTAAAGCCGGCGGAAGAGGAGAAGGGTTTGAACAGCGGTGAGGCGAGTGTACTTGCGACCTTGCTGCCGCCGTCAAGAGATCTGCCATTCGAGAAGATCAACGCTATTGGGATAACTTCCGTCGGCACCCGTGTGATTGCAGATCCTAGCCACGGGCTAGTGCCTACCATTGTGTATGGATATGTTTTACGTCCCCGGGCAGTGTCTTGGGTAAATGTGCCGCTCCACGTGGGTATTGTATGTTCTCCCACCGCGGGTCGAACATTAGAAGGGGGTACGGCGAACAGGGGCGTTCCGATTGTGTCGTTGGAGTTTGCCGCGTAAGCCCGCTGAACTGCACTCAGGGCGAGCGCCAAGCTGAGCGCGAGAATCAATAGTTTGCCCACGGACATAAGCGCTAGCCTTACTCGGAAGCGACGCTTCCCCGATTGCTTTTCCGATTGGGCCGAGGTGTACCGATCTCATACACTTCCAAGGTTTTCAGCAGCATGCCGCCCAACAAGCGATGGAGTCGCTCGTAATCATAGAAAAGCCCGGCAATGGCCATCTTAGAAAGATTGTTCCGTACCAGAGTGCCGATCGAGCGTTCCAGAGTTTGAAATTCTAATACGACCATCCTGACCGTAAATTTTTGAGCGAGGCGGAGTTTCCCATAGTCCAGGGCCAGTTTCTGAGCTTCATCCCCGAGTCCGTCTTGATGCTCCTCGAGAGGCCGGGCTACCACAGATAAAAATGATTCTATTTGTGGAATACGGTCAGCACGAGGAACTGGAATCGAAGACAACTCCGGATGCCGATCGATGGCGTCGGCGGTCGCTTCGGCAAGCTCGTCGCTTGATTCCCGCAGCAGGTCAACCAAGCGGGTCGGCAATCCCGGTCTCTTTTCCTTGCGGGTCGACAGCTTCCTTTCGATCGTGCCGAGAAGTAACTCGATATCCGCGGGCTTCACCAAGTAATCGTCAACTTGGTTATGCATAGCCTCCAGGGCCGTTTCGAACGCCGGATACCCTGTCAAAATGAGGTTGACGCAATCGGGGTGAAGGTGGCGCATAGCCGCCAGCACCAGAAAGCCGTCCCCTGGTTTATCGAGGTTTAAGTCGCATATGAGGACGTCGAAACGAGACGCGTTGATTTCAACCAAGGCTTCCGGAACGCTGGATGCAGTGCGCACTTTGAATCCGTGCTGCTCCAGGACGGCGGACAACATTATGCGAATGCTTTCTTCGTCGTCGACAAACAGAACTCTTCCGTATTCGATGGGCATGATGCTCGTGTTCTTGCCGTTCAGGATTAGCTGGTTGGATGAGGAAAGTACCCTGACCCGTGTTCCTCATTATATAAGGCGGAGCGGGGAATCCCAACCAGGGGCTTCGCGGTGACAAGCCGTAGGGAGGAACAACTTAGCGGGGTATTGGTCGAATCCCGTATTTTTGGAGTTTATAGGCCAGCAGGCTCCTGGAGATGCCCATACGGCGGGCGGCTTCGGCCTGCGCGCCCCCGGCCGCATTCAACGCGCGCCGGATGAGTTCCTCCTCTGTCCTCTGTAAATAAGCCAAGAGATCAAAGCTTTTAGTCGAGTCACTGAGCGTGGGCTGACTGACGACGCCAGCGGAATCGTTGACCTCTGTTCCTGGGAGCAAAAGGTCTTCGGGGCCGAGTTCGGAGCCTGCGGCAATCATGTACGCCCGATATATAAGGTTGCGAAGCTCGCGAACGTTTCCAGGAAAAGAGTAGTTGCACAGCTTCTCTAGTGCCGCGGGGGTAGGAAAACGAGGCGGCGTTTTGAGTTCTACCGAAGCCCGTCTACAGAACAGATCGCACAAGCCCGGAATATCCTCCTTCCGATCACTGAGGCGAGGTACGTGAACCCTCACCAAATCCAATCGCTGTACCCAGGAAAATCGGAAGCGGCTGGGATTTGCTACATCCTCGAGAGTCCCTCGGGCGGTGAGAAGGACTCGGGCATGGACGGAGAATTGTACCGATGCCTTGGCGTGGTTCAATTCTGCGGATTGAATAAGTTGGAGTAAGGCGGGCTCGGCATAGCTGGAAATGTCACCGATCTCATCCAGGAGGACGCTGCCCTCCCTGGCCGCCTGGAGGAGAGACGACTCGGCGGCATCTGCCCCGAACTCTAGCAAATGTGAAAGGCGAGCCGCCCCAAATCGAACAAACGGTCCTGAACGTCGGGGCGAACTGGCGTGGATGATCCTCGCTACTACTTGCTTTCCGGTCCCTGCTTCACCGGTGATGAGAACGGGCAAAGTGGAACTCGCGATTTCGTCAATGCGTTCCCGCAAACTGCGAACCGCAGAACTCTGTCCATGTAGCAGGTGCGCGCTGTCGACGTCTTCGGCAGCAGATTTCAGCAGCAGGTTCTCACGGACCAAGGTTCCGTGTTCGATCGCCCGGCGAGCGACAACACTTACCTGGTCAGCAGGTAAGTCTGGAGAGATTATGTCGAAGTAGTTTTCCGGCTGTCTCTCCGACGAGAACAGCACAACTGGCAGAGAGCTGTCGATGGCTTGAGAGGCTGCAAGCAGTTCTGCGCTATTTCCATCCGGCAGCCCATGACTCGTGAGGACAACATCATAAGAGCCCGATAACAGTGCATTGCGGCCTTCTTCCAGCCCACGAGTGATCCAGAGAGTATGACCGTCTGCGCGTAGCGATGCTGCGAGCGGTTGTAGCCACTCAGGTGCGCCATCGACGAGAAGAATTCTTGCCATGATCGTTCGAGATGGCCAAAACTCTTCCCCGAAAGATCGCGAAAGGGAAGCACAGGCCTGAAGATCGTACGAACCAGGGGAGGAAAGCCAGCTCGATTGGCTTTCGGTTCCATGTTTTGGCTCGAACTGGGGAGGGCCACTGGCCAAACTCACAATAGAAAACGATGAAGAGAAATTCTTTGCGCCTCAGCAAAATACTGCAGCATATAATTTACCGTCATGGCCGCCGAACGGGCCGCGGACTTTGATGGGGAGCAAAGACGGGTTATGGCTGAAGACTAAGATCGGTCTTAGTCCTAGGCTGGCAGTTCCTATCTCGATGCGACTTCCCAACTGGATTTCAACGCGCCCCTTCGAACAGGTCCTGAAGGAGTTTGCCTTGCAGAACACCCCTGTTAGCAAACGATCAAAATTCGGCTCAACACCAGCCACCTTAGGACTGCTCGTGTTGGGGTTCTCGATTTTGGCAGCCGGGCAGAGCGGGAGTGCCGGCCAACGGCGGCGAACGAAAAACGCGGCCATTCCGCCGGTTGTTCAGATGCCGATGCAAGTTGCGCCTCTACCGGTACCCGATCCACGGCCGATCACGCCGGAAGAACTGACACCGATGGCTCCGCAGGTGGTGTGGGATGGCGAACAGCTTACGATCTCTACGGACAATTCGACATTGGGATCGATTCTCGATGCAGTACGAACCTCAACCGGCGCAGACATTGATGTGCCGCCTGCGGCCAGGCAGGAACGTGTAGCGGCGCACCTAGGGCCTGCATCAGCACGCGAAGTGCTCTCCCAATTACTGAGCGGCACCGACTTCGACTATGTCATCCAAGCTGCCGACGATAATGCAATGGGTGTGCAAAGCGTGCTTTTGAGCCCACGGAGCAAATCCACTTCGGGTAGCGCCCCGGCACGGGCTGCAATGGCGTCCCAGTACCAGCGCGACAGCTATCGGCGAGCGGCTGCTGCGCCGAATCCAGAACCAAGCGAGCAATCAAACCCACCTTCGGTTGACGTTGCCGCTTCTCCGGCCACCGAAAGCGGAACGCAAACAGCCGCCGCTGCGCAGACTGCAACGGATCCGGCAAAATCGACTTCCTTACAGCCTGAGAACACTACACCCGCTCCCGATGCTTCCCCTGCCGAAGCTGTCACCGCACAGGCGAACCTACCCGCGGCTGCCTCGTCCGAAACCGACGGCAAACCACAAGGTATGCTGAATCAGAAGATTGCGGACATGCAGAGTCTTTTCCAACAGCGTAGGGCCATGCAAGAAGAGGTGTTAAAGGGGAAGGCAAGCAACTAGGCGGGCTAGCTGGACCAATCGCACTGGCTAGACAAACGGGGGAGTTTGTCTTTACTGTCCTTCGGCGAGTTTCATGAGTGCGGGCAGGTTTCGCACGAGAACTGACTCCCGGCGTGCACTCACGATCCCCAGCACTTCCCACTGGCAAAGCAAGCGACTGACGGTGAAAAGAGTAGTTCCAGTCAGTTGAGCCAGTTCCTCGCGGGACAACGAAATTTCAATCTGGCCGTTCACCGCTTTACCGATTTGCTTGAAGAGACGGACCAGTTGGCTGCTCAGTCGAGGCGCAACTTTTTCGGTGGAGATTTCGCGAAATCGCTGATCCATTTCACGCAGGCGGTCTTGAAGTATATGAACAGCATTCCGGCGAAGGGCAGGGAACCGTTCCGAGAGTAATTCGAACTGGCTGGGTTCCCACACCAACCCGGTGGCGTTGTCGAGGACTTGAGCGGTTGAACAGTGGGTTCCTTGGGCGGAAAGACCCAATGCTCCGACCACTTCCCCACCACCACAAAGCCGCAAAATCACCTCGCAACCACTTTGGCCGAATTGCGTTACCTTAACGCAGCCCGAAGTGAGCAAGAGAATCTGGCGAATGGGGTCGCCTTCGAGGAATATGGTGTGACGACGCGCGAATTGCCTTTCATGTGCGCTACCAACAATTGTGTTGCAATCGGCCGCGCTGATGTCTGCAAATAGCGCTGAACGCTGGGCCATTGCAATCTTAGAGGTCGAGACTACAGTCGGTGTGAGCGTGTTTCCGCCGCGATGAAACATCGGCCGTTCAAGAGGCTGATAATGCATGCGAAGCGTCCTTGTGGTCGAAGTGGGGCCCAACATCTACTCAGTACAGCCTTGCTGCGCAGAACGACTGGACCCGCAGCTCCGGACGCAAAAGCATCCACTCGCAAGTCTCGCCCGTGACCGAGCTTTGTTCGCGGTTGTTATTTGGATCGGTTGACGACGCGGTCGATTGCGGCTCTCACCCCGACGCAAATACCAGGTAAACGCGAATCTTTACAGTCTTTCCTGCGTTCTTGCACTTGGTATTTGGGTACACGCCTACGACTTCAGTAAGTGCGCCCCACACGCATGCGACCCGGGGGATGGATACGCGCAAAGCCGAATGAAACTAACTATTTAGGGAGGTACCGACGCTTTCTTTTCCTCGGCGGCTTCGGCCAGTTCCGCCAAGTACTCTCTCTGTTGGCCATACTAGTGCAAGTACCCTGCCAATGTAAAGAAAATGTAAGTCTCTGAATTTACAATTTGTGGGTTTCTGCTACAAAAGCGGGACGTCAAATATTTGCACACAAATAGTACGGACCTTCATTCTCAATAGATTGCAGATCACTCTGGAATTCGCTGCCGGATCAATCGAAGGCGCAGGTTACAACGTCTTTCTTGACCTCAACGGCATGCTGCCCGTACGGACAGGGATCGGCCATGCCGCGCCGGGAATATTGTTGTGGAGTGAATCTCTGGGGACGTGCTGCGGGCGCGGCGGACGGTTCAGGGGTAGAGACCTTCATGGGTTGCAGCTGGGATGACAGGGGTGCCGAGGCTGTGGTCGTACTCTCCTTCGCCGGCGGCAGCGCTCCCTGAGTCTGCGCGATTGGGGCAGTCGCCGGAGGTGTCACCATAGGCGCGATGACCGGAGAGGTTCGTGGCATAGCCGCGGGTACCACCGGAGCAGGTGGTGTGGTCCGCGCATTTTTCTGGGTATTGCCAGGTGTTTGTCCAGACTGTCCCGCTGCTGTGCCCGGAGCCGCTGCTGTAGTCGGGCGCACATCGGTGTGACGGAGACCAATGGCACCGCCGGTCCCAACATCCACCATCCGGAGATTCTGATCGGTAAGATCCTGCGCGCGGACAATGTGGGGCATGATTGCGAAGACGATCTCATTTTCGCGGCGTTCTTTGTCCGTCTGACCAAATAGGTTTTTCAAAATCGGGATCTTGGTCAACCAAGGATAACCACTCAGCGATTGCGTTTCGGAATCTTCGAGAATCCCGCCCACAAGGTTTACGTCGCCATCCTGCAAGCGAGTCTCATGCTCGATTCTGCGCTGACCGATGATAGGTTGCGACACTCCCCCAATGTTCTGCTGGCCAGTCACGGAAGATATCTCCAGAATCATTTTCAAAGTGACTTCATTGGCGGAGTGGATGTGAGGGACGATGTCTATGTTGACGCCAACATCGATGTACTGGAACTGCGTATTCACTGAACCTATGCCGATTCCGGATTGGAACGATCCCGTAGCGATCGGGACTCGATCACCAATCTTGAGAGTTGCCTTCTCGTTATCCAAAGCACGAATTTCAGGGTTCTGCAGGAGCCTGGTGTTGCTGTCGCTCATGAGAGCCGTGACTGAGGCGCCGGGAATACTGACTTGGAAGCTGTTCGCATTAAGATTGGTGAAGGAGTTCAAGGTCAGCGTTCCGCCACCACCGCCGCTACTCGCACCAGCGATCGCTCCTGCGCCCGGAACCAGGGAGATGCTTGCGGACGTGGGAACATTCGTTCCCAGATTACGAATGCGGTCACGACTTACCTGCATGACTGCAATGTCGATGACCACTTCCGCTTTCGGCTTGTCGATGTCATTCAGCAACTTCGCGGCAAGGATCATCTGGTCGGTTGTTCCGCGGATGATCATGGCATTCTGGTTGGGCACCAACTGGATACGGCTTACATCGAGAATTCCCTTGATGGTGTTGGCTGCTTCTTGCAGTTCCGCAGGCGTGGCAACGTTCTTCAGGTAGAACGTCTTCATGACATTGCCCTGCAGTTCTTTCCGCTTTCCGGCATTGTCAATAGTGACGAAAATCGTGTTGGACGAAACCGGCTGCCAGAAGGTTTTGGATTGGAGCGCGATCATGTCGAGAGCTTCTCGTGGCGTCACGTCATTAAGTTCGACATTAATCCGCTGTGGCCTGTACTCCGAGTCGATGAGTACGTTTACCCCGGCGAGCTTGCCGATGACTTTGTAAATCATGTCGGCATTCTCGCTCATACGGAGATTGATGGGCGTGGTCGACAGGGCCTTGAGCTCGATCGGGCCTTCGATTTCATCGGCCATCTTGGACAGTACTGATTCGGGTAGCAGAGCTGCGGGCTGCTGCTGTTCCTGTCGCTTGATCATCTCAGCGGTCCGCCGGAGTTCCTGAGGAGCGACAAAATTAGTTGGATCGATTGCAGCTGCGCGTTGAAATTCTCCCAGCGCTTCGCTCAACTTCCCGCTGTCCCGAAGCCCCTGGCCCTTGTGCACGTGTTCCGCAGCCGCGTAAAAACGGAGCCGAGCAAATGCGGCGAGATATCTCGGATCTTTCGGTCTTAATGAATGCGCCTTTTGAAACGCTTCGAACGCCGCGTCGTAGTCGTTGTTGGCTTCCGCATGTATGCCCTGCTTGTAGGCAGAGCCGGCCTGGTCTGCATAGCCTGGCGAGCAGATACACAAAACAAAGAAGGAGATCACCAAGATACGCAAGTGCCTCATAAATCCGCCGACTCCGTTGATGAAGCGAAACCCAGATTCCGCGAAGGCGAAGCCTTTACGGATTGAGAGAACCAGTTCTATGGGGGAGAAGTTGACGACGGCAGAGCAATGCCGTTCGCGCTGCTCAAAAAGCTGAACTACTGATATCGCACCGAAGGTCACTCGTATTTGTTCCAGCGCAAATACTCCCTCCTTATTAGGGCCTGGAACTGACCATACCGACGCAACCTTATGGCACTTTCGTGGGGTTTGTAGAGCAGGTGATCGCTCTAAGTAAACATCAAATCGCGGTTTGCGCGCCAGCAAAGACCCACTGCGCGGACGCAGTCATGCTATGAGTCGATTGATTAGGATCTTGGAGTCAGCTCAACTATGGACGCTTTACCAATCGATACTGCTTCCGCTTCGTCACAGCCTCGGCTAGTCGAGGTGAAGTATGAACGCATCCTCTATGGGCTACCCTGCGCCAGGTGCGGGACCTACTATGCTTCGGACGCTCAATCGTGTCCCATCTGTCAATGTAGCGAACGTGTTCCAGCAATTCCACGGCATTGATCTCGGTGCTCTGACAGAGTCGCCCACTCCAAAATTTCTCCTTCCGATCGAACGCTGAACCCGGGATGTGATTGCTCCAATCCTTCCGTTCCTCCTGTCCTTACATCTACTTCCAGCGCTCACAACCAGGTTTGCCTTACCCAAATGCTCGTTGGAGCTGAGCGTTCAATCGCAGTGGCGCGAGTTCTTGCCGAAACATCAGTCCTCGAAAGTCATGTTCAGAGGAATTGTTTTTTGTAATTAAAGTTTACTTTTTAGTTTGTTTGTTGATATGGAGCAAAGAACTTAGCACCAAACCCAGTATCTTCGGACGCAACAGCCGGGATCAGATCTCCTGGTAAGCAGTTTGCGTCGTCCTGTAACAGGTACTCGCCATCCCCCCTAAATGATGTGGCGGCAGTAATGACCGTTACAGCCTGAACCCCCAACGGGATTACGGACGAGATCGGTTTCGAGTGGATTGTGGCCGACCTCAGCTGGACGCGTCAGGGAGCGAAGGATGTGCAGTGCGGGATGCGCGGGTCGTTACAAATGACTCGCAAATGTCGTCCCGGGCGGGACGTGAAACTCCTAATTAAAGAAATAGCGATGAGTCAATCCCAGGATCGGCTGCCGGCGCCGGCAGGTCGTGAAGGAGGCTGCAGAGCCATGAAGAGGTTTAATCGAAACTGGCTACCCGTATTTTTGCTTTGTCTCGTAACCGCGGCAGCGCATGCCCAGAGTTTTCGGGTGCAGTGCCCAACCAGCACCGTCACACACCCGGTACAAGATCAAAGCCACCCCAATCTCCCTGCGGACAATAACTCGGAACCGACATACAACGGTCCAACCCGACTAGTTCCTGGAGCGAATGGCTACTTGGTTCCGGATGGCACCACGACCAACACGAACGTGAACGGTGCGATTAAGTGCCAGCAGATTTCCGGTGGTGATGGTTACTCGACCATGGGCGACGGAACACAGACGTATATGTTTTCGTTCGGGCCACTCTCGGGAATCGCGGACATTGCGAACGGGAAACCTGGTACCCAATTCCCTAACGTGTTCAACAGCGTTTACCTGGACTCGTCGTCGACGCCACTACAGGCCGGAGATCCCGCGACCACCATCAACTCGGGCGGTAGCTTCACGTTCAATGGCGCAATTGGCCTCACTGGTGACCAGGAAGTTTCACAGCCCGGTGGAGTTACTGCCGCTGCGGTTGCAACGATTGCGGCTGGAGCGGTTTCGGCGGTGAATATCACGGCCCCTGGCTCCGGTTACATTATTGCGCCGACCGTGACGTTTAGCGCGCCCCAACAGTCGGGAGGGATCCTAGCGGATGGGACTGCGGTCATCGCGGGCGGGCAGGTAGTGAGCATCACGCTCAATGACGCCGGTTCCGGCTATCTCACCGCGCCTACCATCACTCTTAGTGCGCCGGTTTCTGGTGCCTGCGCAGGTCCGAACGCCCCGGCGTCTTGTCTCACTGGCCATGTCGATCCCCGCCAGATCATGGACGTTGCGGTTATGAACGGCAACATCCCGGCACCGTTGATCGCGATCGACGAGGATGACGAATTCTTCCTGACCCTTACCAACGTGGGAATGATCATGCGCCCCGATTTATTCGAGCAGCATACGGTTCACTTCCATGGGTATCCCAATGCGTCATCGTTCTATGACGGCGTGCCTGACGCTTCCGTTGCTATCAATATCGGCGGCAGCTTCACTTATTACTATCTCGCGCCTGACGCTGGGACTTACTTCTGGCACTGCCACATCACGCCGCCTGAACACTTGCAGATGGGCATGGTGGGACAGTTATACGTACGACCGCGCCAGAATCGCGTGCAGAGCGGGACACCGTTGTATGCATCGCTGCAAACGCAGCAGCAAGATCTCCGCACAGCATGCCGGAGACCCGGTGACAACACCAATGCGCCCTCGAACGTGACGCTTTCTTCCGTGAACGCTCCCACCGACATTTTGTGCAGCAATCCTGTGCCGGCAACGGACGCGGGGGCGAAGCAAGGCGATCCGGGGTTCAGCAAGTACGCCTACAACGACGGCGATGGCTCTACCCGCTATGACGTGGAGTACCCGCTACAGATCCACGGCTTCGATCCAAACTTCCACTTTGTCGGAATGACCTTCAACCCGGAAGGTTTTGGAGACATGAAGGACAAGTACTTCCTTCTCAATGGGCGCAGCTACCCTGATACAGTCACACCCGGAGCGCTCCAGACGCAAACCGCGGATGGCGCTTCGCACTTCTCGCAACCGCTGCCCGCGATTATCAACATCCCCGCTGGTGGGCGCGCATTGCTGCGAATTTCTGATCTGGATGTTTCCGAATATCAGACCCTCGCCTCGCTCGGGATTCCGATGCACGTGATCGCACTCAACGCCAAGCTCCTGCGCGACCAGGAGGGAAACAACATGGCGTATGACACCAATTCAATCACGCTGGGTGGCGGCGAGTCGCTCGACGTCATCCTTGATGCCACAGATCCCAGCTATCAGCCCGGCCAGAAGTTTTATCTGTACACGCCAAACCTCGACCACCTGTCCAACGATGCCGAGAACTTCGGTGGGCTGATGACAGAAGTGAACATCTGTAACGCACCACTCTCGATCGACCCCGTAACCGGGGCCTGTAAGTAGGAGCTGCAGCCATGAGCGCAAAGCATATGAAGAAGAACGACCTGTTGTTGTCACTGTTGGTGACAGTAGCACTGCTACTACCGCAGTTCGCGCACGCTGCCGCCCCGGGTATCCAGGGCACAGCGTTCAACCTGACAGCAAAGCCAGCCTACCTCACCCAACCCGACGGGCAGGCCATTTATTCGTGGGGTTTTGGCTGTACCGGAAACGTCCCCGGCAGCGCCAATTTCGCCCCTTCTTCCATATCGAGCGGCTTCTGCAATGACATGCAGGTCCCGGGGCCAACACTCATCGTGACGGAAGGCCAGCAGTTTACGGTGAAGCTGACCGACTCGCTCCCGGCCTCAGCCGGAAACACGTCAATCCTGTTCCCAGGGCTGCAGTTGGTAAGCACAAGCGGCGGGGTTCAGGGTCTGATTACTCAGGAAGCGGCGCCTGGCAACCCGGTTACTTATACCTTGATCGCAAATTCGCCAGGTACGCGCGCTTACTACAGTGGAACGCAGAGTGATCTGCAAGTGGAAATGGGGTTGTTCGGCGCGGTGATTGTCCTGCCGTCCCAACCTGTAAGCGGTGCTGGCTGCACAAATGGGGATCTCCAGACTCAGAACAATCAAGCCCAGGCATTTTGGAAAGAAAGCATATTCCGACACTCCACTTCTGCATACGACAACGCGAACACCTGCT
This sequence comes from Terriglobales bacterium, assembly GCA_051984555.1. Taxonomy (GTDB): domain Bacteria; phylum Acidobacteriota; class Terriglobia; order Terriglobales; family Acidobacteriaceae; genus Gp1-AA122. Next base: position 6,726 of record JBPYEW010000195.1, on the reverse strand, counting down.
ACGACCGCGAGTACCTTTTCCAGTTTTCAGAGATGGATCCCCGGATCCACACCGACGCTGAACAGCAATCGACCATGACCTGCCCGCAGGGCACGATAGGCGGTTGCATGAACGTCGCGACCGAGCCCTATCACCCCACCTACTACATGATCAATGGCCGCTCGATGCCAGACAACATGGACCCAAATTACGCGGCCCAGTATCCCCATCAGCCCTACAACGGCAATCCCCACATGCATCCAGGCGAGTTGACGCTGCTGCGCATTATCGGGCAGGGCCGTTGGCAGCATCCGTTCCATGAACACGGTAACCACGTCCGCATACTGGCGCGTGACGGCAACCTGATTCTCTCGCCGGACGGCAAGGCTCTTGCCGGGCCGCTGTTGTTTACCACTACGACGACGCCGGGCATGGCCATGGATGGGATCTTCTACTGGACGGCCAGAGGCCTGAACTGGGATGCATACGGTCACAACCCGGCTTCCAGCGACCCGGTTGCGAAGCTTGCCTGTACTCCAGATCCTAACGGCTATAACACCGGCGATCCAACGGCGATCAATTACTTCGAGTGGTGTCAGGATCACAACAAGCCGGTAGAAAGTGCGCCATTTGGCGACGTAAACGGCGGCGGCCCAGTAACGCTGCCGGATCCTAACATTCTGACCAATGGTCCGTGGTTTAGCGGTAGTCCCTACCTGGGCCCGGATGCGACGGCTCGCGCCACGTTTGGCACGCCGTGCGCCACGCCAACTCCGGCAGGAAACTGCGGCACCACAGGAACTACTCCGCCTTCGGGCACGATTGCCAACTCCCCCGCAAGTGAGGCCGGCTTTGCGTTCATGTGGCACTCCCACAACGAGCGCGAGATCACCACGAACAATATTTTCCCCGGTGGAATGCTGATGATGATGCTGGTTGATTCCCGGGAATTTGTAATCGACGAGTCGAACTAAGTGAGGAGAAGAGCAATGCAACTCAACTTCGTGAAGGCGAGCATTAAGAGCGCGGTAATTGCGGTAACTGTTCTCCTCCTTGGAGCAGGTCTCAGCTGGGCGCAGCAGCAGGTCAATTTGACTGCGAGCGCTTCCACTCTCACAATGCCCGACGGCTCGACAGTGCCGATGTGGGGCTACAGCTGCGATCAAACTCAGCCGACCGGATCGGCCGCGACCTGCTCCAAGTTGAACCCGACAGCTGCGGGATGGTCGCCCGTCGTGATTACGGTCCCTACCACTGCGTCAGGCGGACTCTCTGTCCAGCTCACGAATAGTCTGCCAAGCCCGGTTCCCACTTCGTTGATGATCGTCGGGCAATTGGGCGGCGGCCTGGGGACAAAAGGGGCCAATTGCGGAGGCGGCGCGACCTGCTCACCCAGTCCGACGCACGATAATCAGGGCACCACGTGGCCCATTGCCAATACTGGCGCGGTGTTTACACCACCTTCGCAAGGTACAAGAATCCAGTCCTTCGGTACTGAAGTCGCGACCGGCGCCTCGACAGTGTTGCCAGCGTGGGGCAATTTGCGTCCGGGCACATACTTGATGGAATCGGGCACGCACCCCTCGATCCAGGGCCCGATGGGACTTTACGGAATATTGGTCGTTACAACAGCCCCTGCTGGCAACTCGCCAGGAACAGCTTATCCAAACGTAAGTTACTCCGCTGATATTCCCTTGCTGTTCAGCGAAATCGACCCCGATCAGAACAACGCGGTCAGCACGGCAGTAGGCACTCCTGGGTTCAGTGAAAACGCGACCATCGGGCCTTATCTCGGGGGCGCCGTTGCTTCCATTGCGGTCACGAACGGAGGCTCCGGATATTCTTCAGCACCGACCGTTACCTTCAGCCCGATCGGCGCAACGGGAATTGCGACCATCGACACCGATCCCACGAGCCCGACATATGAGCAGTTGCTTAGCATCGACGCTCCTCCTGCAGGGTACGGAGGAAACTATAAAGTCGCTCCTCAGGTGATCATCAGCGGCGGCGGCGGTTCAGGGGCGTCAGCCGTGTCGGCCTTACAACTTCAAGCGAACGCTATGGCGCACTGCCAACTACCGGGCGGGAATTCTGCGCCAGCATGCTACCCGCCGGCGGTGAACTATACACCGTTGTATTACCTCATCAATGGAGTTGCCTTTAACCGGATGAACGGCGCGGCCTCGAATTTTCCAGCTATACCCGGGTCTTCCCAATCTCCTGTTTCAGGGAATGTCCTGATCCGAATGGTCAATGCCGGCTTGCGCATGCACGTGCCTTCCGTTGCTGGGGCCGTGACTGGCACATCGCCTGCCGCCGGATTCTCTCTAATTGCAGAAGACGGCAATCCTCTACCAGGTGCTCCCCGCGTGCAAAGCGAAGTCTTCATGGCGGCAGGGAAAACCTACGACGTCATGATGAATGTGCCCGCGTCCAGCCTGAATGCGCTTCCGGTGTTTGACCGCCAGTTGAGCCTTTCGGGAAATTCCATTTCCCGCGACGCCGGAATGCTTGCATACATCAGCGTCAACGGCGCTGCGCTGCCGAGCGCTGCCGCCAATGCACCCGCGGTAGTAGCCAACGACGACTCATACAGCTCGGTTGTGACGACAAGAGCGTTGACCGTATCTGATCCGACCAAGGGCGTCATTGCCAACGACGTGAACGTCTACAACGTCCGCGTCGTCACGCAGCCGACCAACGGAACAGTAACACTTAATGCAGACGGCACATTTACGTACACACCATGCACGGCTGCATCGACTTCACCCTGCTCCTCCTGGGCGACGGACTCATTTGTATATCAAGCCAACGGAAGCGGCCCGAAGGCGACGGTCACCTTGGGCGTCTGCAGTGGCAGCTGCCTGGGAGCAGTCACCGCGAACAACATCTCGTTCACTTCGACCTTAGCCAGCTACTTGAAAATTGCACCTCCAGGCATTCTGGCCAACGCAACTGATACTGCCGGATATCCCTTAACCGTAAGCAACCCCACCTCGATCTCTGCTTGCAGCAACGGGACGACGACAGCAACGGTTTCCGTGGATGCGAATGGTGGTTTTGTGGCAACCAGCACGGGACCGGGTAACTGTACGTTCACATATAAGGCGCAGAACTCACAGGGAACCGTGAGTTCGTCTGCCGCCAATGTCATGCTGACTTTCCCTCAGGGAAGCGGTCTGATGGTCACGGTTCTCGATGGGGCGGATAAGAAAACTCAGATCACTGATTACCGCTGGATCATTGAGGAAGACCGTACTTTCTACGTAGATCCTCACTGCACCACGAATCCGCCGGCTGTGGGCTGTCCCGGCTACAGCGGGGGAACCGTTCCAAACTTCGGAACTAACTTCCACACCAGCAGCATGCCGGTAATCGCAACAGGCTGTACCGGTCCGCTTTCCTGCGAAGGTGGCCAGATGCTCCAAGGCCTGCCGGTAGTGTGCGACCAGGGCAATGGAATCTGCCGTCCGGACTCGGTTGGTGCGGGAGAGACGCAGATCGACCCGAAACAGGTCCAACTCGACCCGAACAAGCGCTATTACATTTCGGTGCTGCCAGGCGACGCGGCCAATCCTTTCAATGCTGGATACGGCAGTGCACCAGTGTGTTCGTTCACCACAGATTCCAGCGGAAACCAAATTAATTCTCCGAACAGCACCTGCGGTCACGGTATGGGTGGCGCTCCCATCAATGCTGGGCAGACCTCGGTCATGGTGATGACTCAGCCAAGTCCGTATCCGCCGGCGACCTTGACCGTGTTTGTCTTCGAAGACGATTATCCGCTCAACGGTGAACATGACGCGGGTGGCGGTCTTGATGTTCTCTCGCCGAATGAGCCGGGATTAGGCGGATTCGAAGTCACCATCTTCGACGATGCTGGTGGGACCGGCGATGCTACCGGTCAGCCGACTTACGACATGTTCAACATGCCGTTGACCAACAGCCTGGCAGGAACTGTCGATCCGCTCACAAAGCTCGATGCATGCCCGATTTCTCCCGTCGTGACCTCTAATATTCAGAATGGTGACGGCAGTCAGAAGGGCATTGTGGGAATGATTGTTACGTGTCCCACCTACGAGTCCGATGGCGTAACGCTCTCGCCTCTCGCGGGCCAGGCCGTAGTGCCAAACTTGTACCAAGGACGGTATGGAATCGTCGCTACGCCTGGTGCTGACCGCATTGCACGAGGCGAGGAATGGCTGCAGACAAACACGCTTGATGGCCAGAAAGCACACGACTCCTTCATGCGGATTGCCGAGCCGGGCTACTTCCAGGAATTTGGACCGGCCGGTTACCACGTCACCATCGGATTCGCAAATCCGAAGATTATCAACGACCGCCTTACTGCCATGTGCAAAGGCAACAGCACCTGCAACAACTCGGTGAAAGGTCATATCACCACTGGTCGCATGAGCCGTACGCCAGACGAGCGGTTGTATGGCAGCGGCACGCATGACAGCTACTCCTTCACCCAGTGCTACGTCAGCCTTGGCGATCCCGACGGGGAGGATTTTGCCTTCAGCAAGTGCGACGCGGATGGCAACTTCAGCTTTAGCGGAATACCGACGGGCAACTGGAAGATCACGACGTTCGACCAGTGGAATGACCAAGTCGTCGACGGTATCTCGACACCAATCGGACTGGCGGGAAACACCAACCTGGATATGCACGAGGTGGCGGTTCATCAATGGCAGGCGAATATTTACACTCGGACCTGCCTTGACGTGGGCGGGGGTTCGGGCGTTGCTGGCGACGGTGTCTGCGATGCCGCTGAACCCGGTCTTCCGCTCGTAGCTACGAACATCCGTTTCCGCGATGGCAGCTACTCGAACTTCAACAATACCGACTTGAACGGCTATGCGGGATTCAACGAAGTTTTCCCATTGTTCAACTGGTATGTCGTCGAAACCGACACGACTCGGTTCAAGACAACGGGCGTACACGTGGTGTATGACGCCGGCGGTCCAGCCGACGGCACCACCTATTGTGGTGACGGTTCGAACGGTTATCCGAACTGCGGCGGTTCGAGTATTGCGCAGTTCCTTGCAAATACTTTTGAGCAATATCCATTGCCCTTCGACTTGCAACTGCCAGGATCGGTCTACTGCGATAACGCGGACTGCTCTGGGTTCTCGGTTGCAAATGGAGCAAACGACAGCTCGAAATTGACGCAGGTCTCAACCGGACGAATCGATCCTCCGTATTGGTTCGGGTCCTACGGGTGGCAGGGCTTCTCGGGGCAGAACAATTTCCTCGAATGGGGCAAGAAGCCATATACAACCGGTGAGAACGGCGGAATACATGGCCATGTCGTATACGCCTCCACTCGTCCTTTCGATGATCCCAAACTGCTGCTGCAACTCAGCTGGGAGCCACTGGTCGCGCATGTCAGGGTGAATCTATATAAGGAGGGATTCGGACCGGATGGGGTAACTCCAACCCTGACCCTGGTAGACCACACGGACACCAGCAGTTTCGACGATTGGGCACAGGGTTTCCGCAAGGACGCGACTGGCAACATCATGACCGACGCGTCTGGGAATCCAATTCCCAATATCAGCTGCCCCGGCCAGTCCACCACAGATCCTTTCTTCTACGGCCTGCAGAACCAGCCGGAGTGGATGGACATTTACAACAACGGTGCGGGAGCAAAACCGCTGGCGCACAGCTCTCAATACAAGTGCTATGACGGCATGCATAACTGGAACCAGTTGCAGCCGGCTCCCTACGATGGCATGTACTCGTTCCCGAGCGTTACGAATATGGATCCTGCGACGGGTAAGGCTACGGGAACCAACTGCCATATGTCGACCGGGCCTACGGATCCGGGTTGCACCACCAATCCTGACTCGTCCGATCCTTATCGCTTCGGTACGCCCATGTTGCCAGACGGTAAATATGTGGTGGAGATCGTCGTGCCGCCGGGCTACGAACTGGTCAAGGAAGAAGACAAGAACATCCTGATCGGCGACAACTTTATCGCACCGGTTACGCAGCAGTTCGGCGGTCTTGGCAGCATCTTCATCATGCCTGACCAAGCCGAAGTCGCGAGTGCGTACGGTAGCGGCAATCCGCTGAATCCACAGAATGCGACCCAGAATCTTGGGCGCAACGACAACATGCCCAGTCATGAGGGTGACACGGGTAGCGTGGAATCATTCTGGCCGTGCGTCGGGGCTGCGCGCCAGGTGCCGGATTTCATCAGCCTGTTTCCAGGATCGGCCGAAGTAGCGCCATTCGCGGGAGCAACCCGAAATCTATGCGATCGCAAGGAAATTACCCTGACCGATCAGACATCGGCGTTGGCCAAGTTCTACATCTTCACTTCAACGCATAAGGCGGCGCATTTCACCGGTGTCATCACGGATGACTTCACGGCGGAATTCGATCCGTTCTCGCCTCAGTTTGGTGAGAAGTTCGCGCCCGCCTACCTGCCCGTTTCCATCAAGGATTGGACAGGAACCGAAATTGCGCGCACCTACTCGGATGCGTTTGGGTCATACAACGGCCTGAGCTACTCGACATGGGAAGTGAACCCGCCGAACCCGACCGGTTATGGCCCGACAATGATGGTGGTCTGCATGAACGACGCGGGCCCGGTGAACGTCAGCGGCCAAATGGTGACCGACCCGTTGTTCCAACCTGGCTACAGCCAGTTCTGCTATGAGCTGCCGTTCATGCCGGGTCAAACTGGATACTTTGATACACCGGTAGTACCAACGTCAGCATTCGCGGAAGGCTACA
>JBPYEW010000194.1:0-4424 GCA_051984555.1 Terriglobales bacterium | reverse complement strand
AACAGGGCAATGCCGACGACGATCGACGACACCCCGCCACGCGATCACATTGCCGATCGCGTGCTGCCATCGCCGAGTGTGCGAATGCGTTCATCGCACATGATGGCCTTCGGAAACGACTCTGGCGCCAACCAAATAATTCAATTGCTCCACGTAAGTTCCTGAGCGCCTGGTGCAAATCGACACTAAGTGAAGGCTTGTTGCTGGCACTCATGTCGCCAGCCTTTTCAAAAGCCGCCAGGCCTTCAGGTCTCACTCACAGGCGGCTGCCTAGCGCGAACGACAAATGCCTGCTCAACAGCTTTCTGAACGTCGGAAACAAACTCTTTGTTGCGTGACACAATCGCGTCCACCTCGCCACTCGATGTTCTCAAAACCAGCACATACACCCGCAACGGCCAGATAAGTTGAAGGAGAAGGGATCCGATCACTACGGCGATCCCAGTTGCAGCCTTTGAAAAGGACTCTTCCCGTCATGCGGGATTTGACCACTGCGGCAGCCAGAATACCCAGCCCAAGAACAAAGATGATGACAGCCAACGGATTATATTTTTTGCGTCGCATTGCGCGAACGCTTCCGATGTTCCAGATTTGATAAGAGGTGCCTCCAAATGTGGCGATGTGCGGCGTAACTCGTGCGCAGTTCAACTCAAACAGAAGCTCCTGCGGCATCCAAGTCGTAGCCCAATTCTTTTTCTACCCGAAATTCGAACACGCTCAGATGTGTTCCGTTCCGATACACAGGCTTTATCGATGTCTTCGGGGGCGAACGTATCGCGCCGGCCTCGCGGCGCGCTCACAGCAGGCTGAGGGTTTGCGCAAAGTCGGTGTTCTTGTGCCGGCAGTTGCCAGCACTCCCCTGAGGGCTTTTTTATCTCGTGTTCGCGCGTGTTCGCGGTGATTGGACGAACAAACCGGCGCCCCGGCAGCGGGCCCGAGGGTGGCGCATTACTCCTTTGTTACTCGGCCGCGACAGCGTGCGGACCCGTCGCGACCGGCTCATCTTCGGTCGGAGACTTGGATTCGACCATGGCCGTTTCGTAGTCGGTTGCAGACGATTCTTCGCCGCTGGACGCGACCGGTGAGCCGGTATCGACTTCGGGCGCCGGCGATTCCGCCGTAATCGCTCGGCCTCTCTCCCAGCCCTCAACCCGTCACGGAAAACCCGACCGAGCTTTCACTCTTTCGAGACCCATTCCGGCATTAGGCAAAAACGGTTATCTATCGAGGGTGGGCCGCTGACGCGTAAGCCGACCCAGATCAGTAGCGATATCGAGTTGCGCCAAACATCCTCAATGATGCTCACTGAGTTATCTCGCCTCAGCAGCTCGATTGGAAATCACAGTTCGTCTCAGGTGTAAGCCCGGACTGAGCGCGCTCGACATGTCTTCGTGCGACGCGACGTCTTGTCAGAGACGTAGATAGCCTTCGCGAGAGCGCCGCATTTTCGAGACCTCGAAGAATGCACGGTAGCGCGGGCACCGTCCGAAAAACCCAGACTAACTAAACGCAAATTTTAGTCTGGGGCCCTTGCGGGTCGATCTTGAAATCGATTGCCTGTCAGGGAGTTAGCTGGTGCGCCCGAAGAGATTCGAACTCCTGACCCCCAGATTCGTAGTCTCACGGTGGCGCATACACCCGTGCCCACCTTGATGCACCTAAACGAGCGCGGTGGCAGCAGGGTGCGAGTCCGTTTGTAACAGTGGTCGACAGATCAGCCTGTCCCATTTGCACGCTACAGCGCGCAGGAGTTAGCGACCCACATCAGAGAGCCTTCTCGTCGGCGCCTTTGGCGACGTAGATCGAACCACCACGGGCAATGGGCTGCGATCGAACCACCACGGGCAATGGGCTGCGTCGCCGATGGCGTCGAAACAAGATCGGGAGAAACGCCGCAAGCTACCGCGGAGGCAACGCGCTCTAGACAAGTGTGCATTGACACCAGGCCGCGGTATGGAAATGCCAACTCGGCCAGCCGGTCTTGATCCGATTGTGGCGGCGGAGATCATCGAAGCACTTGCACGAACCATCATCAGAGATGAAGATCGTCGGGCCAGCTTGCCTTTCATGAACAAGAACGAATAAGCCCGGACCATGCGTAAGCGCGCCGCCATTTACGCCCGGTTTTCGTCCGACCGACAGAGGGATCGTTCGATCGACGATCAGGTCGCGTTGTGCCGAGCGCTTGCGGATCGGAACTCTTGGGCCGTCGCCATGATATACGCGGATTTTGCCGCCTCCGGATCGACCGTGCACCGCCGGCCGGAATTCTCTCGGATGCTGACAGACGCAGAGGATCACCAGTTCGATATCATCATTGCCGAAGACATCGACAGGTTGGCGCGAGGAGAAGGTGATGCACCCAAACTGCGACAGCGGTTGGAATTTCTGGGAATCGAGATGCACACATGTACCGACGGTCATATCACCAAACTGCACGCTGGCCTGAAGGGTCTAATGAGTTCGCTCTTCCTGGATAATCTCATAGCGCACACGAAGCGGGGGATGGCCGGTGTAGTCCGTGACGGCCGACACCCGGGTGGAAAGATATATGGGTACAGGACGATAGCGGGCCGCCGAGGCGAGCTTGAAATTCTCGAGGAAGAGGCCGCAGTCGTGCGGCAGATTTTCGAGCGCTATCTTGCAGGAGCCACGCCGCGCCGGATCGCTGGCCAGCTCAATGATGACGGCGTGTTGCCCCCGCGAGGCGGGAAGACTTGGCGCGCATCAACCATCAACGGCAACACGCGGCGTGCTAACGGAATTCTCCAGAGTGAGATTTACACAGGGATCATTGTCTGGAATCGGCTGAAGATGATACGCGACCCCTCAACTGGGCGACGGATCAGCCGTCCGAACGATCCCAGCGAGGTCCGGCGCGTTTCAGCCCCTCACCTGCGGATCATCTCCGACAAAACGTTCCGGGACGCACAGAAGCGCAAGTCGCAAAGAGCTTATATCCAACCCAGCATACGAAAACGTGCGAAGCGGTTGCTGTCGGGCCTCTTGCGCTGCGGCTGTTGTGGCGGTGGGATGTCGGCCGCAAGCACTGGGGGACGCACGCGGATTGTGTGTACCAGGATGCACGAGTCCGGAACCTGTGAGAACCGCAGGTACTACTACCTTGATGGAGTCGAGCGTCGTGTTATCGACGGTCTACGCTCCAGATTTGGGACCCGCGAGGCAATCGCCTATTTCGTCGAAGTCTACAATGCCGAGCGCAAGAGGGCGTCGAAGGCCGCCAGGAGGCAGTCGGTCGATTTCGAACGCAAGCTCGCGCTTGCGGAGCGCGATCTGAAGCGAGCCATCGATGGAATGATCCGGGGCACGATCTCGGAGGCTGAAGGCGATCGGATCATCCCCGAGTTGCGCCGCCAGCGAGATCGTGTGAAAGCCGCTCTCGCATCGGCCGCCAAGCCACCAAAGGTGATCGAGCTGCACCCGCCATCGGTCGATGAGTACCTGCGGGCAATCGAAAGACTGGCGGACTACGCCAATAGTCAGCTGGCCAAGAGTGATGACGAGCTTCCGCAATCCATACGCAGGTTCATCGACAGCGTCACGGTAATGCCGGCAGGATCGGGCGATGAGCCAGAAATCAAGGTTGCGGGCGGCCTCGCCTCGCTGTTGCCCCCCGAATCGAGGGGTTCTGGGCTGCCGGGAGAGGCGGTAGCGGGGGCCGGGATCGAACCGGCGACCTACGGATTATGATGCCGGGGTTGTTTGTTTCTGCCCAGGACCTTGCATCAATCGCGGTTGTCAAACCGGCATTCACCCATCAACGGGTTAGTTTGATTTTGTCAAACCCGACGCCTGTCCCCGCTGCCGCTCGCGACGGTTGGCACATGCAGATACATCCTCTTCGCCGCGGGCGAAATGCGCCGCCAGGGGTTGCCGGATCTCATAACAAAACCGGAGATGGGGCGCACCGGCGCGATCACCATCTACCATCGGAAGCAATCGACGCAGCGCCATTCGGAACATTGAGTCAAGGACGCTGATACGTGAGTGTCGAAAGCTGGAGGGTTTAAGCCGAAAGGGTCTTGATGTGACAAGCGAATATGTGGGGAATGATCCGGCCGTGGCCGAAGCAGCAAAAAGGGCCGCGGAGGAACGCCAAGCGGCAGAGCGTCAGGCATTCACGGACAAGCTGGCGAAGCGATCGCCGCCAGATCCGATCGAACGTGCCGAGATCGAAAAGGCGAGAAAGCGAACCAAGGCCCGCGCGCAACGCGTTGCCATGCACATTGAGGATCGCGGGACAGCGGGGATCGTAGTTTACCCAGATCATTCCGATGACGAAGGACACATGTACCGCCTAGCCGATGCGTTCGGAACGCGCTCTCGGCAATTCGTTTATTCGATGCTCAACGGTTTGGGGAAGGCGACCGAGGACCATTCGCTGGACTGCGATTTTAGTCCCG
>JBPYEW010000193.1:0-15616 GCA_051984555.1 Terriglobales bacterium | reverse complement strand
TGGGAACTCCACTCTTAGCTCGTCCACTTTTTCGGCACCAGGCCACTCGGTAGAGCAGCCCCGAATGCTTTCGGAGTTGGTTCTCGGTTCGAGTCCCAGTCAACCCATTCCGTTTTTTTGATGGCATCGGTTTACATTCTTCGGTGGTTCCTGCGGACGGCACTACATTGGGTCGACGGACAACTTTGACCGTCGTTTGGCCGAGCATTGTCGTGGCAAAGTTCATTCCACCCTTCGCTTCGGCCAACCGCTGGAAGTTGTTGTGGTCAAGCAGATGGCAAGCATCGAGGCGGCTCGAGAAATAGAGCGAAGACTCAAGGCCAAAAAGAATCCGCAGCTGGCTATTTACCAATTGAACAACCACCCCGAGCAGCTCAATCAGTAGAACCAGCCCCGAATGCTTTCGGGGTTGGTTCTACTTGGGCTGGTTTTTATCAATCAAAACGTGATGGTGAACCACTCATTGTCTGTCCGGCTTTAAGATGATTTTTACCCCCTGCTTGCTCTTCATTATTTCAAGGGCTTTATCCCAATCGGCGATGCCAAAGCGGTGGCTGATCAGCCGACGCGCATCAACCTTTCTTTCCGAAAGAAGTTTCAACGCTCGTGTCCACGCAGGCGTTACGCTCGCGTTTGTGCCGGTTACAACTAACTCTTTGTAACAAACAGCGTCTTGATCAAACGGGATAGCCTTCCCGTAAAGGCCCATTTGACAAAACCGTGCACCGCGAGAAGCGACATCGGTTAATGTTTTCGCTGCTGCTGGTGCGCCAGAGCACTCGACCACGACGTCGGCACCATTCCCACTGAAAATATCTGTCACACACACCACAATATTACTCACTTCTTGGACATTGATGACGTGATCCGACCCAAGTTCTTTAGCCAACCTCAGCCGCTCAAGATCTTGGTTCGTGCCAATCATAATCACACTTGCACCCGCCACCTTGGCCAGCTGCAACGCCAGCAGTCCTATTGGCCCAGGACCAGCGATCACAACGTTGTCGCCGGCGCGAACTCCAGCTGTCTGAAGAACGCCATGGACGGTGCAAGCTAACGGTTCCGTCAATGCTGCGGCTTCCAGATCAAGTTCGTCCGGAACGCGAATGACGTTTGACGCCGGGGTTACCAGGAATTCCGCGAAAGCGCCGTCTTCTTTAGAGCCAATCGAGCGTCGCTGCAAACAGAGATTGCGCCTGCCCCGTCGACAATTCCCGCATTGGCCACACGTATAAAAATAGGTTTCACTAGTAACACGGTCGCCCTCCTTCCAGCCAGTTACATCGCGACCTACCTCCACGATCCGACCAGCCACTTCATGTCCTATCGTGACGGGTGGTCGCGTCTCAAACTCATCCAAATAAATATGAAGGTCGGTTCCGCAAATCCCCGCCGAATCTACCTTTATAACAACCTGGTCCGGCCCTGCACTTGGTTCCGGCACGTCCTGGACCTCAATATTTCCGATTCCGCGAGCAAGCTTGCGTATCGCTAACATAGATCTTTGATCTTCATGAATATCTTTAGCCTCCTGATTCGAATCCGGGATAAAGCATCATCCCTCCCTCCACATAGACACTCGTCCCGGTAAGGTAGTCTGCATAGTCTGAAGCTAGAAAGGCAGCCAAGCGCCCGATTTCCTCCGGTTCCCCGATTCGCTTGTACGGAATCAGAGTCATCAGACCGGCGTAGGCGACGCGATCCTCCCAGGCCGACTCGTTCATCGGAGTACGGATCGCTCCCGGACAAATGCTGTTAACCCTGATTTTAAGCGCTGCCACTTCCTGCGCGATACTCTTCATGAGGAGCATGACCCCTCCTTTTGACGCCGCATAGTTAACGTGTCCCGCCCAGGGAATGACTTCGTGCACCGAACTGATACAGATGATCTTCCCGGCAGATACGGAAACCCCGCTGACAATACCACGACGTTTGAACTCACGGATTGCTTCTCGCGCACAAAGGAATTGGCCGGTCAGATTGGTGCCTATCACCGAATTCCACTGCTCGATGGTCATTCTGTCTATGGGCGCATTGCTCTGAATACCCGCGTTGTTGACCAGAATATCGACGGTTCCAAACTCCTCAATCGCCCTCTTAAACATGGTTTGAACTTGGCCTTCCTGCGATACATCGGCGGGAATTGGAATTGCTTTGGTTCCTATCTTTCGAATAGCCGATACGACTTCGTCGGCTGGATCCGGAGGCCCGATAAAGTTTACGACGACGTCAGCGCCTGCCTCTGCAAGCGCTAAGGCTATGGCTCGGCCTATACCGGAACTTGCACCTGTCACCAGCGCCTTCTGACCATCTAACAGTCCTCGGAAAGAAAACATCGGTTTCCTTTCAAAGTACGAACTGCTTCAGAAACTGATAGGATTGACGGAGAGCTTTTTGCCTGCCCTCCAGCGAATATTCATACGCTCGATCTTCGACTTCGACACATACCGGTCCCCGATACTCAATGTCAGTAAGCGCGGAAAAAAACTGGTTCCATTGGACGTCACCGAATCCGGGAAGTTTAGGTATATGCCAACCGAGGCCCAGAATGCCTCGATCGTACAAACGATCTGCGACTGTCTTGTCATCCTTAGCATGTACGTGAACGATTCTGTCCTTGAATTCATATAGCGCTCGAACGTAGTCGATCTTCTGCCAAACCAGATGAGAGGGGTCAAAGTTGAGACCAAAGTTTCGGCTCGGGATAGAATCGAACATACGCCGCCAGATTTCTGGCGAGATAGCCAGGTTTTTACCTCCCGGCCACTCATCATCGCTAAACAGCATCGGACAATTTTCTATTCCCACCTTAACGTCGTGATCGTCGGCAAAAGAAATCAACGGTTTCCAAACCAGCTCGAACAACTTCCAATTCTCTTCGAACGATTTGACGTGATCCCGTCCGATGAACGTGGTCACTAGCCCGATTCCAAGGCGAGCTGACGCTTCGATGACGCGTCGAAGGTGCTCTGCATAGGTGGCACGTTCGGTGGGATCAGCGCATAACGGGTTGGGGTAGTAGCCAAGGCTCGAGATCTGGACTCCGTGCTTTGCGATTAGTTCTTGTGTCCGTGCCAGCTCGTGTTCACCAAAGGAGGTAACATCGAGATGGGTCACTCCTGCGTAGCGCCTTTCCGCCTTCCCCACCGGCCAGCACATTACCTCAATACATCGAAATCCCTCGGTTGCAGCGAACGACAGGACATCTTCCAGGGACAACTCCGGCAAAATCGCAGTTACAAATCCAAGTTGCATAATCAGTTTATGACGACTCTGGTTGGTTTCTTCTCACCGGAACCCAAGCCTGGGTCCGGTGACTTTGGAGTATCGCTTCACAGAGCAGCAATTCCTCGTGACCATCTTCGAATCCCGCGAAGATTTTCGGGCGCGAGAAATCCCCCTCGGCGAGATACTCATAAATCGCTCGATAAAGTTGTTTGAAGGTGTCAGGAAAACCTTCGTTGTGGCCGCCGGGATAGCTGGCGAAAGAGCGGACACCGGGCGCAAGCAGGGATGGATCCCGGATCAGCAGTTCGTTTGGTTTGTCTCGATGCCCGAGCCAGAGATCATTCGGGTGCTCTGAGTCCCAGGCGATCGATCCTTCTGAACCGGCTATTTCAAACGTGATTTGATTTTTTCGGCCGGCGGTGACCTGAGAAACAGACATTACCCCCCGGGCGCCGTTGGCAAACCGAAAGAGTACCGACCCCCAATCCTCAGTCTGGATCTGGATCGGTTCGCTGGCAGTGGCTCCTGCGCTAGCTTCGTTTCCCTGGAAGGTCGCACCTGCAACCTTCGGACGCTGCCGGACGGGGATTAGAGTCGCAAGATCTGCAAAAACCGAATCGATTTGCAGGCCCGTCACGAAAAGGATCAGATCCATCCAATGGGTACCGATGTCCCCCACTGCTCGCAGATTGCCCCCCTCCTCCACGAGCAATCGCCAGTTCCAATCTGTGTCTTTCACCAGCCAATCCTGTATATAGGCGCCCCTTACGCTTAACACGCGCCCGATAGCGCCTCTTTGCAGCAAATCCCGGGCATGGAGCGCCAGAGGATAAAATCGGACATTGTAATTGACGGCAGTGACCAACGTCGGGTTCTTTCGTGCGCGCTCCGCTAGTTCGGACGTTTCCACAGAACTTGTGGCAAGCGGCTTTTCGCAAACTACATGTTTGCCGGCATCCAGGGCGCCGATGACCATGTCTCGATGCTGGCGATTGGGTGTAGCAATATGTACAACGTCTACTTCGGGGTCAGAGAGGATCTCTTCATAGCTAACATACGCTTTGGGTAATCCGAACGTCTTAGCCGCCATCTCACTTTTGGTGGGCGAACTGCCGAGTATGCCTTTTACGCGGATCCCGAGCCGGCGAAGCGCCTCGACATGGACCGGGCCGATGAAACCGGTCCCAGTTACAGCGGCAGTCTTTTGAGACAATAGCATAGGAGGCACCCAGCGGGAGTCAGTTTGTGATCAGGAGTCTATTAAATCCGAATCTACGACTTGCTTCCGAATAGATGACTAAGCACGGCGCCGTACGGCGAGTCGGGCCGGCCCACCGCCGGCGTGGACTTCGTTTTCCAATTCATATCGATCGCCCCGGTAGTAGAGGATCTGATACCAGACCGGAAGTTCCACCTCCGTGAAGCCGGTCCCTTCGACAACAAGAACAGCAGCTCCCTCGTTCAGCGCAAATTTTTTCGCTTCTCGCACGGACAAATTTTGAGCGCGAATCTTGTGCCTTTCACCTGTCATGAAGATTCTGTGCATTTCTTCCAAATAGTGATAGAAAGAGCCGGTTAGCTTATTTGCCGACAGTCCTGGCACAAGGTCGGAGCGAACCCATCGATGTTCCAGGATAACCGGTTCACCGTTGGCGAAACGAAGTCGCTCGAAATAGCACACACCCTCCCTGCCATCCAGCCGCAACGACGTACGTAACAGCGCCGACAATTCACGGCCTCGCTTCTTCGAAAAGCATAGTACCTTTGTCTCCGGAACCATTCCGACTGAAAGAGCGCTATCGGTAAAGCTCTCCATCTGACGGAGCGAGGTATGCAAACCGTGGATGGGCGCAACAAATGTCCCAATCCCAGGCCGTAACACCAGCAAGCCCTCAGCAATCATGTTGGAGACGACCTTATTCGCGGTGACCCGGGAGACGCCGAAGCGTCGCGCGATCTCCCGTTCCGACGGGAACTTTTCGTCCGGCCGATAAGTTCCACGTGCGATCTCGCCGCGGCAAATTTTCGCCAGCTGGAGATGGACCCTTTCCGTTACGATCTTGGAGGATTTAGGTAGCACCCGGGGGGCGGTTAGTGGCCAGTGGACTATCCACTTAACAACGTCGTTTTGCGCGAGTCAATTACGAACATTGCATTCAGCGTTCTTGACAGGGAATGAACTTTCTTGCGATCATGTTAAACTAGCATTCGTCGTTCGTTTTCGATCCAAATCCCCCCATCAACGTTCGAACAATTAAGGTAAGTGAAATCCATGAGGAAACTCAGCAGCTATTCATCCCTCTTTCTTGGAGCCATTATGACCATGGCTTGTCAGGCCCCGGCAGCCGAGAAGTACGTGGTCGGCGTTTCCAACACACTCGTCGGCAATGGTTGGCGCGAAGAAATGGTTTGCTCGGTCAAGGCCGAGGCCCTGGCATCGGGCAAGGTTTCCAAGATCATCCTGGCCAACCGCAACGGTGGACCATCGGAGCAGATCGCCGATCTGCGCAATCTCATCTCGGCCGGCGTCAACATCATTATCGTCAACCCGTCCGACCGAAAAGCGCTTGATCCGGTGATCAAGCAGGCGACCGATCGGCACATTGTAGTTGTCGCTGTCGACCAGGCGGTCGACGCTCCCACGGCCTATGTTGTGACCAATGACCAAACCGCCTATGGCCGGCTAGGGGCCGAGGCTTTGTTCAAGAAACTTGGCGGCAAAGGCAATGTCGTGGAGATGCGCGGCATCGACGGCGTGCCTGCCGACGCTGACCGCCACGAGGGCTTCACCGAGGCACTCAAGAAGTATCCAGATATCAAGGTCGTTGGGTCGGTTTTCACCGGCTGGTCGTTTGACAAGGGCGCGCAGGAAATGAAAGACCTGATCGGTTCCGGCAAACAGATCGATGGGATCTGGACTTCGGGCATCGATAGCTCTGTTGTCAATGCCTACAAGACCGCTAACCTGAAATACGTGCCGGTCGTCGGCGCCGACAATAACGGCTTCATGGGCCAGGAGATCGATCTGAAGGATTCTCTCGTTGGCATCAACGTCACCAATCCACCGGCCGTCGGCGGAGCTGGTCTCAGTCTTGCGCTGGATGTTCTCGCAGGGAAAAAAGTACCGCGCGTGACGCATCTGACGCCGAAGGTCTACGACAGTTCAACCCCGGAAGGCCAAGAATGGCTGAAGTCGCTCTACGACCCGAAGGTGGATCCGACTTACCCCGTGTATAGTCCTGTGGATCCATATACTCACTATACCGTCGAGCAGGAGAAGACCTGCAAAGGCCCGGGCGAATGAGGCTGGCGATCAGGCGAATTGTCGCTGCTTCCGGCGAAACGCTCGTTTCGGTTGATTTTTATTGGCTTGCCGTCACTGCGCGAGTGCACGGTTGGCGCGATGATATGGCCGCGGAGCGTTTGCAGGTCAATCGCGGATTTCCATGAGTGAGACGACCCTTCTTCTTGAAGCCCGCGATGTGGCCAAAAGGTTCGATTCAGTTATTGCACTCAAATCCGCCTCACTTCAGGTGCGTGCCGGCGAGGTTCACGGTTTGATGGGGTCGAACGGGGCAGGCAAGAGCACATTGGTGAAGATCATCACGGGCGTCTTTCCGGGCGATGGCGGTCAGATCTTCGTGAAAGGCGCTGTCCGTTCGTTCCGCTCCCCGGCGGAAGCGCGCAGCGCTGGGATTGTGTCGGTCTATCAGGATCCTGCTCTCGTGCCCGACCTGACAGTCACTCAAAATCTGCGCCTCGCAGGCGCCCCCGTCGAGGCCGTGCGCAAATGGCTGGCGGAGCTGGGGGTCGTCAACCTCGATTTCAGTCTCTTAGTTCGCGACCTGCCCGACCCTACCCTGCGCCTCATCGATCTTGCCCGAGCGCTTGCGTGGGAGCCCGCGGTCCTGCTGCTGGACGAAATCACGGCTTCGCTGCCGGCGGACCTCTCCGAGCAGATTTACGCGATGGTGAAGCACTGGCGCGAGAGAGGCAACGCGGTGATTTTCATTTCCCACCGAATGGCCGAGGTATCCGCCCTGTGTGACCGGGCGACGGTTTTGCGCGACGGCGTCACGGCAGGTGTGACCGAGCGCGCTCACGGCAGCGAGGAGCGCATCGTTGCGCTCATGTTGGGCGCCGAGACCGCCAGAGCGGTCGCGTCCGTACCTTCGACACGTCCCAGTCGCACCAGGCAGACGGATGCGCAGGCGGCGTTGGAAGTACGTGGGCTCTGCTCTGGTCCGCTTGTCCAGGACGTTTCTTTTAAACTCTATCCGGGTGAGGTTCTGGGGGTCGCGGCGTTGGAAGGCCAGGGCCAGGAGGAACTGTTCGATTGCATCGCCGGCAACCGCCACTACGGCGAAGGCGCCGTCTTCGCGCACGGCAAGGAATTGAGACTTCGCCACGCAGCGGATGCGATAGCGGCCGGTATCGTACTCGTGCCGGCGAACCGATTATTGGCTCTCCTCCAACAACGGCCGGTTACAGAAAATATCGCTTTGCCAGCCTTCGGCGGTATTCGGAATTGGGGTCTCATCAAGATTCGCGCGGAGCGAGCGCGCGTGGAATCCGCCACCAAACGCCTTCAAATTGACACCCGCGCAGGGTCAGAAGTGCGCCGGTTGAGCGGCGGCAACCAGCAAAAGGTAGTGATCGCGCGTTGGCTCGCTAGCGGCTTCGACATTCTGCTCTGCTTCGACCCTACTCGCGGCATCGACATCGGTACCAAGCGCCAGATCTACGCGTTGGTCCGGGAAATTGCGGCTGAGGGATCCGCAGTCCTGCTGTTCACTTCAGAGCTTCCCGAGATCGCTCTCACCTGCGATCGTGCGATTGTCCTGTTCGGTGGGCGCGTGGTCGCCGAGATGCCAGTGTCCGAGGCCGATGAAGCCACCTTGTTGCGTTCCGCGCATGGGCTCGCCCCGCTCGGGCAGGCTTCCGCATGACTACGTCATCCGAAAGTAAATCATCGGTCACGGTGGTCCGCGACGCTTCGAATATGCGCCTGGCAAAGCGGCTGCGGCGCACGCTCCGGCGTGATCCCAGCCTGTTCTTCATGCCGGCCCTGCTCATCGTCGCTCTCGCGATCACTGTGGCAATTCATCCTGAGTTCTCCGATTTCGACCTGCAATCACTGGCCATGGGGGCCCTGCCGCTCGCCTTCGCGGCTGCAGCGCAGACCGTTGTCGTGATCTCTGGCGGGATCGATCTTTCGATCGGATCCGTGATGGCGGTTGCCAATGTGTTGGCGGCCAGCACCATGGAGAAGGCGAGCTTCGGGCAGTCCTTGCTGCTGGCGGCGGCGGTTCTGATCGCCGGGGCAGCCATCGGCGCTCTGAATGGCCTGATCGTTGTCCTGTCCCGTATACCCGACGTCGTGGCAACCCTGATGTCTGGATTCATCTGGGGCGGCGTCGCGCTGGTGATCCTGGAGAAGCCAGGCGGCGGCGCGCCGCAGGAATTCCTCAATCTCGGCACGGGAACGCTTTTCACGACCTGGTTGCCCAATGCCCTGGTGTTGCTCGTAGTGGCGGTCGGCGCGATTTGGATTCCTCTGCGCCGCTCCAAACTAGGGCTTCGGCTCTATGCTATCGGCAGCGACCGCATCGCGGCCTTCCGCAGCGGCGTCAATATCGACCGCACGCGCTTGGCCGCTTACATACTCTCCGGTCTGTTCAGTGCTGTCGGCGGCCTGGGCCTGACCATGACCACCGGAATCGGCGCGCCGCTCGCCGGGGTCTACTACACGCTCAGCGGATTGGCCGCAGTTGTTGTCGGAGGGGTCAGCCTGGCTGGCGGACGCGGCGGAATGCTTGGGCCGGTGATGGCCGCATTCGTGCTGACACTGATACCGACCGATCTGATTTTCCTCAATATTGATCCCAATTTCGGCCAGGTGATCCAAGGGACCCTGATCGTGGTGATCGTGATGATCGGGGGATTCGTGGAGATGGAGCGAAGTCGTAAATGACCGAGCCAACCAAGACAGTCTTCTCGCGCGTCGGTGCGGCTGTGAGCGGCGGCGGCTTGATGTCGCTGCTGCGCACCCGCACGATTGTGGCCCTGATCCTTCTCCTGTTAGTGTTCGTCGGCGGCATCCAATTGGGCCGGCCTGGAACGGTCAACGCCCTGTGGATATCGAACATGCTGCTGTTCGCGGCACCACTCGGAATCGTCGCTGCCGGGCAGACGCTGGTCATGCTAACCGGAGGCATCGACCTTTCCGTCGCGAGTGTGGCGACCGCCTCGGCTTACCTGATGGCTACTCATTCCGGGCTGGGAATCGTTCCAGCCATACTGTTTGGACTCGGGGTTGGCTTTGCCGTCGGCCTGATCAACGGGATCGGTGTCGCACTTCTGCGCGTGCAACCTTTGGTGATGACTTTAGGAACGGGCTTGATGACAGAGGGGGCTCTGGTCGTTTACAGCCAGAAAAAGATGGCGGAGGCACCGCGGGTGCCGCAATTCATCGAGGACCTGGGCGCCGGAAAATTCCTGGGCGGCATCCCGAACGATCTTATCGTTTGGGTGCCGATAGCCATCATCCTTATCTTGGTATTGCGCCGCACCGGATTTGGCCGGCTGGTCTACGCTATCGGGGACAACAGCAAGGCCTGTAGCCTAGCTGGCATCCGCGTTTGGAGGATACTCCTTGTAAACTATGTCGCATGTGGCCTGCTCGCTGCCACCGCCGGGCTGATCATTGTCGGAGGCACCGACTCTGCCGAACTCAGACTAGCAGAAGTCTACCTTTTGCCGTCAGTGGCTGCGGTGATCATCGGTGGTACCTCGATCTTCGGCGGCCGCGGCGGATATTCGGGCACCATAGTCGGCGCGTTGATCCTGACGGTTCTGAACAGCATTCTTACTCTGCTTGACATTCCCGAGTCCGCTCGCCAGATCCTCTACGGCGGCATCATCCTGCTTCTGGCAGCGGCATACACCCGCCTTACTGACTGACCAACAGTTCCATTTCGAAAGACCTATCATGCCCGAAAAACTCCGCGTGCTCGTTGTCGGCCTTGGCCATATGGGAGTGACGCATGCCAAGGCCTATGACCGTATCGACGGTTACGAGCTCGCTGGCTTGTGTTGCCGTTCGATCGCCAGGCGCGACGATATCGTCAAGGCCTGGCCTCACGTGGCGCGCTTCGCCGACTATGGCGAGGCGCTCGCAGAGGTGAAACCCGACGTCGTTTCAATAAACACTTGGCCCGACACGCACGCCAACTTCGCAGTAAGCGCCTTCCAGGCCGGTGCGCACGTGTTTCTCGAGAAACCGATCGCCGAAACCGTGGCCGACGCCGAACGAGTTGTCGCCGCTGCCAAGGCGAGCGATCGCAACCTGTTGGTCGGCCTTGCACCTCGGCACAGTCCCACCTGGGTGCGCTTCATGGAGCTGGCCCGTGGACTCGGCAAACCCCTGGTCATGCGCATGAATCTGAACCAGCGCTCTATCGGGCCGGCCTGGACCTGGCATAAAGACTTGATGAAGTCGCTTTCGCCCATCGTCGATTGCGGAGTGCACTATGTCGATATGATGTGTCACATGACTGGCGCGAAACCAGTTCGCGTGCATGCGATTGGCACACGGTTGACCGATGAGATCGCCCCCGAGATGTACAATTACGGTCAACTTCAGGTCGTATTCGATGACGGGTCGGTAGGCTGGTACGAGGCTGCGTGGGGTCCCCAGATCAGCCAGGTCGCATTCTTCGTTAAAGATGTCTTCGGACCGAAGGGCGGCGTGCATATCGTCGTCGAAGACCCGGGAGACATGCTCGTCGCCGGGGCGACTTCGACGGTATCGTCCGACATCCACACGCATTCGAAGTCTGGGGCTATCCGCATGCATCACGCCAGGTTGCTGCCAGATCAGTCGCTCGCCGAATCCGACGAAGAGTTTCAAATTGCAGATCAGCCCGACCACGACGAGATGAGCGTGCGAAAGCAGCGCTTCCTGCTGGATGCTATCCGTGGCAAGCACGATCTCGCGGATCATATGCGTGACGCGGTCAACAGCCTTAGGATCGTGCTTGCGGCCGACCAGAGTATCCGCGCCGGGCGCTCCATCGAAATGTGACTTCCCGAAGAGCGCGCTTCTCTTCGGCGAAACAGTAGAGGAAAGCTTAATGACCGCCCATTCGCCCGAATCGCCGGAGGGCTCCATTCTGACACCTAAAGGGTGGGTAACCGGCAAAGTGCAATTCGATGGTCACGCGATCTCTGCTGTCGACGGCCGAACGACTTCGGCGGCAGCCAAACCAAAGGCTCCCTTCGTTCTGCCGGGTTTCATCGATCTTCATGTCCACGGTGGGGGCGGCGGCGACTGGCAGGGCGGTGAAGAAGGCATTCGCGCCTTCGTGCGTTATCATACTTCCTTTGGCACGACGGTAATCGCCCCAACCACAGCGATCGGGCCGGTCCCTATCATCGAGAAGTCGCTCTCTGCTATCACCTCGATTGCGGCGATGCGGCTGCCGGGCGAGGCTGTGGTGTTGGGTGCGCATCTCGAGGGCCCTTTTATAAACCCCCTCAAGCCGGGTGCGATGGAGGTCTCTCTTATTCTCGAGGGCGACGCCGCGCTCGCCAGAAGCTGGGTCGAGAAGTTCAAGATCGTGATTGCGACAGTGGCCCCGGAAGTTCCCGGTGGTCTCGACGTTACCAAGGCGCTGGCCGAAAGCGGCGTCCGCGTGCAGATCGGCCACAGCATTGCGACGCCGTTAGTGACCGAAGAGGCGATCCATTGCGGATGCTCGGGCTTCACCCATCTTTTCAATGCGATGTCCCAGATGGAGAATCGTTCCCCTGGCGTAGCAGCTTATGCACTGGCCAAAGGGCGCTTCGCGGAAATCATCAGTGATCTGGTGCATGTCGACGCCACTGTGCTCCTGGCGGCCTATCGTGCGATTCCGCGCCTCTACGCCATTACCGACGCGACCGCGGCGGGAATGCCAGACGGAACTTTTGAGTGGGGTGGCCGGCGGGTTATCAAGAAGGGCCAGCGCATAACGCTTGAGAATGGGACAACCCTGGCGGGCAGCGCTATTACGATGCTGGATGCGTTTCGGAATCTGATCAGCCTGGGCTTGAGCCTCGAGCAAGCCGCTGAAATGACCTCCGCCCGGCAGGCGGAATATCTAGGCTTGCAAGGCGTCGGCCGGATCGAGCCGGGCGCCCGAGCCTGTCTCGTAAAGCTCGATGAGGATTTAAGATTGCAAGGTGTCTGGGTGGATGGAGAGAGTATTGCGCCCGCTTCCTAGCCCGACCGTTTGTTTTGTTGAGAATGAATCAACCGGATGAATAAATCCGCCATTATCTAAATGTTATGGCAAAGCCGCTAAATTTTGAAACGGACTCGGAGATCCGATGCCGAGAGTTTAAGATCGGTTGTATCGGTGCGGGCTTTATCATGGCCGATGTTCAGCTGTCGGCTTACGCAATCGCCCGTTTCCCGGTTGTTGCGATCGCTTCGCGGCGGGAAGAAAAGGCCGCTGAGGTCGCCAACCGCTGGAGGATCCCCAAGGTTCATCAAACACCGCGCCAACTGATAGAAGATCCTAACGTTGAGATCGTCGATATCGCTTTTCCGCCTGATCAGCAACCGGAGCTAATTCGGCATGCTCTGAAGCAAAAACATGTGCGCGGCATACTTGCCCAAAAACCACTGGCAATGGATTTTTGGCTTGCGAAAGAGCTCGTTGAAGAAGCGGCAGCAACTGACAAGGTACTATCGGTCAACCAGAACATGCGGTTCGATCAATCAATGCGCGTTCTCAAGCAGCTGCTCGAGCAGAATGAGTTGGGAACGCCGGTTCTGGGAACGATCGAGATGCGTGCAATACCGCATTGGCAACCCTTTCTTGCCTGTTATCAGCGGCTTACGTTGCTCAACATGAGCATTCACCATCTCGACGTTTTGCGATTTCTGTTCGGTGATCCTGTCGAAATCTACACCGCGGTGCGGCGAGATCCCCGCACGGAATTTGAGCATACAGACGGCATCACCGTTTCGACACTCAAATTTCCCTCAGAAGTGCTGGCGATGACCATGGAAGACGTCTGGTCGGGCCCGCGCCAAGAAGGGTTCAACTCCGATATCTATATTAAGTGGAGAGTGGAAGGTCTGGACGGCGTTGCACAGGGTACAATCGGATGGCCGGACTACCCGACGGGATCTCCGTCGACGCTTCGGTATTGTTCCAGGAAGACAACCGATGGTCATTGGGTCCAACCATCCTGGGATACCAGATGGTTCCCGCATGCCTTTGCCGGTGTCATGGAGCAATTGCAGTACGCTTTAAAGACGGGGGCGACGCCAGTGTTATCCGCGCCGGATAACCTTAAAACAATGGCGCTCGTCGAAGCTGCTTACCGCTCAATCCAGGAGGCCCGAGCGGTACAACTTGCAGAATTTGGTTTTTAAGGTTCCGAACCTCCGGAATATGAAAAACAACCATGCTATCTACAATAGTTCTTCGGGCTGTTCTTCAGAATGTGATTTGCAGAGACCTCGCGAATTAGCTTCGTGCGTTTAACCTTCTTGCCCAGACCGATGAAACTTGGCATCATTAACAGCGCGTTCGACCAAGCCGGCGTGGACACGGCCACCGGCCTCCAGCACATTGCCCGCATCGGCTTCGATTGCGTGGACATCTTCACGGAGGCCATGACCATTAGCCCGGAGGAAAAACGCTTGGTGCTGGACACCTGCCGGAGGAACAACCTTCCCATCGTTTCGCTTCCCATCGTTGCGACCGGCCTTATCGACTTCAACGAACCCGTGCGCGCCTTCCACCTGCAGCGCTGCAAAGCCTTCGTCGACCTCGCCGCTGAGTGGGGCGCGAAAAACATTCTCCTCGTGCTCGGCGAATACATTTGGCAGCGAGAAGTCATCCCACCGACCGAGCAATGGCGCTGGGCGATCGAGACCTGTCGCATTCTAGGCGATTACGCCGACCAGAAGAAAATCGATATCGCACTCGAGTTGGAGCCTTTCCGGCTGAGCCTGCTCAACAGTGTGACAGCCATGGCGCGTTTCGTAGACGAGTGCACCCACCCTCGTGTGCGCGCCAATATCGACATCAGCCACCTCGTGCTGGCCGACACTAGCCCGATTGAGGTGGCTAAGCTCAAAGGCAAAGCCATCCATGTCCACATCAGCGATTGCGACGGCAAAGTCCACGGCGACCTGCCCCCTGGCCGCGGCGTCATCAAATTCGAGCCGTATCTTCAGGCGATCAAGGAACTGGACATCAACGGCACCGTCGCTATCGAGCTCGAATATTCGCCTGACCCGTCGCACATCGTCGAATGGGTTGAGGAAGCCTACAGGGAGACCGCCCGCCTGATGGACCTCTCGGGCCTCCGCGGCTGACCGCAGGTCCCGGTGTGAATCTGCAAGATGGCTCTATCCGGTTTTGGTGAATTTCGATAGTCTTGAGATTTAAAGGACCCGAACAGGTCGCTTATCAACGGATCTTTAGGATGGCGGTCTAATAAAGACACCTTATCGCTGATCTTCGTGCGAATGTTCATGCCCGTTTTTATCGTCATTGGCGCCATTCTTTGGAAGTTCTGGTACATCATGGTTATTGGGCTAGCTCTGCTTTTTGGACCGACTTTATGGTCATCGTGGCAGGAGAATCAACGGATTGCGCAGAATCATCTGATCTACACTAGGTGAGAACCGTATGGGAACAGTTATACTTTTTGTGGTCACCTTTGTGGGATCGCACTTGCTTGGGCGTTTAATCTTAGAATCGGTCAAGAATGGCTTCTGGGATCCCATCGGTCCAAATAATCCGCATCCGAAAGACGATTCAGAGATGCCGAAAGTCAGCAAGAAATGGCTTAAGGAGCCTTCGGCCAACCGCTGGAAGTTGTTGTGGTCAAGCAGATGGGAAGCATCGAGGCGGCTCGAGAAATGGAGCGAAGACTCAACGCCAAAAAGAATCCGCAGCTGGCTATTTACCAATTGAACAACCACCCGGAGCAGCTCAATCAGCAGAGCAGCCCCGAATGCTTTCGGGGTTGGTTCTGGGTTCGGGTCCCAGTCAACCCAAGCTTCGAAAATGGCCGTTCTCCTCGCATCCAGAACCATCTGGGCAATCCGAGATTTCCGAGTTCCCTGGGAAACGGCTTAAAATGGACATCTTCAGACGGTCTTGGATAATACTAGGGCTAATCGGGGGTTCGATTCCCTCACCGTGCACCATGTTGATTGTGAACGAGTTATGCAACTCAATTCTTTGCCTCTGGCTCTTAAGTAGTTCCGGCGTCTAGACTTAAGGAATTGACCACGATTATCGGATTTTGCTTCTAGCACATTGGGCAGGTTGATACCCACCTCTGGCGTTTTAGCACAGGCATTTAAGCGCGGGTA
>JBPYEW010000192.1:0-15612 GCA_051984555.1 Terriglobales bacterium | reverse complement strand
GAAAGCTCAACAGGCAACGGTCGATGCCTGGAAGAAGCAGGTCGAAGCAGGCCAGGCTGACTTGAATTCGGCTGTTGCCCGCACTCAGCAGGCAGGAGCCGCCCAGAGCACCGTGGCGTCAACCCGCGCACAGCTGGTGAATGCTCAAGCGTTGTTGAAGCAGGCCGAAGTTCGTCTCGGATATACCAAGATTTACGCCCCAATCGCGGGCACCGTTTCCGTACGGGCGGTGCGGGAAGGCGAATTCGTCAACCCGGGTTCGCCCATTGTCACGGTAATCGACCTCAGTGATACCTGGGTGCGCGCTGCCATACCCGAAACCTATGCCGACCACATCGGCCTTGGAGACATGTTGCGCGTGCAGTTGCCCGGGGGCACGGTGACCAGCGGCAAAGTCTTCTATAAAGCCGCGGAAGCAGATTTCGCCACCCAGCGCGACGTCAGCCGCCGAAAGCGCGACATTAAGACAATCGTACTCAAGATTCGCCTGGAAAATCCGAAAGGCGCTTACGTGCCCGGGATGACGGCGGATGTGCTGGTCTCTCCCGATCAGATCAAAGGGCGCACTACGCAGGAAGCTTCGGTGAGCAAATGACTTCCGATCTCCAAGCCACGAACGGACGCGCCCGCGCCGGCACAATCCCGCCGGCGATTGAGGTCGATCATATCGTCAAAAAGTACGGCGACTTCACCGCGGTAGACGATATCTCCTTCAGCGTCGCTGATGGTGAAATCTTCGGACTGCTTGGCCCAAATGGGGCAGGTAAGTCTACCTTGATTCGCATGATGACCACTCTCATCCCTATCACGCGTGGACATGCGCGAATCGGTGGCCATGATGTCGCGAGAGATCCTGATGCGGCCCGCCGGCTGATCGGTGTAATTCCCCAGGCACTCACCAGCGACATCGACCTCACCGTCGAGGAGAACCTCAACATTTACGCCAAGCTCTACGATGTGCCCGCCAAGCAGCGCAAAAGCTCAATCGATGAACTGCTGGAACTCGTCGATCTCACCAAGTGGCGAGGTGCGCAGACGAAGACTTTGTCCGGCGGTATGCGACGGCGGTTGGAAATTGCGCGCGGCTTGGTTCACAGTCCCAAGATCTTTTTCCTCGACGAACCGACCACCGGTCTTGATCCTGTCTCCCGGGTCGCCGTCTGGGAAATGCTGACCAACATCAAGGCGCACCGTCAGCTCACGATCCTGATTACGACTCACTATATGGACGAGGCCGACCGTCTCTGTGATCGCATTGCAATCGTGGATCATGGAAAACTTGTTGCCCTCGATACTCCCACCAGTCTCAAGGCCAGCGTACCGGGGTCGAACGTGATCGAAGCGCAATTCGAGCGCCCGCCCGCTGACTGGGAGAGCCGCTTGCGCAATTTGACCGGCGTCACTTCTGTGCAGAATGAGGGCGCCGGTATGTTTCGGGTCCTTACCAGCGACGGGTCACGCGCTACTACCGAATTGGTCGCAATGGCGGTTGAGCACAATACGCTGGTGAAAACACTCAGTGTCCAGAACACCACCCTC
This sequence comes from Terriglobales bacterium, assembly GCA_051984555.1. Classification (GTDB taxonomy): domain Bacteria; phylum Acidobacteriota; class Terriglobia; order Terriglobales; family Acidobacteriaceae; genus Gp1-AA122. Next base: position 14,073 of record JBPYEW010000192.1, on the reverse strand, counting down.
GACGACGTTTTCGTGCACTATACCGGCCGGCAACTCCGCGACGAGTTGGTGAAAGCATACGGATTCGTAATGCCACAGCGCCCGGGGATGCAACCATGAATCGCATGCTTGCCCTTGTCGAGCGTGAAATGCGCAAGTTCTTCCGCTCGCCAACTCTCATGATGGCGTCGATGATCTTTCCCCTGGTGCAACTCATCGTCCTCGGCAATGCCTTTGGCGGCAAGATCCGCGACGCCCAGCTCGGCATCGTCGACCAGGACGGCGGAACGCAGTCGCTGAGAATCCGCGAGGCCTTCGACTCTGTTCGTGCCAACATTCGGACCTTCGTGCCGGTCTATTACGACAACGATAAGCAGGCCATGGAAGACGTGCGCAACGGCAAGATCCAGGGCGCCGTCATTATTCCACCGCAGTATTCAAGACGCGTATACGAAGAGAACCATCCGCGGATCGCTCTCATCGTCGACAACAGCGACAATTTCATGAGTTCGACGCTCGAGTCCGAAATGACCGAGCTGACAAATGCGCTCAACACGCCCGACATCCAGCCACGAATCCTGCAGCAGAAGGCACTCGAGGTCGTCGAACTCTATCCCTACATCGAGTACATGAAGTACCTGCTGCCCGGATCGATCACCTTGGCTATGTTCGTTTCCGTGATGATCGGCGGCGGGATGCTCTACATCGACGATAAAGCTCGCGGCGTGCACGAAGGTTATCTCGTTACTCCCATCACCAAGACCGAACTGGTATTCGGGTTGAATCTCGCAGGCGCTATCAAAGCGGTCCTTACGGGAGTAGTAATCACCATGATCGGGTCAATGTTAGCGGGCGTAAGCACGATCTTCGATCCCGCCGCCATGATCGGCTTGCTGATCATGATTGTGCTCACATCCGTTGCCTTCAATACCATGATGTTTTTGCTGATGGTGCGGGTCGAAGACCCGCTCGTGCCGCGCGCCATTTTCGGCATCCTGAATACGCTGCTTTTCTTCCCGAGTGGGTCGATCTATCCCGTGCAGGCATTCCCGGCGTGGCTCCGGGTAATTGCGAAAGGGGACCCCTTTACCTACGCGGTGCACGGTTTCAAGGCACTCCTCTTGAAAGAGGCGGGATTCGTCGCCATCTGGCCCGACATCCTGTACTTGAGCATCTTTGCCGTCGTGACCCTCGGGGTCGCTGTACCGCTGTTCAAGAGAACTCTTTAACTTCAGAGATCGCTCCTTCCCGGGCACCCGGCTGACACATTGAGTCCGCCAGATTGGCTTCAAATGGTTGTTTGAAGTCTCGGCAACTCGATAGGTGCTTCAGAAGTTAGTCTGGGAACTTTTTACCGCGCCCCGGTTTCCGTTATCCTTAAGCAGCCATGACATTACTGGACGCCCAGCAGCCCGATCTCGCGCGCGAGCGTCGGCGCAAGATCATCATCAGTGCTTCGATCTCCATCGTCATTCTGATTGCGTTCTTTACGTGGTTCTTCCGTTTTTGGCCGGAGGAGCATACGGCCGATAAATTTTTCGCCACTCTCGAGAAACAGAACTACGAACAGGCTTACGGGATCTACCTTCACGACCCCGATTGGCGCCAGCACCCTCAGCAGCACGCTCAGTATCCGTACAATGAGTTCTATACCGATTGGGGGCCGGGTGGTGAATGGGGTTTGATCAAAAGCTACAAAGTGGAAGCTAGTGGGAATTGTCCCGGCGGCGGAACGGGAGTTGTGGTGCAATTGGTCGTCAATGGTCGCTCCGACCGTGCTCGCGTGTACGTTGATAAAAAGGACAAAACAATCTCAAGCCCACCCTGCTAGGAACCGTCTGACTTAGCTTTTTCCGAACCTTCGATTTGCAGTCCGCGAGCGCAAGCCATGCCGGCGCTACCACGCCTCTGTGCGAGGCACTCTTAAGTAGCGAGACGTTCGCCGGACTTCCAAGCATTTTCCTCGTGATCGCGGCCATCGATTCTGGTGCCGCATCGAACACACCGGAGTAGCTTGCCTCGATCTTCTCTGTTCGGCCATTGCTACTAGATGAGGAAGGGACGAGTGCCGCGTTACCTGTGATGACGCGCCTCTCCACGTCTATGAGTCCCACGCTCAAAACTACAACCGGCCCTGAGAAGCTGCACATCGAAGCGGTGAATCGAGTGGGTGCAGCGAATGTGCCTACTCCTACAGGAGAACCGTTCCCATGTCGTGTTTCAGGTCGTACAAAAGTGCCGGTCTGCTGACGATTGCTATTTCTTGCTTGTGTCTGTTCAGTGCAGCATCGTTCGCTCAAACCCAAGCCTCGTGTACTTTCTCTTATTTCAATCCCCCCTCTGGTTACATTGGCGGCTTTTATCCGGATGGGATCAACCATTACGACACGGTGGTGGGCGCGGCCTATCGCGACACAGGTAACTATGCGACTTCGTTCATCCGTTATTCGGATGGCACCACGACACTGTTCAAGGTTCCGAACGCAGCCTGGACCGAACTGCACAAACGGAATTTGAACGGAACCTCTGTGGGAGCATACGGCTCTACCAGCGCCAGTGTTCCTCCCAATGGGGTAGGGTCCAAGGGTCTTATTCTGACCGCAAGCTCGTATTCCACTGTGAATTTTCCCGGAGCGATTGGTACCTCGCTGAACGGAATCAACAAGTGGAACACGATCGTCGGAAGTGCCGTGGATCCGAACACCAAGCTGACGTTCGCATTCCGTTATCAGAAGGGAGTCTTCACCAAGATTGCGTTCCCTGGCTCCGTGCAGTCGACCGCGTACGCCATCAATGACAACGGAATTATTGTCGGCACCTATCAGAAAGGTACGACGTGGTACGGCTACACCCTGAAGAATGGCACCAACACATTCACCAGCCTGAATTATCTTCCGATCGACATCAACAACTCAGGAGCGATCGTGGCGGCCGGCAGCAGGATCTACTACCCGGACGGCAGTATTAAAGTCGTCTATGTTCCCGGCTCGGCGAACACCTACGTTCAGGGAATTAACGATCTCGGAATCCTCACCGGCGGCGCCAGTTGGGGCACTCTGGAGTTCCAGGGCTTCACGGCGGTTTGCCACTGAGCGGACCTTCCTCCTCAGAAATCTTGCCTGGAGGTCTGCGCGACTGATGAGACCTCCGGGCAGGACTACTCCCCAACAATTACGCGCTGGTCTGGGCGAAGTGATCGAGTGTCTTATGCAATGACGCGTCGTCATTGATGTAGAGGGCCGTAGGCGTGCGATCAATCTGGCGCATAAGCCCCCACAAAACTTTGCCAGGGCCTACTTCAACGAAGCTTCGTACTCCGTGGGAAACCAGAAAACGGATGGACTGCTCCCACTTCACAGCTCCAGTGACCTGGCGAATGAGGGCGTCGCGGGAGGTGTTTCCGTCGCGAACTTCGGCGGCATCGACGTTGCAAACTACGGTCGCGGTTGGCTTCGCGAAGGTGAGGTGAATCAGGTCGCCGGCAAGACGGTCCTGAGCCGGTTTCATCAAAGAGCAGTGGAATGGAGCGCTCACGGGAAGCAACTTGGCTTTTTTTGCTCCTCGTTCGTCGGCCAGTTTGGCAGCGCGCTCGACCGCGTGCGTGTGGCCGGAGATGACGATCTGTTCGGGCGAGTTGATGTTGGCGGGCTCGCAGACTTGTCCCTGCGAGGCGTCGTGACAAACCGTGGCCACGCTTTCGGGAGCCATGCCCAGTACGGCGGCCATCGCACCCACACCAACTGGTACTGCCTCCTGCATGTATTTGCCGCGGTTGCGAACCGTGCGAACGGCGTCAGCGAAGGAGAGAGTGCCTGCCGCGACGTGTGCGGAATATTCGCCCAGGCTGTGTCCGGCTACGAAGGTAGGCTTCACGCCACGCTCGGCGGCGGCGCGGTACGCGGCAACCGAGGTGGTGAGGATCGCAGGTTGCGTGATTTCCGTCAGGCGCAGTTGGTCTTCCGGACCGTCGAAACAGATTTGTGCGAGGTTGTACCCGAGCGCGTCGTTGGCCTCTTCAAAGGTCTGGCGCGCGATGGCGTGGCGTTCGGCAAGTTCTTTGCCCATGCCGACGGCCTGGGAACCTTGTCCGGGAAAGAGGAAGGCGATGCTGTTAGTGGTCATTTGTGAGTTTTTGTGCCGTCCCTATGGTAAGTCGGTGCCGAGCTATCAGATGCTGCCGCTGGGCTAGAGCTTTGGTCTTTTATTCCGTTCGGTAACCCGACATTTCGGATCTGAGCGGACATCTCAGTTTTTGGACACTGCTACCGTGCTGGCCGCCGCCCGCGCAGGAACTGACGCCAAACCTTTTTCAATGCTCGCATTGATGCCGCGTTCGGAGAATTCAGCAGCCACGCGGATCGAGTTCTTGATCGCATTAGCGTTCGAGGATCCGTGCGTGATGATGCAAACGCCCTTCACGCCGAGCAGTGGCGCTCCGCCATACTCGGAATAATCCAATCTGCGTTTGAAATCCGCAAATGCACTGCGCGAGAGCAAGGCGCCGAATTGGCGAGTTATCGTGGCACGCAAGGATTCCTTCAAGACGTATCGCACCAGGTTGGCTACGCCCTCGGAAACTTTCAGAGCCACATTCCCGACGAACCCATCGGCGACGATCACGTCCACCATGCCGTTGTAGAGATCGCGACCCTCGACATTGCCAATGAAATTGATAGGGAGCTGCTTCAGCAGCCGATAAGCCTCGCGCGTGAGTTCGTTGCCTTTGCCTTCCTCTTCGCCGATGGACAGCAGCCCGACGCGGGGACGTCTCGTTCCAAAAATACTGCGGAAGTAAATTTCCCCCATTACGGCGAACTGCTCGAGGTTGTCGGGCTTGGTGTCAACGTTGGCCCCGACATCGAGCAGGGTAGCTGCGGTGCCGAGCGCGTTAGGAAACACCGCAGCGAGCGCCGGGCGATCGACGCCGGGAAGCGCCCCCAGCACCATCTTTGCTGTGGCCATCGCGGCACCGGTGTTACCGGCAGTGACGAATCCGGCAGCGCGCCCCTCCCGCACCAAACGCAGGCCGACCCGCATCGACGAATCGCGTTTTGACCGGACGGCCTGGGCGGCTTTTTCGTCCATGCGGATGACTTCGCTTGCATGGACGATCTCGATGGGCAGGTGCGTAATGTTGGTATGGCGGTCGAGCTCGGCCCTGAGCTGCGGTTCCCGGCCGATCAAAAGCACGCGCACGCCATATTGGCGTGCGGCGAGGATGGCGCCGTCTACCTCGGGCTTGGGAGCCCGGTCCGAACCCATGGCGTCGAGGGCTATGACGCTTGCCATCTATGTGGGGTTAAGCGGATTCTTCGACGTCGAGAACTTCGCGTCCCTTGTAGTAGCCGCACTTCGGGCAGGCACGGTGCGGCATCTTCTTCTCGTGACAGTTGGGACACTCGGCGAGTGAGTGGCCTTTGATCGAATCATGCGCGCGGCGGTTTCCCCGGCGCGCTTTGGAATGTCGGCGTTTCGGATTAGGCATGGTTCCTCTTGATTCCTCGTTGATCCCGGTCCTCTGTGATTCGAGCACTTTCACCAGACTGCACAGAGGCGGCGATAAATTATTCCAGACGCTTACGAATATCCTTCAGCGCGGCCCAGCGCGGATCCTCGACCGGTTCAGCGCAGGAGCATGGGCCTTCGTTCAGGTTCTTGCCGCAGTGTGGACACAGTCCTTTGCATTCCTCACTGCATAAAGCTCGCAAGGGCACAGCCAGCAGGATCTGCTCGCGCAGGACATCTTCCAGTTCGACGCCATCGCCAGTGTAATACCCGATTTCGGCCTCGGCATCCGTGACCGACAACTCGGCATGGCCGGCGTCGCTCCCCAGCGGACGGTACAGCAAATCGAACTCACGCTGTACCTCTTGCATGACCGGCTCCAGACACCGCGCGCAGTTCAGTTGCAGGCGGGTCGACAACTCGCCCTTGAGGCGGATGTCCCGAAGCACGTTGTGCTTACCATGATGCTCCTCGACCATGTCGGCCCGGCCGGACGTCTTGAGAACGTTCACCTGCCGGATTTCGGTCCCGAGATCGATCGAGTTCGGACGGATATCCTCCCGAAAATCCAGGGGATTCCGCTCTAAGTCGTGTATATCGATGAACATCGGGATCTCCGCCGCCCCACCCAGATTAGCACTCAGGCCGCGGAAACACGGAGCGTACGTTCTGCAAGGAGCAATAGAAAAGAATAAAAGGGTGGAAACAGGGTGTCAAGAAAGGCGACTAAGCCCAGGGTAACGGGTCAGAAGGCATTCCTACCTCAGTCCCAGGGCTTTCAGCGTAGCGGTATCCGGCACTTTCTTCCCCGTCTCCGTAGTGACTGCCCCAAAACTGCCGTCGTACTCCCACATTGCCCACCCGATTCCGTATTTCTCCAACGCGGTACGGACATCCTGTATCCAAGCCGCACGGTCTCTGGGATCGACGTTCGGACGGTATACGCCAAATTCGTTACAAACCAGGGGGACATTCCACTTTCTGCCCCATTCGGCCGCTTGGCCGATCTCCATTTGTATGCGGTCTGCGTCCCAATGCTCCATACCATAGCGCAGGATGGGAAGACGATTTACGGCATCGGGAACCAATAAGGCAGCTTTCTCCGCTGATTCGCGGTTCGACGGATACGCCAATCCATGCACGTAGTGCCACCAGCCAACGCCCCATGTCGCGCCCTGATGCGTGAAGACGTGAGGCTCGTAGAAATGGAAGTTATAAACCACGTTTGTATCGCGGAGTGGCTCGAGAAAGAGCAGTTCATCGTCCGCCGACCAGTTTGCGCCAGCGGCGATGATTGTGTTCTGCGGTGCGCCCTCCCGTATCGCGGACGCCAACTTGGCTTCCACACCGTACCAGCGAAACCGGTCCGTCATCTCAGGCTCGTTGAGGACCTCAAAAAAGACATAATCGGGATTGAGACCCGAGTAGTGTCGCGCGAGGGCACGCCAGAAATCCTCGAACCGCTCGACGGAATCGGCCTCCGTCGCGAGATTGTGCTTGAAATCGCTCTCAGGGTGCATGTCGATCACGACACCAAGCCCCTGGTCGAGGATCATCTTTATCGCGTGATCGAGATAACCGACATAGTCGGTGGGGAGCCGATCCGGCGCTCCGTGCGCCATCATCGGTTGTGGATTGATCACGAGTCGAATGTGGTCAAATCCCATCGACTTGATGAGCGCGATGTCGTCCGCCGTCTCGTATTTTTCGAAGTGTTCCTTCGTGTATCCCTCGGCGGCATAGACCTGGCCGAACCAGCCGTACATGTTGATGCCATGGCGAAGATGAGCAAGCCGGTTCTGCGGGACCTGCGCCACGGTCGAGGCGCAAAGTGCGATGAGAGCCAGCAGTGGACGAATGTTGCGCATTACCTCTCGATGTACGCCAGGGTTAGCAGCTTTTCCTTGTAGAGTGACGCGGCCGATTAGTTGTTCCATATCCAACCCGCGGTTACCCGCATCGGCGAACAATTACACCTGTTGTCGCGCCTCGCCCAGCGTGACATCGACATCCATCTTCTTTTTGCCGCGGTAAATCGTGACGTGGACCGTATCGCCGGCGCGGTGATTATTCATCACGTGCGAAAGGTCTTGCTGGTCCTCGACTCGCTGCCCATCAATTGCGACGATCAGGTCCCCACCGAGCGTAATCGGCGTGTTACCCAGGTATGCCTGCTCGGTGCCGCCACGCAAGCCGGCGCGATCCGCGGGGCCTCCGGAGACCACCTGGACGACTAGCAAACCGTAATCGGCAGCCAGCCCCATCTGGTTTGCGAGTTCAGGACTGATCGGGATCGTGCGGATTCCCAGCGCGGGACGCCGCACACGCCCAAACGTGACCAGGTCGTTCATGACTGCTTTTGCCGTATTGATCGGAATGGCAAAGCCGATACCGGCGCTCTGTCCGACGCTGGAGAGAATCATCGTATTGATGCCGATCACTTCTCCCCTCCAATTCATCAAAGGCCCGCCGGAGTTGCCTGGGTTAATGGCCGCGTCGGTCTGGATGGCCTCGTCGATCACCATCCCGTCGGGTTCTTGTACCGGTCGAATCGAACTTACAATGCCCGTAGTCAGAGTGCCCGATAGGCCGAACGGGTTGCCGATCGCATACACCCGCTGCCCGACTTGCAGGTTCTTCGAATCTCCCAGCACTGCCGGAGTGAGGTCAGGCGCCTTGATCTGGATGATTGCCAGATCGTGCGCCCGATCCATGCCCACGATCTGTGCCCGATACTTTTTGCGGTTGTGCAGGGTAACTTCGACTTGGCGGGCGTCTGCAATCACATGGTAATTCGTGATGATGTGCCCTTCCTTGTCGATCACGAATCCGGAGCCTTGGCCCTCCTGGGGTACCAGTCCATAGAAGAAATCAAACGTGACGGCTCGTGACGTGATGTTGACCACCGTGCCGATGTTCTTCCGATATACAGAGATATTGTTCTGTTCTTCGGCATCGACGGTGTTATCACTCGCCGCTTCGGTAACCTCGAGCTTTGAAGGACGTCCGAGCCAGTCCGTCGAGCGGAAAGCGTTGCGGCGGTACGTTGTGAAATAGAAGAAGGCTCCAGCAATGATAAAAGCGATCAGAAGGGGACGAATGACTCGCATAATTTTTCCGGCGTGAGGACTGTCGAGTACGATTTTAGCAATTCAGGCGCGGGGTTCCAGCCTCCGGGTTTCCGCGATGGGGCAAAATAGCGGGAGCCGGCTCAACATTTGTACCCGGTACATGGCCCCAATTGCCCGATGTCTTACTGATTGCCAATCGCTAACTGCTGATTGCTTCTGTTTTCAGCTTCGCGTACACATCCTGCACCTGTCGCCGCGTCTCGTCTAACATCCCGGAGTTGTCGATGACATAGTCGGCGGCCTTAATCTTTTCCAGATCGGGTATTTGGGCCGCCATGCGGCGCCCGACTTCACGCCGGGCAGTCTCTTCATCAACTTTCACCCGGTTGGCCCACCGGTGGACACGCTGGTCGGAATTGCAGGTTACGACGATGAGCCGATCGAAACGTTCTGCCGCGCCTGCTTCCAGGATGAGAGCCGCTTCCACCATGGCAATACTCTGGGAATCCCGGCGACCCACCTCGTTCATCCATTCGTCCTGCCTGCGGACGACGGCTGGGTGCACGATGCGATTCAGTTCCTCGACCCGTGGCGGCTGACCACTGAAGGCAGCTTCGGCCAGCTTGGCGCGATTCACCGTGCCGTCTGGATCGAGAATGCCGCGCCCAAAATGATTGACGACCTCCTCGTAGACCCGCTCTCCTGGCTGCATGAGTTGATGTGCGATTAGGTCGGCCTGGATCACGTGTGCGCCGAGAGCAGCAAACATCTCGCCAACAACTGACTTGCCGCTTGCGATGCCACCAGTCAGGCCGACTTTGAGCACAATTCCCCCTGAAGGGACAATCCAGCGCAGTGATGGCGGCTCAAGCTCTTGATAGCTCCGGAATGCGCGACCCGCGGCGTAGCTTCATAGCATGCACTGTGTTCACCATTAGCATGGCGATCGTCAGCGGGCCGACACCGCCGGGAACAGGCGTGATCGCACCGGCGATTTCGGCGACCTCGGGATGCACGTCGCCGATGAGCGTCGAGCCGTTTTTGGCAAAGGCCGCCTCGCGCTTCTCGTTCCCTTTGAAGAATTTCTCGAACTCGGCGCGATCTGTAATCTTATTCATCCCCACGTCAATCACAGTCGCTCCCGGGCGAACATACTCGCGCGTGATCATGCCCGTCCTGCCGATAGCTGCAATGAGAATGTCGGCGCGTCTGCAGACGCCCGGTAGATCCCTCGTTTTCGAGTGGCAGACCGTCACCGTGGCATTCCCGTTGATCAGCAGCATGGCTGTCGGTTTGCCGACGATATCGCTTCTCCCGACCACCACCGCTTCTTGTCCCGCGATTGGAATGTTGCTGCGCTTCAGGATCTCGATCATGCCTGCCGGAGTGCACGGAACCAGGCCCGGCCGCTGTGTCGACAGGAAGCCCACATTGACCGGGTGAAAGCCGTCCACGTCCTTCGCCGGGTCAACTGCCATGAGAACTTTCTTCGAGTCCACTTGGGATGGCAAGGGCAACTGAACCAGAATCCCGTCGATCTCTTCGCGGCTGTTCAGATCGTGCACCAGCGCGAGGAGTTCCTCGGTGGTGGCCGTCGCCGGCGGAGTGTGTTTCTCGCTGTAGATGCCGACCTCTTCGCAGCTCTTCACCTTGCCGCGAACATAAATCTCCGACGCGGGATTGTTGCCGACCAGGACGACGGCCAGACCGGGACGTACTCCAGCCGCCGTTAAGTTCCTTACTTCTGCGGTGACTTCCGCGCGGATCTCCGAAGCGATTTTGGTGCCGTCCAGGATCGTGGCCGCCATGAGTTCCTCGATTGTAGGATTTTGCCGAGCCGGAAAGTCTATCGTAAACCGAAATCAAACCGCTGTGCGGACAGGCTCACAATCTCATCCCTCGCAAATACCCCACAGTTCTTGTCGGTTCGACTGCATTCCCCGTGCTGCTCGCTGGGAGTAAAATATCCGCATGATCGACCAGGACCTTCTCCAGATGCTCGTTTGTCCGGTCTGCAAAACGCCCCTCGTCGAGAAGGGCGACAGCCTCAAGTGTGCGACCTGCAAGCGTGTCTATCCCATCAGGGACGACATCCCTGTGCTCTTGATCGACGAGGCGACTACCGACCCCTCCTGATCACGGTCCCCGTGAGCACTCTGACACATCGTCTCAGCCTGGTTGTGCCAAAACGACACAAATTGTCATCCCAACCGGTAACCACCCTCTCATTACCCTGGCTGCGCTTCTGAAGTCGTACGCGCAACTTGTCGATAGCTATGGGGTTAATAGACATAGGGGCGACCTGAAACATCTTTAAGGGTTAGACCGTAGGCGCGGCAAGCGAATTGCATGCAACGATAGTGGCACCCGGTGAGTCTAATACCTCAAAGGCAGGGTCGGAGGTGATGGCCATGAAAGAACGCTTCACGGTGACGGAGTTGACGGCCCTGCGAAACGATCTCCTGCAGGGAGGGATGATCGATTCGCGGGAAGCCGCGGAACTCTTGCAGGTATTCTTGATGGGCCGGGGCTACGGTGTATCGCCGCAGGCGGCGATGGATGCGGCTTCTCGAGTTGAGATTTCGGGTTGCTCCATGCCCATTCTGCAGCAGGAGCTTGAGAACTTAGCGCTGGTGATGTAGCGCAAACAAAATTTTTCCAGGGACCTCAAAACCTAGTCGAAACCTTGGAGTGCAAAAACAGGATGCCGGGCCAACCAGCCCGGCATTGTTGTTTCTGTGACATTTCCAAAGGCTAAACCATCCGCCAATCCGCGAGGTACTGGATCAGTTCTCGCTGGCGATCGGGCGGTTTTGGCTGAGAGGCGATGGTTGGGAATTGACGGCGGCTACGAATTCCCAAAAACGGTCGGCATCAAAGCGTCCCGCGATCATAAACCTGTCTAGAAAATGAGCCAGCGCAGCACTCGGCTCAAAGGGAAGATATTGCCACACGTCGGCAAATGGTCGTGCGAAACGGCTGGAGTCCCGCATAACGTTATCACCTGAATTTGCTGGCCAAAGGTGGAGTGCACGTAAAGGTAAGATGCTGGATTGAAGTTGGGAATGGCACGGATGTGCTAAGAGAAAACACTCAACGATCACTCAAGCATCGGCTGCACCTGTGCCACGCTTCGGCAGAGCGAGGTGATCAATACGCCACGGGCCAAAAGCACAGGTTAACGGCTGACACTTCGGTACCGCCGCGAACCTTTCCTGTGATTGACGAATAAAAGTGCCGCGTCCAGACTGAATTGTCATGAAAAAGCTGCGGGTTGGCATTCTCTTCGGCGGACGCAGCGGCGAGCATGAAGTCTCACTGCTCTCGGCCGCATCCGTCCTCAATGCGATCGATAAAGACAAGTACGATGTGGTGCCGATTGGGATCACGAAAGATGGCCGCTGGCTGACGGCCGATCATGCCGAGCGTTTGCTCAAAGGCGAGCACGAGCCGCGGCATCTACGGGCCGGAGACCCGGAAGCCACCCCGGGTGCGGCTGTGTTGATGAGAGGCGAAGCCGTAGTTATTCCACCCGAGCCAGTTCGGAAACAGGGCCTCATGCCTCTAAAGGGCGATGCCACGATGCTGCGACGGGCCAGCGACCGCGCCATCAACGTCGATGTCATCTTTCCGGTACTGCACGGGACGTTCGGCGAGGACGGCACCATCCAGGGGCTGTTCGAACTGGCTGATCTGCCATACGTCGGGGCGGGCGTGCTGGGCTCTGCGGCCGGCATGGACAAAGACGTCATGAAGTCTCTGTTTCGCTCGGCCGGTTTGCCCATCGTGAAGCATGTGACCTTTCTTCGCAGTGAATGGAAAGCAAATCCCAAAAAACTTCAGAAGCTTGTCGAAAGCAAGCTCAAATACCCGGTCTTCGTGAAACCCGCGAACCTGGGCTCCTCGGTTGGCATCACGAAGGCCCATGATCGCAAAGAGTTGGGCCCGTGTATCGAGGAAGCTGCCAGGTTTGACCGCAAGATCGTGATTGAAGAAGGTGTCGGCGGAAACAAAAATAAAGCGAGAGAGATCGAGTGCTCGGTTCTTGGGAATGACACGCCAGAAGCGTCGGTTCCGGGCGAAATTGTTCCGAGCAAAGAATTCTACGACTACGACGCGAAGTACCTGGACGAAGGCTCGCAGCTGATCATTCCTGCCAAGCTGAGCAAATCGGAGACTAAGACGGTCCGCGAATTGGCGGTCGCGGCATTCCGCGCCGTCGACTGCTCAGGCCTCGCGCGAGTGGACTTCCTGATGGATCCGAAGTCGCGAAAGATCTATCTGAACGAGATCAATACCATGCCGGGTTTTACGTCGATCAGCATGTATCCCAAGCTGTGGGCGGCGACGGGTTTGGAGTACTCCTCGCTGATTGATCGATTAATTCAGCTTGGGATGGCGCGGCACGAGGAGAAAAAGCGAAATCAGTACAGCCGCTAGTCCTAGGTCCTGCAGTCGTCAATCAACAAATCTTCACTTGGTGCGTGGTTCCGCCTGCAGCACCTTTTCGGCCTCTTCCAAGGCGGCGTCGCGGTGCTGGCGAAGGTCGGCAAGTCTCAGCGGAACAATTACGTCAGGCATGACCCCAATACCTTCGAGACGCTTTTCTTTCGACGTGACGATGGCAAATTCGCTGATATCGACTTCACCGCCGCCCTTTACTTTGTGGGCTACGGTTCCCAGCACACAGCCACAGCTCTGACGTCCGACGACCTTCGCCCGGCCATTCTCCTGCATGCCTGCGGCGAACAGTTCGGCTCCGCTACCGGAACCCTCGTTGGTAAGAACAACAATCGGGCCCGCATAAATCTGCTTGCCAGGATGCCCGGTCTGCAAATCGGAGGGGACACCAAACATTCGCAGAACAAACGACGGAGCGGTCCCCGAGCGCGTTATCACATGACCGAATGAAACTCTTCGCGAGAAAAAACTATTAGCCGTCTTCAACACTCCGGCAAAGTTCCCGCCCGGGTTGCCCCTGACATCCAGGATCACGCCAGCCGCTTGCGCGTTCTTCTGCAAGGAAGCCTTCGCCTGCTTCGCGATGGAGCCATCGAAAAGCGGCAATCGCATGTAAACGATGCCTGAGTGCAGCGTGCGCGCCGTGACGCTCGGCGCCAGCGACACCACGTGGCGTTTCAGAACCACGTCCAGAGGACTACCGTCAGCCTTTACCAAGCGGAGCCGAACCAGGCTTCCCGGTTCTCCGGCGAGCAGGCGGTAGTAGCCTAGCAACGCCGTGGCACGCTCTGAAGACGACGTTCCACTTTGCTCCTCAATTTCCGTCAGGCGCCTGGCTGCGGATTCTCCATCAACACTCGCCAGCAACATGCCGGGTTGAACGCCAGAGCGATCGGCCTCGGAATCCGGCTCGACGTCTACGACCGTAGGTTCGCCATCGACATTAGCAATGAGCACGCCGGTGGTTGTGGCCACGCGGCGCGAGGCGCGCTGACGTTCGCTCGGCGTGTGAAAGCGGGTGTGGGCGTCGCGCAGTTCTCCTGTCATCTGTTTCATC
>JBPYEW010000191.1:0-7307 GCA_051984555.1 Terriglobales bacterium | reverse complement strand
CGGCCCCACCGCCCAGACAGTGCCCGTGGACCGCGGCGATCGTCACCTTCTTGCTAGCGACTACGGCACGTATCACGGCATGGAACTTCTGCAACATTTCATCGACCTTCTCCGGTGTGTGCGCCGCGACATCGACGCCTGCGGAAAAAGCCGTGCCCGAACCGGAGATCACCACTGCCGCGACATCGGGTCGTGATTCGATTTCCGCTAACGACTGCGCAAGTTCCTCCATCATCGAAATGTCGATGATGTTTAGAGGGGGGTGGTCCAACGCAACTTGGGCAACCGCCGGCGCAAACGTTACCTTGATTCGAGTTAATGTCGGGATTGCGTTCGTAACCATGTTTGAAAAAGGTTGCTTACTGCTAAACGCTCACTGCTGACGGCTAGATATTGATCGCCGACTTGCGCGGCTCGGCAATTGTCGTCAGCGGATCGCGAGCTCCCTGCTTCTCCGCTATCCAGTTCTTCTCGTTCGCGATGATCTCGAGCAGCAACTTCTTGTCTTCCGGGCTCGGCATGTACTCCTTCATATGCTGGTCGTAGGCTTTATCGTCCAGAGGATCGCCATTCTCGGCATGGAATTTTTGCCCAGCATACTTGCCAATCGCCCGATTGAATTTGATGTTGGGCGCGTACAGCTTCTTCGTGCCTGGCTTTAAGAACGAGTTGAACCGCTCGATCAGGCCAGCCACCTCTTTCTGATACAAAATGCGGTTGTAGTCGTTCAGATCATCGAGATCGGCCTCGGTTTGGTTCTGCGGCTCGTCATACCGGCCCTTGATACCCCATACATAGGCCCAATGCGCCGACGAAGAATGATCTGTTCCAAACAGGTCGTAGGACGACGATATCCATTTGTTCAGGTATTTCTGAATCAGCCATGGCGGAATCACGCCGGCCTCGACGATACGCCGCAGGCCATCGTTCCCGGTTCCCATGTGAAATGCCTCTTCGCGAAGCATGTAGGACATCGACCGACCTAGGGGCGCGAAGGCCGAATACTTCAGCATCTGCAGTTGAAACTTACCATCGCGATCGACAAAGTCCGTGTAGGTGAAAAAATCCATCCAGTTGTCGACATCGACGTTGAATGCGCCCAGCAGCCGCTTGTTCTCAAATGCCCTGCGCTCCAGCATTTTTTGCGCTTCCACTTTCCCCGAGTATCCGAAATGCTCGACCAGCAACGCGCACATCTGCCATCCATGACGCATCTCTTCGATCATCACTCGGGTAAGCGCCTTGCGATCCCAATCCGTGGGGGCGGTCTCGAACAGATGGCGCTGCTGCTCGACGCTGGCGAATTCCGTATCGCCCTGGTAGACGATCATGTTCATCAGCGCGTCGCGCATCTGCTGTGTTGGCATTTGGCGCAGGTTCTGCCATTTCGAACGTCCCTTGTAGGCGCCGAACTGGATCTCGTCGGTCTCGATCGCGCCAAAGAGCGTGTCGAATTGGAAGCTGGCGATCTCATCCCGGTTGACGCCAATCTCCTTGCGCCACTCGTCGAACAGCCCGACCCACTCACTGAAGGTTCCGATTTTTGCTACTTTACCCGGCATAAAAAATATTCCTTGTGTATGTCCTGCCACTCGTTTCAGCAGTTGGCAATCAACCAACCCCGCCTTGCCAAAACCTAACCGCTAAATGCCAACTGCTATTGCTGCCTCATTGCATATTCAACCAAACTGTCTTTACTTCCGTGTAATGTTCCAGCGCGTTCTCGCCCAGTTCCCGGCCAAAGCCGGAGCTCTTGTAGCCACCGAACGGTAGCGATGCGTCCATCAGCCCGTAGGTGTTGATCCACACCGTGCCAGCCTTGAGCTGGCGCGATACCGCATGCGCTTTCTTAACATCGCGCGTCCACACTGCTGCTGCGAGCCCGTATTGATTCTGATTCGCCTTTGCGACAACCTGGTCGATGTCATCAAAGCTGAGCGTCGCCAGCACCGGTCCGAAGATCTCTTCCTGCGCAATTCTCATCTCATTGGTGACGTCACCGAAGATGGTCGGCTCAATGAAGAAGCCCTTGCCCCCGTCCACCGACACGCGATTGCCGCCCGAAATCAGCTTGGCCCCTTCCTTCTTTCCGGCATCGATGTAGCCCAGAACAGTCTGCATCTGCTCCTGGCTCACAATCGCACCCAGCCGCGTCTTCGGATCCAACGGATCAGCCGGCTTCATCTTGCTCGCTCTACCCACCAACTTCTCTATGAATTCGTCTTTTACTTTGCTCTCGACAAACAACCGCGATCCCGCGTTGCAGACCTCGCCCTTCCCATAGAAGATGCCGTTGATCGCGCCCTTTACGGCATTGTCGATGTCGGAATCGGCAAACACAATATTCGGCGACTTGCCCCCGAGTTCGAGCGTGACCCTCTTCAAGGTATCGGCCGCCCCCCGCATGATTTCTTTGCCGACCGCCGTCGATCCCGTGAACGCGATCTTATCGATGCCGGGATGCGCCACGATCGCTTTTCCCGTCGCCGGCCCGCCCGTCACGATATTGATGACGCCTGCAGGAAACCCCGCCTCAACGGCCAGCTCTCCTAGCCGTAATGTCGTGAGTGACGTTTGTTCTGCCGGCTTCATGACCACCGTACATCCGCAGGCGAGCGCCGGGCCGAGCTTCCACGATGCCAGCAGTAACGGGAAATTCCACGGAATAATCAGTCCCAC
Source organism: Terriglobales bacterium (assembly GCA_051984555.1). GTDB lineage: Bacteria > Acidobacteriota > Terriglobia > Terriglobales > Acidobacteriaceae > Gp1-AA122. Next base: position 4,628 of record JBPYEW010000191.1, on the reverse strand, counting down.
CACTCCCACCGGTTCGCGCAGGGTGTAGGTGAATGCCGTCTCAAACGTGTTGACGGTTTCGCCGTGAATCTTCGTCGACCATCCGGCGTAGTAGCGCAAAACGTCGATGACCATCGGCATATCGACATAGCGCGATTCGAAGATCGGCTTGCCATTGTCGAGGGTCTCGAGTTCAGCGAACTCGTCAATGTTCTTCTCAATCAAGTCGGCGAGCTTCCAGATGAGCCTCCCGCGCTCGCTGGCCGATAGCTTGCGCCATCCTCCCGTGCGATCTTCGAAAGCACGCCGAGCGGCCTGAACAGCTCGATCGACGTCCTGGGAAGACGCCTCCGTGATTTGAGTCAAAACCTCGCCGGTAGCAGGATTGAAGGTATCGACCTTCTTCGACCCATCCACCCACTCGCCGTCAATCAGCAACCGACCGGGTTCTACACGCGCCTTGGTAGCAGCAATCATGTCAGACTCTTTGAGAAGCACGGGCGAGAACGCCCGTGCCTGCATCATCTATTGGTTATTTCGCCGTGAACGTTGCTGGACGCTTGTCGACGTAAGCCGCCAAGCCTTCCTTTGCGTCGTCGCTCTGGAATAGCAGTTGCTGGTTTTCGCGCTCGACAGCCAGTGCGGACTCCATCGGAATCTCCCAGCCCGTCTGCACCGCGCGCTTGATGCGCCCGACAGCTTTCGCCGCCTTGTTCGGTGGACAGTACTGGCGCGCGTATTCCATGACGTTCTCCATGAAGTTCTCGCGCTCGAAGATCTGGTTCACGATGCCCAGTTCTTCCGCCTCTTCAAAAGAGAATGTGTTTCCCGTCACCATCAGTTCGATGGCCTTGCTCTTCCCCACCAGCCGCGACAGGCGCTGCGTTCCACCGGTTCCCGGCAGCACTCCCAGATTCACCTCGGGCAAGCCGATCTTGCCCGCATCCTTGCGAGCGATACGCATGTCGGCAGCCATGGCGATCTCCAGTCCTCCTCCCACCGTGTGACCGTTCAGAGCGGCGATCACGAGCTTGGGCGTGTGCTCAAGGCGCAGCAGGGTTTCATTGGCATGCAGGCAGAAGTAGTACTTGAAGGTCGGATCGACGCTCGCCAGCATGCGAATATTCGCGCCGGCCGAGAAAAACTTATCTCCGTTGCCGGTGAGCACGATCACGTAAACATCGTTCTCCATTCGCGCTCGAAGGATGGCCTCATCAAGCTGTCGGTTCATGTCGTAGGTGTAGGTGTTCGCCGGCGGATCGTTCATCTCAATGACGGCCACGCCGCCCTCCGCGCGATAGTTGATCAGCTGCTTGGTGGTTTCGGCTGCTGCCGGCTGGGTTGTTGTTGCCATGTCGCAACTCCTTTTCATAATCAGGTCGGCGGGACCCGGATGTTTTCGGAAAACTCAAAAACTTGTCATTTCTGACGGACTTTTGCCCGTGAGATTCTGCTTTGACCCGCCCCACGCGGGTTATCTCTTCTTGCACTCGCCTGGCGAGCATACACCTTGCAGAAAAATGTCGCCCATCTGTTGCGCCAGCATCTCAGCATTCCCGTCCGCCCGCTGGTTGTACCACGTGTATATCCAGTTCATCATGCCAAACAGGCTCAGCACAGCGATCCGGCTCGAGTACTCCAGGTGTCGTGCGCGCTTCAACGCATCCAGCAGTTCGATGCAGATCCGGTAGTACTCGCGTTTGATAGCCGCGATCTCTGCGCCATAACCGTTTTTCAGAACCTCGTCTTCATGCGACAGCACCTTCATCGCCTTCTGATTGGCTAAAAAATATGCCAGATGGTTTTGGACGAAAATGCGAACCCGCTGCTCGGGATCGCTCACCGGTTCCAGTTGCTCCCGCAGGCGCTCGACGATGGTGCTGAATGTGTGTTTCTGGATCAGGTAAAGCAGCCGTTCTTTGGACTCGAAGTAGTAATACATCCCGGCCAGCGACATGCCGCTGTGCCGCGACAGGTCGCGCATGGAAGCGCCCTCGTAGCCCTTCTCGCAAAAGACATCTGTCGCGTGCTCAAGAATCTTGGCCAGCCGACGATCAAAGCGGGTATCGGATTCGTGCGCGGCAGCCTTTCGGCGTCGACCGGAAGCTACTTTGGCTGGAGAGGCAGTCGCCATGGGTTTATTCGAACGTTCGTTCTAATTATAGAGGAGCCTTTGCCCGAACGGCAAGTACTTCCTGCCCTATTGTTTTGAGGAATTCTGGCCGGGACTGTCGGGCGCCTGCGTAGGACTTTGGACTACTTCCCTTTCCACAAGCAGGATCTTCTTGACCTGGTTGCGGTCGTAAGCCTGTTCTTTTCCGTCCATGCGCAAAACGACTGAGGTCATCGACAACGAGACCACATCCCCGAGTAGCACCTTTCCATCTCGCAATTCCACTGTATCGCGGGAAAGACCACCCAGTTCCACCGTGATGCTGCCGCCCGGAACCTCGTCCTGAGTTACATCGACTGGAGTGCTGCCATTTGCATATCCATCTTTCGTGAATTCCAGCATGTGGTTCCCAACCGTGAGGTCAACCATTCTCGGCGTAACACCAGCAGCTTTTCCATCCACCTTCAGGTTTGCGCCGGGCGGAATGGTGATGATCTTGAGGGGCACGGCCTTCAATGAAGTGGGCACGCCAGCAGCATCATTCCTGGCCATTAAGCTGATTGTGTCGGGAACTCCCACCGAGAAGAACTGGAAGCCAATCTTCGCTCCTTGCGCGGGATCCAGATCTTTCACTTGCAAAATACCATCCCCAATGCGCGTTTTGTTCTTGTCGAACAAGTACACCGTAAACGAAGCACGAGGAATTTTCTGGTCCGACACATTCTGGACGGTTACGTCCGACATGAAGCTCAGTTGTCCACCGTATCCCCCCAACTGCTGAAATCGCTCGAATGTCAGGCGAAGAGTAGGTTTTTGCTCATTTGGCCACACCATAGTGATGGTGGCGGGACGCTTACTTGCGTTCGCAAGTACTACTAGAAAGAAACAGCAGACAACAGCCAAGTCCAGAGGTGTCCGACGCATGGTAGCGGATTCTGACATGCCTCGGCTTGAGAGGCAATCGAAACGTGCGGGAACGGCGTAGAAAGAAGCGCCGAGGTAACCAATCTTCAACCACTCTTTAACGAATTCAGGCTTAGTACCAACGGCTAAATGAAACTGCTGGGTTCAATTCCGAATGTTCCCGAGCAGCGACTCAATCTCAGCCTTGATCTCGCCCGTGGCGGGCAGCAGCGGTAACCTCGGCACTCCGCCGTAATACCCGTTGTAGTCCATCGCGTACTTCACCCCAGGGATGCTTAATTCCCCGACCACTCGTTGGGCGGCTTTCGCAATCCTCTCCTGCTTCTCGCGGGCCAGCGCGTGATCGCCTTCTTTCCATGCCGCGTATATTTCGTAACAAGCTGTAGGGCAGCAATCGGCGAATGCAAGAATCGCACCCACAGCTCCGGCCTGCAGCGAAGGCTCGAGTTTCTGCGCGGCTCCAACCAGCACCTGGAATCCGACTTCCTTCTGTCTGGTCTTAATTCCCGAGACGACCGAAACGGACGACGACGATGGCTTTGGCAATCCACCCCCTAGCGCCGCAACGGAAACAAGTTCCCCGCCTCCGTTATTCGACCCGCCGGTTCTGAGCATTCTCGGAGTCACGGCACCGAACGTTTCCGTCACTGTCGCGCTGCGCTTCACCTGCCGCGTCCCTTCCACCATTTTGCGGACCTTCTCGACGTCCCCGCTGGATTCCTTGATTCCGATCAAATTGGAGTGGTTCGCAAGTTCAATGACGAGTTCAGCGGGCATGTCGTACCCGGTTGCTTGCGGAAAGTTGTAGATAATGACCGGCAGAGGCGACCGATCACACACGTATCGGTAAAAAGCCAGCACATTGGCTGGTTTCATCTGCCCTTTGTAGTAGTGCGGCGTTCGAACCATCGCAATGTCATAGCCCAGTTCAGCGGCGTACTCAGTCAGGCGCAGTGTCTCGCTTGCCGATTCGATGCCTGTACCCGCGATCATGACTTTGTCCGGCCCTGCGGCATCCATGGCAGTCTTCAGAACCTGCCGCCGTTCCTCATCGGAAAGCAGGATCGCCTCGCCCGTGGATCCCAGCACGACGATGCCGGCAACCGGGGTCTTCGAGTAACGCTCGACGTTTGCCTCGACCTTCTTGTGGTAGACGTTCCCTTCAGGATAGAAAGGCGTCGTGATGGGAGGGAAAATTCCGGAAAGCAACATCGATGACCTCCGTAGGCTGCCAGATATCAGCTTCCACTGTGACTAAGCTGTTCTCATTATCAACTTAGCTGGCAACCATTGTCATCCTAAGGCGAGAGATCGGACCACAACGATCGGCGTGACGGACTGAAACGAGAACGGGCGCCCCGCTCTTGGCTGAGTGGCAAAGAATGGAACTCAGGCTAGTAGCCGCTCTTGTGCGCTGCTCTTTCTGCGTGCAGGTGTTGCAAGGCCTGCACATGAATCTCACCGCGCTGGAGGGCAGCAATGCCTTCCGCCGCGGCCCGAGCGGCCGCCAAAGTCGTGATCGTGGGAATATGCGCGATCACAGCCGCTCGACGAATCGCCTTCTCGTCAAAATACGGGTCCGGACCATGCGGCGTGTTGATGATCAGGTGAA